>JBJXEZ010000273.1:0-64937 GCA_046153695.1 Saprospiraceae bacterium
CCTACACGGTGACGGTGACCGATGCCAACGGCTGCACGGGCAGCGATACCCACACGGTGAACATTAATACCAACCTCTCCCCGACGATCACCGGCCCGACGGCCGTGTGCAGCGGCGGCAGCGCAACACTCGACGCGGGCGCGGGATACACGACCTACGCCTGGTCGAACAGCGGGGGTAGCGGCCAAACGGCCATATTCACCAACATCACCACGACCACGACGTACACCGTCACCGTCACGGATGCGAATGGCTGCCAAGGAACGGATACGCACACGGTGACGGTCGCTGTCAACCTGCCTCCTACAATCGCCTGTCCTGGCCCCGTTAACGTCACCTGTTCCAGTCAGGTACCGCCTGTCAACCTAGCCGCGCCTACCGCATCAGACAATTGTGGAACGCCGACCATTTCACACGACGGCGACGCGACAAGCAACCAAACCTGCGTCAATCGAAAAACCGTTACCCGCACCTATCGGGCCACGGATTCTGGCGGCCTGACCGCCACCTGCACGCAGGTCATAACTGTGTTCGACAACGTGATGCCCGTGTTTACCTCGGTGCCAACCAATGTGACCGTACAATGCAACAGCATCCCCGCCGTGGGTAACCCATCGGCCAGTGATGGCTGTGGCGGTTCGGCAAGCATCGCGTACAACGGCCAAACGGTGTCCAATATCCTGTGTACCGACAAGTATACCCTCACCCGCCAGTGGACGGCCACGGATGCCTGTGGCAACACCAAGACCGCCACCCAACGGATTGTGGTGACGGACACGCAACTGCCCAACTTCACCAGCACGCCAGCCAATGTTACCGTGCAGTGCAACGCTATTCCGGCGGCAGCCGCACCCACGGCCACGGACAACTGCGATACCTCGGTGGCCATCACATATAATGGCCAGACGCAAACCGATGGTGCCTGCCCGAACGCTTACACGCTCATCCGCCGCTGGATCGCCGCCGACAACTGCGGCAATACGCGCAGCATTTCGCAGCGCATCACCGTGGTGGACAACGGCAAGCCTGTTTTCACCGTCCTGCCTGCCAATGTGACCATTGGATGTACAGACCCGATACCGACTGTCGGCTCGGCCTCGGCATCGGATGCCTGCACGGGCGCGGTCTTAGTAACGTATCTCGGGCAAACGACTGTCAGCGGTACTTGCCCCGCCAGTTACCAGATCAAACGCACCTGGCGTGCCACCGATGTATGCGGAAACAGCACGGTGGCTACTCAAACCATTCAGGTGACAGACAGTGGAGTGCCGGTATTTACTTCCGTTCCGGCAGCACTTACCATTTCTTGCACGGCACCTGTGCCTCCGCTGGGCACGCCAACGGCTACAGATGCTTGCGGCGGCTACGTCCATATCACGTACTTGGGCCAGGTGGCCACTGGTAGTGGCTGCGCGGCCAACTTCACCATCACCCGTACCTGGCGGGCCGACGACTTGTGCGGAAATAACGCTACAACTATGCAGGTGATCACGGTACTGGGTACGACTTACGGACCGCAGGAAACAGAAAACCGTACCGAGGGTATGGAGAACGGTGGGCGACCACAAAATGGGCAACTGCATAGGGCGCCCATACTGAATACGGTGTATGTAATGCCCAATCCGACTACGGACTTGATTTGGATTGACTTGTCCGACTTTGCTCGCGATGGGGCGACTATTTCGGTTTACAACGACTTAGGGCAGGCGGTTTTGGTACGCCAAGTGGCGTTGATGGACAATCAAAAGATTTCGGTGAGCCTGCGCGAAGCGGGCGCTTCAGCAGGGATTTACACATTGAACGTCCGCAGCGCAAGCGCCAGCGCAGTCAAGCGGGTAGTACTGACTGACTGATCAATTCTAATCAGTCAAAAGGGCGCAGAGCGGATAGCATATAGGTGATCTCAACTCTGCGCCCTTTTTTTTGGAGAAGGACACGGCTTCGTTTTTAATAAAAAACGCGAAAAACAGGTTGAAATCAACCGGCCTTGAAAGTCAATAGGCCCGAGAACCATTCACACTTGCCCAGATACATTCCATTATTCGCGTAAATACTCGATCTGATGTTCCATCGGGCTGTTTTTGTTCAGCATAGCCGATATCCCGCAGTATTTATTCAGCGACATGTCCACTGCCTTTTCCACCTTCTCGCGGTGCTCATCGGCTACACGGATTCGATAGGTGATCCGGATTGTTTTGAAAACCCTTGGGTGTTCATCCGTCAAGTCGGTTTCGGTGAGGATTTCAAAATCAGAAAACGGTGCCCGCATCTTGTTCAGCAAGGAAACCACGTCTATGCCGGTACAGGCCGCTAATGTGCCGAGCAGCAGTTTTTTTGGCGAAGCCCCGCTGTCGTCGCCGCCGATGTCAGGCAGGGTGTCCATGACAACTTTGTGGTTGCCGATTTCGGTTTCAAAGGCCATATTGCCTTTGTGTCGGGTGGTAATGGAATAGCTTGTCATACCACTTAAAACCGAATAGAACCGGGCAGGTTCACCGGGCAGGGTGGTCTTTTTGTGATAAGTTTCACCACTTGGAACCGAGTACGGAGGTAACATAGTACATCTCCATCATACCCTTGTTTTTGGCGGCCACTTTGCCACGGGGCTGCCATTCGAACTCATATTTTGCTTTCCAGTAGGTGTCTTCGCTGACATTGACGCGGCCCGGCGCACAGGCTTCTTCCATACGAGCTGCGGTGTTCACGGAGTCGCCCCAGATGTCGTACGCAAACTTTTTTTCGCCGACTACCCCCGCCACAACAGGACCGGTATGAATACCGATACGGGCTTCGAAGCAAGGCATGCCCTGGCTCATACGCTCGGCTTTGAGGTGTAGTAGAAAGTCCTGAATCTGCAAGGCTGCCTTGACCATATCGGTCGGGCTGGCGTTTTTGTCTGACAGGCCACTGGCGCAGATATAAGCATCGCCAACGGTTTTGATTTTTTCGATTCGGTATTTAGCGATAATGCGGTCGAAATTGGTGAAGCAGTAGTCCAGTTCCGCCACCAATTGCTCCGGACTTAACAATTCAGACAATTGGGTGAAGCCCGTGAAGTCAATAAACATGACTGTGGCATCGTCGTACTTCTGAGCGGCCACTTTTTTCTTGGTCTTGAGCTCTTGGGCGATGGCCAGGGGGAGGATGTTGAGCAAGAGCTCGTCGCTTCGTTTTTGCTCGTCTTCGATAATCTTGTTTTTATGGGAGAGGTCGTTGGCGGTGCGTTGTTTGGAGCGGAAAAGCAGGAAAAACAGCGCGGCTATGACCAGGATGAGCAAAGAAACCATAACGAGGAAATTCCGTGCCGACTCGGACTTTTGCCGGGCTGCGTCTATCTCGGCCGAGATGGCCTTTTGGGTCTGTACGTCGCGTTCCAGTTGCACTTTGATGATAGAATCGAGCATCTGCTGCTTGTTCATTTTTTCCAATTCCCGGCGTTTTACCCGTTCGACCGAATCTTTTTCGGTCGAAATCTGGGAAATGGTCGCGTCGCGCTTGCTCACCTCTTCTTGTGAAAATGCTTCTACTTGCTGGATTTGCTCCTTGAAATTGGTTTCCAAAACGGCTGTTTGGCCAGTGGCTTGTGCAAGTTGTTCGCGCAGTTCGCGGTTCTCGGCTTCCAGGGCAGAAATTTGTTTTTCCAAACGCCGCGCCACGTCGCCACTGCCGGAGGAACGCCCGCTGTTCTCTTGCAAATAGCCGATCATTTCCTGACTCCATTTCAGCGCCTCGGAAAGGTTGCGTTGTTCCTTGTTGATGGTTAGCAGGCGTTCGGCAGCCTGCAGCGCCACGTCGCGGTGGCCGTAATTTCGGGCGGTGTTCCAGGCTTCGACAAACCGCGTTACAGCATCCGGGTAGCGTTTTGCCCGGTATTGCGCTTCCCCGCTGAGGAGCACGGCATCGGATGCCATGCGTTTTTCGCCCAACAGAACAGCGATTTCATGGGCAGTGTAAGCGTTTGAGGCGGCTTCGGCATATTTGCGGCCTGTCATGAGCGCCTGAGCAAGATCGTAACTCACCTGAAGGCGTTCGGGCTTGGTTTGCGCTCGGTTCAGACGTGCTTTGAGCTCGCCGACAGACTGTGCGACAAGCGGCCCGGTGCTCGACAAGAGCAGTAAAATGACGACGGATACGGAGTAAAACTTCATAAAAAAAACGGTGTAGGAGACTGGAGCGGCAAATTGACCGCCAAAAATGAAAATTTCCTGGCTACTGGCCGTAAAAAAATAGGATTGCCGCTACTTTTACCTCCCTAACCAGCTACCACCATGCATATCAAGCCCTTTCGGGCCTCCTTTCCAATTTTCAATAAAATCCCTTCGCCTGACATTTTCTGCTCGGAGGCAAAAAACGCGTTTTTGGACTACCAGCGCAACCGGCTCCTGATGCAGACCGACAGCGAAGCCATTTTTATTTACCAAATTGAGGGCGCACACCGGAGCCACATCGGGCTGGTCGCTGTGAACGACGTCCAGGACTTTTTTCTAGGAAAAGTAAAAAAACACGAAAAAACCCTCAGTGAGCGCGAAATCAAGCAGAAAGACTTGCTCTTGCGCTGGCGTTCTGTGCTCAAGCCCGTACTGCTTACGTTCCCTCCGGTTGCTCCGATCAACGCCTGGATGCGCGATCACGCCACTGCCCGTAATCTGCTCTACGAGATACGGTTTGCCTCTGACGGTCAAACGCACCGCGCCTGGTCAGTAGCCGACCCCGAAGCCGTTCGGCACTTGCAGGCGCTGTTTCAGCAGCATGTGCCCAATGTGTATATTGCCGACGGCCACCACCGGACGAGTACCCTGGCTTTGTTGCACAACCAGTTCAAGCCCGAGCACCCCGACCTCGACTTCGACAACTTGTTTGCTGCTTATTTCGCCACAGACCAGTTGGATATCCTGGATTACAACCGCGTTGTTGAGGGTCTAAACCAAATCAGCCCGGAGCAGTTTTTTGGCCGTTTGGCCAAGGTCTTTACCATTCAGCATGTAGAACACCCGCGCAAACCACGAAGGAAGTTCGAGATCAAAATGCTCTTTCGCGAGCATTGGTACCGCCTGCATTGGCGGCCTGAATCGCTGGAGTCGTTCCGCCTTACCCAACAATCGTTGCCCGTGCTGCTCGACGTAAGCCTGCTCAACGAATTGGTCTTGCACGACATACTGGGCATTCAGGACCTGCGCACCGACACGAGGGTCACCTATGTGGAGGGAAACAAAGGCTTGCAAGGCATCCGCAAGGCCGTGCGAAACGACCCCAACCGGATGGGGTTTGTGCTGTACCCTGTCTCGTTCAGCGACATGATGTGCATTGCCGACGCGGGCAAGATATTGCCACCGAAAAGCACCTACTTTGAGCCGCGCATGAAGACGGGCACGTTGATCAAGTCGTTGGAAAAGGAGTGAGTAAGCGCGTGTTTATAATTTAGCGCGTGTTTAAATTTCAGTGCCGAGGCGAAAGCGAGCGAATTTTGATTCAGGCAAGGCGAAATTTGCAGGCATAGTGTTTTTCTATGGCGAAAACTTCAACGCAGCATGAAGCAAAATTTGCGGCTTGCAGCCCGGTGACTGAAATATAAACACGCTCTAAGCGCTTTTTCGCCCGCCGACAACCGGAGACGCAGGGCTTCTGCTTGTTGTAATATTGCCATTGTTCGTTTCTTTTTGCCGTTCAAAGGTAGAACGGTCATCTGTCAAGGCCTTTGTTGCGGACTATTTTTTTTCAAAAAACACCCCGCTGCATGTCACTCCGGGTGTGCCGCCTGCAAGAAAACCAAGGCAAAAAAAAACTATGCTGGTGTCCTCGTAACAACCGCCGCCTACCGGAAAAAAACTACCTTTGCGCCCCATTTTTCCAATCAATTCAGGTTAATCGAATCAATCAAATGCAACATATCCGCAATTTTTGCATCATCGCACACATTGACCACGGCAAAAGCACGCTTGCCGACCGGCTGCTGGAATTCACAAAAACCATCAGCAAGCGGGATATGCAGGACCAGGCATTGGACAACATGGATCACGAGCGCGAGCGCGGCATCACCATCAAAAGCCACGCTATCCAGATGCGTTACATCCACCCGGCCAATGGGGAGGAGTATATTTTTAACCTGATTGACACGCCTGGCCACGTGGACTTTTCCTACGAAGTCAGTCGGGCCATTGCCGCCTGCGAGGGCGCTTTGTTGCTCGTGGATGCCTCGCAAGGTATTCAGGCCCAAACGATCAGCAACCTCTACCTCGCCGTGGATCATAACCTCGAGATCATCCCGATCGTGAATAAGGTGGATATGGAAAGCGCCAATGTCGAGGAAGTACAAGACCAGATAATTGACCTCATCGGTTGCCAACGCGAGGAGATCATCTCCGCCTCGGGCCGCACAGGCATTGGTATCGAAGAAATCCTTGCAGCCGTTGTGGACCGGATACCGGCCCCCAAGGGCGATATCGAAGCTCCGCTGCAAACGATGATCTTCGACTCCATGTTCAATTCCTACCGGGGGGTCGTCGCTTATGTACGCCTGATGAACGGCACGCTGCGCAAGGGCGACAAGATAAAATTCATGGCTACGGGGAAAGAAGTAGTGGCCGAAGAAGTCGGTATCCTGCGCATGGGCTTGCAGGACACCGGCGAGCTCAAGGCGGGCAATGTTGGATACGTTATTACCGGTATCAAGGTCAGCCGCGAAATCAAAGTCGGCGACACCATCACCCAATTCGCGCGCCCGTGCAGCACACCCGTCAAGGGTTTCGAGGAAGTAAAACCAATGGTATTTGCCGGCCTTTATCCCCTGGATAACGACGACTTTGAAGACCTGCGCGACTCCCTCGAAAAACTCCAACTGAACGACGCCTCCCTTGTGTTTGAACCGGAAACTTCTGCCGCACTCGGCTTCGGATTCCGGTGCGGCTTTCTCGGCATGCTCCACCTCGAAATCGTGCAGGAGCGCCTCCAGCGCGAGTTCGACCAGGACATCATCACTACGGTGCCCAACGTACCCTACTTCGCCACCGACTTGAAAGACAAGCGTTTCGACGTGCGCCAACCCGCCGAACTGCCTGACCCCAACCACCTCAAGTCCGTAGAAGAGCCGTACATTTTCGCCCAAATAATCACCAAGCCGGAGTACATCGGTAACATCATGAACCTCTGCCTGGACAAGCGTGGTATCCTCCAAAAACAAACCTACCTGACTCCCACCCGGCTCGAAATGACCTTTCACATGCCGCTGGCCGAGATTGTGTTCGATTTCTACGACAAACTCAAATCTTCTACCCGCGGTTATGCCTCGTTCGACTACCACATCCTTGACTACCGGGAAACTGACCTGATCAAACTCGACATCAAACTCAATGGCGAACAAGTGGACGCGCTCAGTGCGCTCGTACACCGCTCCAAAGCAGAATACATGGGCCGCAGGATGTGCGAAAAACTGAAAGACCTCCTGCCGCGCCAACAATTCCAAATCGCCATCCAAGCCTCCATAGGCCAAAAGGTCATCGCCCGCGAAACAATCAGCGCCTTGCGCAAAGACGTGACAGCCAAGTGCTACGGCGGCGACATCAGCCGCAAACGCAAACTGCTGGAAAAACAAAAAGAGGGCAAAAAACGCATGAAACAGTTCGGCAATGTTGAGGTGCCGCAGGAGGCGTTTTTGAAAGTGTTGAAGTTGAATGATTGAGTTGCCTCCACGGGGCTCGCGACAATATTTCCCGACGGCGCTATCCGATTTTGCAACTTTCGCTGCACATGCTGGCTTGCCAGAGGCGATTCTCAAGAATATTTTGCAAAAAATCCACCGAAAAAAGCCTGCTGCGCAGGTGAAGATTAGGCAGTGTTGTTGTCGGACGACCTGAGAACCGCCTACCGCAACATGCTGGAAGAGCGGCTGGCGCGGTTGGAGGGCGGGTAAGATGGGCGCTACATAGTGGCAAGAATGGAAACGCGGATGGGGCGGATTTGAAGGCTGAAGTGGAAGAGGGGTAGCTACCCGATCCATTGGAGGTTCGACTTGGAGTCGAACCTTCAATGGGAAAGGAATCTACCGCCATAGCAGCATTTTTGCCCGAACAAAACCCAAACAAATTTCTATTGGCAAAAAAATGTGCTATTTTTGCCGCCAAAGCAGTAAAAATGGAGATTCAAGATTTTGCCCTTATGGTGTTGTTCCATCGCAAAAAAAGCGGTATGTCGCGGGAAGACTGCGCCCGGCTGGCGGGCGTGGGCAAGACTGCGCTCTATGACATGGAGCACGGCAAGGCCAGCGTCCAGATGGACACGGTGCTGAAAGTGCTGCACGTCCTGAACATCAAAATCCAGTTCGCCAGCCCCCTGATGCACTTGTTTGAGGGCGAAACAACACAGCCTGAGCCATGAGAAAAGCCGCCGTGTTTGTCCACGATGTTTTTGCCGGAACGCTCGCCGAGGTGGGAGCCCGGCAGGCCTACCGCTTCGACTACGCCCCAGAGTACGCGGGCCAGCCCGTGTCGCTGACCATGCCCGTGGCGGCCAGATCGTTCACGTTTGACCGTTTTCCGCCCTACTTCGAGGGTGTGCTGCCGGAGGGCGTTATGCTGGAAGGGCTGGTGCGCAGCCTGAAAATAGACCGAAACGATTTTTTCAGCCAACTGCTCGCCACAGGCGGCGATTTGGTCGGTGCCGTTACTGTTTTCCCTGTCGACGACCATGAATAAATGTCCACTCACCTACCAGCCTTGCGGCACCGAGCGGTACAGCCCGGAGGGGTTGCGGCGCATCCACCGCCAATTGTTCGCGCTCAAAGATTTGCCCTACTCCGCCCAAGAACAGCGGGCGGAAGCCGCTGGCCGGATGCGCCGGATGTCCATTCAAGGCGTTCAGCCCAAGTTGAGCGCAAGGCTCAACCCGAAGGCAGCCCTGTTCGAGTTGACAGACACGGGCGGGCGGTACATCATCAAGCCCCAGAGCGACACCTACCGATGCCTGCCCGAAAATGAGGACTTGACCATGCGCATGGCCGCCGCCTGCGGCATCGAAACGCCATGGCATGGGCTGATTTGGTGCTGCGATGGCAGCTTGAGTTATGTGGTGCAGCGTTTTGACCGCATCGGCAAAACGGAGAAAGTGGCGATGGAAGATTTTGCCCAACTGGCCGGGCTGAGCCGCGAGACGAAGTACGATTTCACGACCGAAAAAATGATTCGGCTCATCGAGGCGCACTGCACGTTCCCGGCTTTGGAAAAACTCAAATTCTTCCGCCTCATCCTGTTCTGCTTCCTGACGGGCAACGAGGACATGCACCTGAAAAACTTTTCGCTGCTCACCCGCGACCACCGCACCGAGTTCTCGCCCGCCTACGATTTGCTGAACACGACGCTCGCGCTCGGCAAGGCCGACGACGAACTGGCGCTGATGCTTGCCGGGAAGCGCAAGGAGTTCCGCCGCCGCGAATTGGTGGACTATTTTGCTTTTGAAAGGCTCGCGCTGCTGCCCGCTGCTGCCCAAAAAACATTGGACAAACTGGCCGCTGCCCGTCCGGTTTGGTTCGACCTGCTGGAACGCTCGTTTCTGCCCGACGACCTGAAAACGAGCTACCGCAAAATGCTGGAAGAGCGGCTGGCGCGGCTGGAAGGTCGGTGAAGGTGGCGGATGACAACGTCGGAAGGGTTTGAAACCCTTCCGACGTTTCGTTTCGCGCTTCATTCAAAAATAAACCTTACACCCCGCAGGCATCAAGCGCCGGATGCGCTCCCGCTCGGCTTCAGGGATGGGATTGCCGCTTAAACTCAAGAAGGTCAATTTTTTCAATTCCCCGATTTCAGCAGGTAAGTCGGTCAAGTCGTTGCCGAAGAAAGATGTGCCGCCTCCGCTACGGAAGCAGTAACTCAGGCGCAGTAACAATGGCAACGCGGCGTACATGGATTTGCGGATGCCCGTGGATTTCCCCGCCAGGGCAACTGTTCTGCAACTATAAAAGATCGACGAGGCTCGCGAGCGTCTGAGACGCGATGCGTGGTGTCAGCCGGTCTCTGACCGGAACTCTGTAAACAACAAGCACAAATAGCACTCGGCACGGCTCCATTTTTCGCTACTTTTGCCACCAAAACACCCTTGCATGGTGCTCCAGGACAAGTATATAAACCCGTTTACGGATTTTGGCTTCAAAAAATTGTTCGGCTCCGAGCCGAACAAGGACCTTCTGATTGACTTTTTGAATCAGGTATTGCCCGGCAAACACCGGATACAAGACCTGACCTACGCCCGTACCGAGCAACTCGGCAACACGGAAGCAGACCGAAAGGCAATTTTCGACCTGTACTGCATCGGCGAAAACGGCGAGCGGTTCATCGTGGAAATGCAAAAAGCCAAGCAGAATTTTTTCAAGGACCGAAGCGTGTACTACGCCTCGTTCCCCATTCAGGAACAGGCCAAAAAAGGCGACTGGAACTACCAGTTGGCTGCCGTGTACATGGTCGGCATTCTGGACTTCACCTTTTCGGAAGATGCGGCGGAACGGGAGGTGCGCCATGAGGTGCAACTGAAAGACCACAAGTGCCGGGTATTTTATGACAAACTGACCTTTATCTACTTGGAGATGCCCAATTTCAGTAAGTCGGAAGCAGACCTGCAAAACAACTTTGACAAGTGGATGTACGTGCTGCAACAACTCCCCTATTTGCAAAACCGACCTCCTGCGTTGCAGGAGCGTGTTTTCCAGAAATTGTTCGAAGCCGCCGAGATCGCCAAATTCACCTCCGATGACAAAGCCAAATACGAAGAGAGCCTGAAGTATTACCGGGATTTGAAAAATGTGGTGGATACTTCATTTGATGAGGGGAAGGCTGAGCGAAGTATAGAAATCGCCCGCCAAATGAAATCTGAAGGCGAGCCGATAGAAAAAATCGTTCGGTTCACCGGTTTGGGTTCGGAGGAGATTGGAAGGCTGTGATAACTACCCGCTGGGTGTAAATTCATCCTCAGTGCAACAACCGCAGCGCCGCCTTGATCAAATCCTCCACTTTCACGGCACCAGGCTGCTCCTTGAACACCTGATTCAGTGCCTTTTGCCCGGCTATGCGGTTGATCCCCAAGGCCATGAGGGCATTCAGGGCTTCATCTCTTGCAACATTGTCGGTCATGGGCAGGAGCACAGGGCCATCGGGCGATTCCTTGGCGAGGCGATTTTTCAGGTCGAGAATAATCTGTTTGGAAGCCTTCGGGCCAATGCCTTTGGCACGCTGCAACACATGCGCCTGTTCGCCGATAATGGCCGAACGAATCTCATCCACAGACATGGCCGACAACAGCAACAGTGCCGAGGTGGGGCCGACACCAGTCACACTGATGAGCTGCGCAAACATATTTCGTTCGACCTGTGTAGAAAAACCGTAGAGCGCCTGCGCGTCTTCGGTGACGTGGAAATGGGTGTACACCGTAGCGCTCTCCTTGCCCTCCAGCGCGGTGTAGGTGCTCAACGGGATACTCAGGAAATAGCCCACACCGCCTACCTCAAGGGTGAGATTGGACGCAGAACGGTAGGTAATGCTGCCTTTGAGGTATGCGTACATTTCGCGAAGTGGTTGAAAAATTACATGATTCGGGTGCCGTCAGGGATCACGGCGCCTTTTTTTACCACCACGATGCCGTCGCGGATGCAAAAAGCATCGGCATCGGTGTCGGGCAGGTGGTCGCCTCCCTTGATGATCACATTGCTGCCAATGCAGCAGTCCTTGTCGAGAATGGCGTGCTCAATGTGGCAATTGGCTCCTACACCTTTCGGAATCTGGTCGGGATTTAGGGCTATTTCCTGCAAGGTCTGGTAGTGATCGTTGCCCATGACAATGGCTTCTTTGATAACGGTATTTTCACCAATACGGGAACGAATGCCGATTATAGCGCTGTCAATCAAATCGGCATGAATGATGGAACCTTCGGCGATGAGGGCGCGGTTGACCCTGGTGCCGCCGTGAAATTTGGCCGGAGGCAGCATACGGCCACGGGTGTAGATCATGCGGCGATTGTCGAACAGGTTGAAAGACGGGATGTGGTCGGTCAGCTCAATGTTGGCCTCGAAAAACGAGCGGATGGTACCAATGTCGGTCCAATACCCGTCATACTGGTAGCCAGCCACTTTGCGCCCGCTGTTGATAGCAGCGGGTATGATTTCTTTGCCGAAATCCGTGGCCTCGGGGTGCTGGTCGAACAAATCGCTCAGTGCTTTGCGGTTGAAAATGTAGATGCCCATGGAGGCCATGTACACGCGCCCGCGTTTTTGGTGCATAGAACTGACTTCGCTCACCCAGTCGGGCAGCAGATCGGACTTGGGTTTTTCTACAAACCGCGGGATGTACCCCTGCTCGTCTACTTTCATTATTCCAAACCCCGTGGCATCGCGGGCCGTGACCGGCAGGCAGGCAATGGTCAGATCCGCCTGGCGCTCAATATGGTTGAGCACCATTTCCTCGAAATCCATGTGGTAGAGCTGGTCGCCCGACAGGATGAGCACATAGTCGAAGTCCTGCCGCTCGTAGTGTTGTCGGCTCTGGCGTACGGCATCGGCAGTGCCCTGAAACCAGGTATCGTTGCCGGGGGTCTGTTCGGCAGCCAGAATATCCACGAATCCGTGGGTAAAATGGTCGAAGTTGTACGCGTTTTTGATGTGGGCGTTCAGGGAGGCGGAATTGTACTGCGTGAGCACAAACATGCGCTTCACACCGGAGTTGATGCAGTTGGAAATCGGTATGTCAATAAGGCGGTACTTGCCGCCGATGGGCACGGCGGGTTTGGAGCGTTTTTCCGTCAGGGGGAAAAGGCGGGAGCCGGCACCGCCGCCGAGGATGAGGGAGATCATTTTTATCATGGCGAACCTGTTTGTCGGGCGCTAATGTAGGGTTACGTTCTTTACAGGTACGTACTTTTCTTTGAAAAAGCACTTGTTTTGCGGGACAAAGCCACTTGCCCATGCACCCGGTCACTATTTTTTCGCTTGCTCTATTTTGTGTTTTTCGGGCTGCTGCCCAAACACCCGTCATTTGGCTGCCTGCACGGCCCGCACCTGCCGAGGTTCGCGCAGCCGAAGTACTGCATCATTATTTAAAACAAATAACGGTGCAGCGGGCGGCAGTTATCGAAACAGCCAGCACTGTAGCAGGCAAATGGGAGCCGGGGCAGCCGCTCATTGTAATAGGCCAACACCACGCCCTGGCTTCGCTCGGTTTGGAAAAAACACCAGATTTGCCCGACGATGCCTACTTTTTGCAAAGCAAAAACAATGTATTCCACATCGCGGGCGGCGGTGAAATGGGCACGGAGTACGGCGTGTACGACCTGCTCGAGCGGCTCGGCTGCCGCAAATTCAGTCCGCAAGATTCGTTGTTGCCTCTGTTGCACACGCTGAAACTGCCCGTAGTACCGCCCGTCCTGCAAAAACCGGCTTTTCCGTACCGCGAGTTGCATTACCAACCGGCCTTCGACGAGGCTTGGGCACGCTGGCACCGCCTGAAAACCCGCCGCGACAAGGAGCAGGAATGGGGCCTGTTCGTCCATACGTTTCACGTCTTGTGCCCAGCCGAACGATACTTCGCGGAACACCCGGAGTACTTCGCGTGGAACGGAGCGCAGCGCTCGTCGGGCCAGTTGTGCCTGAGCAACGACACCGTGCGCCAGATCGTGGTGGCCTCACTTCGGGAAAAAATGCGAGCGAAACCCGGAGCCCAATATTGGTCGGTCAGTCAGGACGATAACTACGATTCCTGCAAATGCCCGCGCTGCGCCGCTTCCGATGACCGGTACGGCAGTCCTGCCGGCACGCTGCTGGCCTTCGTGAATGCTGTGGCTGCCGATTTCCCCGACAAAACGATCAGCACCCTCGCGTACCAGTACACCCGCCGGGCACCCAAGGGTATTCGGCCCGCGCCCAACGTCAGTATTTGCCTGTGCAGCATCGAGTGCAATCGGGGGCAGCCCATCACGGAGGGCTGTAGCGACTTTGCCCGCGACGTGGAAGAATGGGCCAACCTCACCGACAACCTGATGATCTGGGACTATGTGGTGCAGTTTCGCAGTTATGTCAGCCCGTTTCCCAATTGGCACACCCTGCAACCCAATATCCGCCTTTTCAAAAAAAATGGCACCCGGATGCTGTTCGAGCAAGGTTCCGGTGGCGACCGGTCCGAGTTCTCGGATATGCGGGCCTACCTGCTGGCCAAACTTATGTGGAACCCCGAGGCCGATATGGATTCCATTCTGACTGACTTCGGCAAGGGCTACTACGGCAGTGCCCAACCAGCAGTCTGGCGTTACATTCACGACCTGACTACCAACCTGCAAGCCGCCGGAAACCACTTGTGGATATACGACGTGCCGCAAAACGAACGCTTCCTGCACGACAGCATGCTACGCCAGCACTACCTGAGTCTTCGCCATGCCGAAACCCTGCTGAACGGCGACACTATGCGTCAACGTCGCTTGCTGGCAGCCTGGCTGCCCATCCGTTTTGCCCTCGCCGAACGCGCGAAAGTGGACAGTCTCTCGCTCGCGGAAATCCTTGCCGACCCGCCCGATCAATACCTGCGCGGTTTGCAATTGTTTGTGGACGGGTGTAAGGCCGCGGGCTTCGCAAACCTGCACGAAAACCGGTATTCGCCGGAAGCGTACATGGCAGATTTCACGACGTTTTTGGAAAAACAACGCGCCGCTGCTCATGGCCGGGCGCATGCACCCCGGCTGAACAAGCCCGCTTCTGCTACCTACGCTAAGGGTGATCCGAACGAACTGACCAATCGCCGGGTAGGTGAATTGGACTATCGTTACAACTGGCTTGGTTTTCAGGGGAATGACCTGTTGGCTACCGTGCGGGTGCAGGGCGATTCCTGCTCTGGCATCAGCGTTTCATTTTTGCAAGACCAGCAGTCGTGGGTGTTTTTTCCAAAAGAAGTCATATTCGAGGTTTCCACAGAAGGCGTGCATTTCCGGCGGGTGCATACCGAAAAAATCGAAGTCGTGCCCGACGGGAAAAAGGCGACCAAAACGGTAGAGGTCGTCCTTAAAACGGCTCAGCGAGCCAAATTTGTACGAGTTTCTGCTGCCAACACGGGTGTTTGCCCGGGCTGGCACGGTTGTAACGGAAACCCCTGCTGGATTTTTGCTGACGAGATTATCGTGCGATAAAACAAACGCCGGAAGGGATCAAGCCCCCCCGGCGTTATTAGCAGCACCATTTTTTTTGCGGACTAGTTCTGTTTAAGAGTGTGTTTGAAATTTAGTGCCGCTTGCAGCCCGGCGACTAAATTTTAAACACGCTCTAATACCGGTAATTACTCAATTCAACTTATCCAAATCCCGGATCAGGATCGAGTTTCTGTTGAAATGAATGAGGTTGGATTTGCGCAATTCGTTCAGGATAGCCGTCACAGTTTGGCGGCTGGCACCCACGAGATTGGCAATGTCCTGTTGGGTAAGGCCGTGTTTGACCAGGGTTTCGAAGCCTACCTGGCGACCGCGCTCGCCGGCGCTTTCTTTCAAGAATTCCACGATACGGGTGCGCACGTCTTTCAGGATCAGCGACTCCCACTGGCGCTCGGCGCGGCGCAAACGCTCGCCAAGGTACAGCATGACTGCTTGTGAAAGGGCGAAATTCCGTTCCATAAACTGTTTGAAATCGGCCACCCGGATGACGCAGTACCGAACATCCTGGTTCATGGCACTGGCGAATTCAGCCCGGCGGGTCTCGCCCGTAAGGCCTAGCTCGCCGAACACGGAGAGCGGATGCTGGATGTTTTTGATGATCTCGCGTCCATCGGGCGAGTAAATGCCGATCTTGATCGTGCCCTGCAAAAGCAGGCAGATATAATCGCTCGGTTCGTCGGCCAGGTAGATGTAACCGTGTTTGTAGGCTGTTCGAACTTCGGCCACTTGGGCCAGTTCGCGCAATTCATCTGGTGATAAGGTGGCGAGGATCGGAAATCGTTGCAGGATGTAAATGACGTCCATCTTAGAAGATTGTTTCGGATTAGAATGAAGATTGGTTGACAGTAGCTCCAAACCAAGAATTGTGCCAAGGGTATGTTTATTCTTTTTATTAGCCTTGAATTGAATGTCAAGGTTTTACTTTTGACCGTTCAAAAAAACGACTGGGCTATCTGGCCGCGGTCTTTTACCCAACCTGTGTTACCATGCAGACAGTCAAGGCTTTTTCCCTTTTGTCGGACTTCGACATTTCCCTGTTTCAGGGCGGTAAACATTTCAGGTTGTACCAAAAACTGGGCAGCCACCTTGTCGAATGCGAAGGCGAACAGGGTGTCTATTTCGCCGTATGGGCACCCCATGCCCGAAAAGTATCCGTAACAGGCACCTTCAACGACTGGAATCCAAAAGCCCATGTGTTGCTGCCCCGTTGGGACAAAAGCGGAATTTGGGAGGGATTTATACCCGGGATCGGCAAGGGCACGGTGTACAAGTACCATGTGACTATGCAAAACGGCAAGGGCCTCGACAAAGGCGACCCGTATGCGATGCGTTGGGAAACGCCCCCGCAAACCGCTTCCATTGTGTGGGATATGGAAGGCTACGACTGGAACGATAAACCGTGGCTCGATAAACGCCTGAGCCGGGCGGGCAAGCCCCAGCCTTGGTCGGTTTACGAAGTACATCCCGGTTCGTGGAAAAAAATGCCGGAAGACGGCAACCGCTCTTTCAATTTCCGTGAACTGGCCGACCATCTTGTGCCTTACGCCAAGGACATGGGCTTCACCCACATCGAGCTCATGCCCGTAATGGAGCACCCCTACTTTCCTTCCTGGGGTTACCAGATCACGGGCTTTTTTGCTCCATCTGGCCGATTTGGGCTGCCGGAGGATTTCATGCACTTCGTAGACGTTTGCCATCAGGCCGATCTCGGTGTGATCCTCGACTGGGTGCCCTCGCACTTTCCTGGCGACATCCACGGCTTGTACCTGTTTGATGGCTCTCACCTGTACGAGTACGCCGATATGCGGCGCGGTTTCCATCCTGATTGGAACAGCTATGTGTTTGACTACGGCCGAAACGAGGTGCGTTCCTTCTTAATTTCCAACGCCTTGTTTTGGCTGGACAAATACCACATTGACGGCCTGCGTGTGGATGCGGTGGCCTCCATGCTCTACCACGATTACTCGCGTAAAGAGGGTGAGTGGATACCCAATATTCACGGTGGACGCGAAAACCTGGAAGCCATTTCTTTCCTGCGCGACTTCAACGAGGCGGCCTACAAAAATTTTCCCGGCATCGAGACGATCGCCGAGGAAAGCACGGCTTTCCCCGGCGTGAGCAAACCTACCTGGGAGGGCGGCCTTGGTTTTGGCCAAAAATGGATGATGGGCTGGATGCACGACACGCTCAACTATTTCAAGCGCCCGCCGGTATTCCGCCGTTGGCACCAAAGTGAGGTTACGTTCTCGATGGTCTATGCCTTTTCAGAGCGGTTCATGTTGCCGCTTAGTCACGACGAAGTCGTACATATGAAAGCCTCCCTGCTGTATAAAATGCCCGGCAGCGAGTGGGACAAGTTCGCCAACCTGCGGACCCTGTTCGGTTTCCAATGGACGCACCCTGGTTCGCACATCCTGTTTATGGGCGGCGAATTTGGCCAAACCACAGAGTGGAGCCACGACAGGGGTGTTGTGTGGGAACTGCTTCAATACGATTTTCACAAAGGATGTCAGCTATGGGTACAGGCGCTCAACCGCCTTTACTCCGAGCACCCGGCCCTGTGGTGGCACGCCTTTTCGCCGGAAGGCTATATCTGGATCGGCGGCGACGACACCGAAAACTGTGTGCTCGCCTACTTGCGAAAAGGCCGCGCCACAGACAAGGTGCTGTTGGTTGTTTGTCATTTCAAAACCGGTACGTTGGACAACTATACCCTCGGCGTACCTTACGGTGGTACATGGCGCGAGTTGCTCAACAGCGATGATGCCCGGTTTGGTGGAAGCGGATTGCTTAACGCCGAACTGAAAGCCGAAAAAAAGGCTTCGCACGGGCAGGTACATTCGATTACCATCAGGCTTGCGCCTCTGGCTGTTCAGATATTCGAGGGCCAGGATTTGCCAAAGGCAAAGCAGCGGAAAAAAGCAATTGACAAAAAAATCAAAACAAAACCGCGCGTCGGACCCAAGAAAGCCAAAAAGGCGACAGTTCACTCGTAATCCACTTGCCGGTAGCCGACATTGGACTTATTGCGTACATTTGCCGGGCTTTTCCGAGCATCCCGTATTTTTTTTCATCATACGCCCAGTTCGCTTCCGGCATGGACATTACGGCCGCACAACTTGCCAATCTACTCAACGGCACCCTTGAGGGTGACCCCAACGCCACTGTCCGGCAGCCAGCGCGAATCGAAGAGGCCCAGACGGGCGATTTCGCTTTTCTGGACAATCCCAAGTACGAGTCCTACGCGTACTCCACCAAGGCATCCATATTGTTGGTCAACCAGTCGTTTCAGCCGGGTCAACCCGTTTCTGCCACACTAATTCGGGTTGAGGATGTGCGCAGCAGTTTGGCTTTTTTGTTGGAAATTTTCAACGACATCGTTTCGCCAAACGGCATTCCGCCTCAAATTGACAGCAATGCCAGTGTACACGCAAGCGCACAGGTCGGCACGCATAGCGCCATTGGTGCTTTTAGTGTAGTGGAGGCCGGTGCCGTGATCGGCGACAATTGCACGATTTACCCCCAGATCTTTATCGGCAGAAACGTACGAATTGGGAACAACTGCAAGTTTTACCCGGGTGTGCGTGTGATGCACAACTGTATCATTGGTGACAATTGCGTGGTGCATGCTAATGCTGTGATCGGAGCGGATGGCTTCGGCTTCGCTCCGCAGCCCGATAATTCGTGGAAAAAAGTACCGCACGTCGGGAATGTTATTCTGGAAAACTACGTCGAGGTGGGTGCCAACGCCTGTATTGACCGAGCCGCGCTCGGCAGCACCATCCTGCGCGACGGGGTCAAAATTGACAACCTCGTTCACATTGCCCACAATGTAGAGGTGGGAAGAAATTCCGTTATGGCTGCCCAGGTAGGTGTGGCCGGAAGCACCAAAATCGGTGAAAACGTACAACTTGGCGGCCAGACGGGCATCGCCGGCCACCTGATTATTGCCGACGGTACCCGCGTGCAGGCACAGAGTGGCATCGCTTCTTCTGTACGGGAGCCAAACCAGGCCCTGTTCGGTACGCCGGCCATCGGCTACAACGACTTCGTGC
Organism: Saprospiraceae bacterium; assembly: GCA_046153695.1. Classification (GTDB taxonomy): domain Bacteria; phylum Bacteroidota; class Bacteroidia; order Chitinophagales; family Saprospiraceae; genus M3007. The sequence continues at coordinate 19,215 of JBJXEZ010000273.1, forward strand.
GTGCCTACGTCGTGTTCAAAAGCCTTCCCGATATTCAGAAAAAAGTGCGGGCGCTGGAGCGGGAATTAAAGGAGTTGCGTTCCTAAACAATCGTCTTTAAACATGCCACAGCACCAACATGTCCGTGCCTACCTCGCACTGGCCGCAATTTGCATTATCTGGGGTACGACCTATACGGCCATAAAATTTGCTATCCGTGATTTCCCGCCCCTAATGTTGGTCGGCATTCGACAAACAGTAGCAGGCTTGCTCCTGCTCGTTTGGGTGTTCGTATCCATGCGCGCCCGGGCTGCAAAGGCTCCCCAAACAGAGCAAAATTGGCAACCCGGCGCTGTCATAAATCGCCGGTACCTACTGCTGCAAAGCCTCACCGGACTGTGTACGATCACAGGTGGCAACGGCTTCATCACATGGGGCATGCAGCATGTGTCGTCGGGGTTGGCTGCAGTTATTGGGTCGCTGACTCCCGTGGTAGTCGTGCTGATCAACTTGTGCTGGAAAGGTGCCGAGCGAATAAATTGGCCCACCATAGGCGGCGTATTGCTCGGTTTTGGTGGCTTGGGGCTCATCTTTCACCACGGATGGGCCGATTTTCTGCATCCGGACTACCGTTTGGGCATACTCGCCTGTTTCGGTTCTTGTTTCACCTGGTCGCTGGGCACCGTCATGGCCAAGCGCTGGAATGATTCTCGCGTATCGCCCATACTCAACGCCGGGCTTCAAATTACTGCGGGCGGATTAGGCGGCTTTGTGATAAGCGCTCTGTTCGACCGCTCGCACACCATTATCCATACCCCCGAAGGCTGGGCAGCGGTGGTGTACCTTACTCTGATCGGTTCCGCACTGGCGTTCAGCCTGTATATGTTTGTCTTGCAACACCTGAGCGCTACGGTGTCATCGTTGTACACCTATATTAACCCCACCGTAGCGATTTTGCTCGGCTGGTTGTTTCTCGGTGAGCAACTGAGTGCATGGGAAATAGCCGGTATGTGCATCACTATTGGCGGTGTGTGGTTGGTGAACTGGGGGTATCGGCGGGCAGGCTCTTAGAATCAGTTCGGCTATGCCCGTTGAAAAGCCCGCAGGATATTTTTTTCTATTCGGGCCAGTGGATCGTCCGAAGTTTCCTTTTCAAAGGCCCGCCCGGTCACCCGCTCAAAAAGTTCGATGTAGCGTTCAGTAATCTCCATCACGAAAGCGTCGGGCATATCGGGCATACGCTGGCCGTCCTTACCCTGAAAGCCGTTAGCAATGAGCCATTCGCGCACAAACTCTTTGCTCAACTGGCGCTGCCGTTCACCGCTTGCCTGGCGCTCGGCGTAGCCGTCGACATAAAAATAGCGCGAACTGTCAGGTGTGTGTATCTCGTCCATGAGCAGGATCTGGCCGTTCCTTTTGCCAAACTCGTACTTCGTGTCCACCAAAATAAGGCCTTGACGGGCGGCCATTTCAGTGCCCCTGCGGAACAAGGCCCGGGTGTATGTTTCCATTTGTGCGTAGTCTTCGGCTGGCACGATTCCCTGTTCAATTATTTCTTCGCGGGAAATATCCTGATCGTGGCCTGCATCGGCTTTAGTCGTCGGTGTAATGATTGGCTCCGGGAACGGGTCACTTTCGCACAGCCCGTCGGGCAGTGGAACACCGCATAGCATGCGCCCTCCAGTCGCATACGTGCGGGCTGCATGGCCAGCCAAATAGCCTCGGATAACCATCTCTACCCGCAGCGGTTCGCAGCGGTGGCCGATAGCCACGTTGGGATCGGGTGCTTCAATGAGCCAGTTGGGGCAGATGTCGCGCGTAGCTTCGAGGAAGTGTTCAGCGATCTGGTTCAGCACAGCGCCTTTGTACGGGATGGCGCGGGGCAGCACATGGTCGAATGCCGAAATACGGTCGGAGGCGACCATGATGAGGCGGTCGCCCACGGTGTACACGTCGCGGACTTTACCGCGGTAAAAGGCCGTTTGGCCAGGCAGTTGGAAGTTTGTTTCGCGGATAGCAGACATGATCGGGTTTGCGTTTTAGCGCGACAAAAGTACGGTGTCGTGCGGTGGTGTAGCGGTGTTATCTATTTTGCTTTTCTTTGCAGCCGCACAATAGAAGGCTGGCAACTGTTAGCCAGTGCCTGCGATTTTGCCCCGGGCCCTGCTATTTTTGTAATGGAACCCGCAATGGACTATTTGCCAGTATAAACCTTCAGGCAAGATGGGCTGAATGATACAAAACCGTCCAAACGCCGCCGATTATGTCAAAGATCACCCGTTTCCACACCCGGCTCATCGCCCTCCTCCTCCTCCTCCTCGCGGTTCCCGCTGCCCTGTCGGCCCAAAAAGCCGCCGACCTCAAGCGTTCCGGCGAAAAACAGTTTGCCAACCGCCAATGGACCGAAGCGGCTGCCACATTGGGCCAGTACCAACAAGACAAGCCCGGCGACCTCGGTGTTCTCACCAAACTCGGCATCTGTAGTTACCATCTCCACCAGGCCGACAAGGCTCGACAGTACCTCGAGTTTGTAATTCAGGCAAACCCGACCGGTGCCGACCCCGATGCCCACTACCACTTCGCCCGTACCCTGCACGGCCAGTCCGAATTCGAGCGGGCCATCGCCGCGTATAAGGGTTTCCTCCGAGCAGCGGGCGACAAGCACCCGTATCGAGCCAATGCTTTGGATAATATCCGTCGTTGCGTTAGCGGGCTGGGCATTCGCCCAAACCCTGACGTGGCACTGACCGAAAACCTCGGTGACCGCGTGAACACTGCCGGCGACGAGTTCGCCCCCCTGCCCTCGGTGAACCACCCCGGACGCATTTATTTCTCCGCCGCCCGCGAAAACTGTACCGGCGGACGCCGAAACGACCAAGGCTACGAAGACATGGAAACCGGCCGCTGGTGCAGCGATATGTTTTTTTCCAACCGGACGAACAGCGGCTGGAACTACGCCACACTACTCGGCGACCTGCTCAATACGCCCCGATTTGAAGTAGCACTCGACTTCAGCGCTGACGGCCAAATTCTCTACTTCTTCCGCGGTTTTACCCAGTTCAGCGGCGAAATTCTGTCCGATACCGCTGGCCGCAACGCCGTCACCAACCCGGCCTTCGCCAGCCCCATGTCGCCCGAAGAAGGCGACTCTGCACCCTTTCTCGCCACCGACAGCCTGCTGCTTTTTGCCAGCCGCCGCGCCGGGGGCCAGGGCGGCCTCGACTTGTACTACGCGGTGCGTACGGACAGTGGCTGGGCCGAGCCGCACACTCTCGGCCCGGCTATCAACTCACCCTACGATGAGACCACGCCCTTTCTCGCCCGAGACGGGCGCACGCTGTATTTCAGCAGCAACCACACCAACGGCATGGGCGGCTTGGACGTGTACAAATCCGTTTTTGATAAAAATACCCAAACCTGGTCGCTCCCTGTTAACCTCGGCACGCCGGTCAACTCGCCCGGCGACGACGCATTTTTTCGGCTCTCGCAGGACGGCCTTTCGGCGTTTTTCGCCTCCGACCGCCTTGAGAGCTACGGCCAACGCGATGTGTACATGGCCTATTTTAACGTTGGTCAAGCGGAACAGTTTGCTGAAAGGGCGCTGTTTGTGGAGGTTTCCAAAAAATCAAATAACGCTACTGCCGCCAGTCAACCCGACATCAAGCCGCCGCAAAGTGCTACCATGCCCGTGTTGTACTACAACACTGACAATGACGTATTGAATGAGGACAACCGAAAATCCATAGCCGAAGCGGCCCGACTGGCCCGGCTTTTTCCTGAAGCAACGGTACAGGTATGCGTACATACCCATGAGACCGGGCCGGCCAAATTTGATCTGTACTACGGCATCAAACGCGCCGAAATTGTGGGCAAGGCGCTGACTGCGCAGGGCATACCAGCCCGCAATATTTCCCTGAAAAGTTTCGGTTCGGCGTATCCCGTAGCTCGCAACGTGCTAAATACCCTGCCCAACCCGACCGGGCAACGCCTCAACCGCCGCGTTGAAATTTGGCTGGCCTCGCCTCTGGAGCCACTGACCTTGGATCTGACCGTACAACGGCAGATCGTACCGCAAGAACTGGCCGTGGCCGGTTCCATTCCGATGGAAGACAGGTTCGAATATCTGGTTTACCGGGTGGAGGCCGTAGCTGCCCGTCAGGTCGTGACCAACGACGCGCTGGCCATGTTCCCCGATCTGATGATCGAGAGCGAACCGGAGTCTGGTTCTTACCGGTATTCGACGGGCTTTTTCCCGACCTTTGCCGAAGCAGCTGCCCACAGGCGGGCATTGCAGGGCCAGGGTTTCCCCGATGCGCTGGTGGCTGCTTATGTGGATGGCGTACGGATTTCCCGTTCGGAGGCAGCAGGTTTGACCAAAAAACATCCCGATCTTGCAGCGTTCATCAAAAACTGAAGCAGTGCCATGACTATCAAAAAAAATACCACCGCGGCTTTGCCGGTACTTTTATTCACCGTTTTTGCCGCGTGCGGCCCGGGCTATTTTTTTGAAGAAAACAAACCCATCGCTGGCGGCCAGTGGGCTTATGCTGATACGCTTGATTTCCGGTTTACGATCGAGGACACGCTGGAAACCTACAATATGTACCTCGAATTCGAGTACGCCGACACGTTTTCCACCCAAAACATGTACCTAAAATTGCACACCCGTTTCCCCGACGGCAAGCGCCTTGGCAAACAAAAATCGTTCGACTTGTTCAGCCCGGAAGGCCAGCCGTTGGGCAAGTGCTCCGGCGGCAATTGCCGGTTGCAGGTAGTACTCCAGGAACGCGCATTTTTCAATCAACGGGGAGAATACACGATCACTTTAGAGCAGTTTACCCGCAGCAACCCGTTGCCTGGCGTGCTTTCGGTCGGTCTGACGCTGGAAGCCACAGGCGTTCGCCGGTGAAGATGGGCGCAGTGCGGACGGTGCCGTACTCCTCTCTGGGTACTTGACGGGCGGGAGAATCCCGACGAGACTAAGGAACGTGGACGAAATAAGGTACCAACTTTGGCGGCCTTGTTTGGCCCCTGTTTTCATTGCTCGGCGGTTACTTAGCCCCACTAAGCGCCCTTCTCGCGCCTCAACAGGGATCAAACCAGCTCCCCAAAGTTGGTACCTTATTTCGTCCACGTTCCTTGGTAACAAATGTGTTGCTGAAAAATAGATTCTATTTTCCACACATAAAAATGTGAAATAAAAGAAAGCAAATGCGCACATTTGTATTCTACAAAACGGAGATATTGCGTCCGTTTCAGTAAATGCTATGTTTTCAAAACAGTTCAAAAACTCGATTGCGCATGAAAAAACATTCTCTACTCCGCAGCAGCCTTGCGCTGTTTATCCTGTTGGTATTTACCACAATTAACACCGCTCTGGGGCAAAACCTTCATTTTGACAAGACCAAGGCGCTACCACAGGCTGAAAGTTCTTTTTCCCCTTGCCCCTTTGAGGCGGGAGCCGGCCCCGACCGATACTTCTGCAACCAGGATCAAGTCGTTCTCCAACTTTTCGGGATTGTTGTCAAAAACAACAACGATTTGTTTTCCTCACCGAATAGTTTCCATTGGGAAGGGTTCACCGTGCCGCCAAACAACGCCACGCCCAGTGTGACTGTTCATGAGACGACTACGTTCAAGTTCATCGTCTGGAGTTTCGATTCTTTGATCAACCTGATTACCAATCCGACGTTCGAAGATGGAAACGTTGGGTTTACTTCCGGCCTTAAACACAGCCCTGGCGACCTGACGCTTTCGGACCGGTACGACGTATTGGGCAAATTACCAGATGCCAACCCGGCATACCCCAACTGCGAGGATCATACGCCCGACGGTTTCTTAATGCTGGCAACCAGCTCCAGTAAAGTTGACCAGGTAATATGGGCACAAAGTATACCTGTGGAACCCAATACCGAGTACTTTTTTTCCGGCTGGGCCACCCGTCTACAGTTCAAAGGCGCTATACGGTATGGCATTAATGGCACTATGCTAACCCGCATTCCTCCCGGTGGCTGTAATTGGGGATACTTCGGCATGACCTGGAACAGCGGCTCCAACCTGATAGCCAACCTGTCCATAGAGCAAGTCGGTTCTGTTTTTAGTTTGAATGCTAACGCCATAGACGACCTCTACTTCGGTCCATTGTGCAAATCGGAGGACGAAATGACTGTATACATGACCGAGGTAGAGGCTATTGCCGAACCGGCCCCTTCTCTCCACCATTGCGAAGATTTTGAAATCACACTCAGTGGCGAAGGTTCTTCCGTTGGGCCAGACATTACCTACCAGTGGAGCACGCCCGACGGCAATATCGTCTCCGGCGAAAACACCCTGCACCCCGTCGTGAACGCCCCGGGCACCTACACCCTCGTGGTCACGCTGAACGACCCCAATTTCCAAAACTGCACCGCTACCGCCACTACAGTGGTACTTGAGGCACCCAGTCAACTTTCCGCCTGGATCACGGCCCCCGTAAATCTTAACTGCGCGATCAAACAAATCACACTCAACGGCGGCAGCACGCCTGGCGGCAACTTTACCTACCAGTGGACGGCCACCAACGGCGGAAATATCGTCGCCGGAGCAAATGCCAAGAACGCCCAGGTCAACGCCTCCGGTACCTATACCCTTTTAGTCACCGACAATGCCACCGGCTGTACCGCCGAGGCCGAACGCCAAGTGGTAGCCGACACCATCCTGCCCAAGGCCGATGCCAACGCCAACGCCATCACCTGCGTTCGGTTCGACTCTGACCTCAATGGATTAGGGTCGTCCAAAGGAACCGATTTTCGCCATGCATGGACCACGTCTGACGGCAATATCCTGTCCGGTCAGGACAGCATCATAGCGCTGGCTGGTACCGTGGGCACCTACATCCTCAAGGTAACCAACATCGTCAACCAGTGCATCCGGTACGACACTGTGGTGGTAGCCTACGACAATATCCCGCCCGTGGCCGAGATCGCGCCTCCGGCAGACGTGTCGTGCATCCTTCCGCTTGTGCCTTTAGTTGCTACAGAAGACACCTCCAACACCAACCTGACCTATACCTGGACGACCTCCCCCGGCGGTAACATCGTGAGCGGGGAAAACACCCCGATGCCCACGGTCAATGCCCCAGGATGGTATTTTCTCTCCATCGTCAACCCGAAAAATGGCTGTACGGATACCGACTCCGTGCTGGTGGATGCTGACACCGATGCCATCATCGCAATCGCCAACGCGCCCAATGCGATCACCTGCACCAATACCGCTGTGCTGCTCAACGCCAACGGATCCACCAACGACCCGGCGCTGACCTACATCTGGACAACAGCCGACGGCAACATCGTGAGCGGAGCGGACTCGCCCACGCCTATGGTGAACCAACCCGGGACGTACCAGTTGTGGCTGTCTAATCCCGAAAACGGCTGCACAGCCACCGATATCGCGTTGGTCGGCCAGAATACTGAACAACCGCTTGTCAGTGTTTCTGCCGCCCCGATATTCACCTGCACAAACACCCAACAGTTTTTGCAAGCGCAAAATGCTTCGACTTCCGGTACGTTCACCTACCAGTGGACGGCCTCCAACGGCGGCAATTTTGTCGGCGGGCAAACCACGTTGCAGCCCGAAATTGACGCTCCAGGCACCTATACACTGCTGGCCGCAAACACCGAAAACGGCTGCACAGCCAGCACCGAAATCACTGTTGGCGAGGACGTGACTGCCCCCGACCTGGGTATTGCTGCGCCCAACCCGCTTACCTGTGTGGTATCCACAGTCGTCCTTCAGGGGCAAAACACAGCCCCGGCAGGCACATACACCTACCAGTGGACGGCCACCAACGGCGGAAATATCACGAGCGGAGCCAATACCCTGCAACCGGAGGTGAATGCCGCTGGCACATACACGCTGGTAGCTACCAACTCCGCCAACGGCTGCACCGACGCGGCGCAGATACAGGTGACGTCCGATGGCCAAGCCCCGACCGCCGGGCTCAGTGTGGCTGGCAATTTGGACTGCAACCTAACGCCGGTCAACCTCACAGGATCGTCGAATATTGACCCGGCAATGCTCAACCATACATGGACCGCCCCCGATGGTTCTACCACCAGCACGGGTACGAATCCTATGCTTCCGGCCAACCAGCCGGGCACCTACGTGCTGACGCTGACCAACACACAAAACGGCTGCACAGCCACCGCAGCGGCCACTGTCGCCCAGAATGACCCGGTAGAGGCCGATCTGAACGGGCAGACAGATGCCACTTGTTTCGGCGCATCCGACGGCTCACTTAGCGTATCAGCCAGCGGCGGCACAGGTGCCTTCGGCTACCAGTGGAGCAGCGGTGCGAACACACCCATGGCCAGCAACCTGCCGGCTGGTACGTTCACCGTCGTTGTGACCGATGCCGCAGGCTGCTCAACGAGCATCAGCGGAACCATAGGCGAACCAACCTCGGTTGCACCCAACGCCTCCAGCACGGCACCGACCTTTTTCGGCGGCAGCGATGGTACTGCCTCGGCACAGCCCACGGGCGGAACGCCGCCGTATTCCTACGATTGGACGGGCGGCTCCACCAACCAGACCATCGCAGGTCTGCCGGCTGGCGATTACACAGTGACTGTCACCGATGCCAACGGCTGTACCGCCGTTCAAACTGTCAATGTATTCGGAGGCGCATGCAACCTGGCCGCTGGCACGGCGACGACCGACGTGGCGTGCCACGGCGATGCCACGGGCACAGCCACAGCCACGCCGCAGGGCGGCACCGCACCATTTGCCTACTTGTGGAGCACGGCTGCTACTGGCCAGACTGCGTCCGACCTGGCTGCGGGCACCTATCTGGTCGTTGTGACCGATGCCAACGGCTGCCAGTTTACGGCCTCGGCTACGGTGGGCCAGCCCGAATTGCTGAGCCTCGACCCGGTCGGAACTACGGATGCCTCCTGCCCGAACACGCCCGACGGAACCGCAACCGTGCTGTCCACAGGCGGAACGGGCACGGTGTCCGTCTCGTGGAGCAACGGCGAGCAAGGCCCAAGCGCCATGGCTCTGCTCGCAGGCCAACACACCGCCACGGCCACCGATCAGAACGGCTGCGAAGCCGAATTGACTGTTACCATTTCGGCCAGTGACACTGAAGCTCCGGTTGTCTCCGGCGGCCCGGTTACCCTGCCTCTCGGCCCTGCCGGTGTGATCAGCCTGACGCTGCAAAACCTCGGCGCGACAGTTACGGACAACTGCGAACTGGACGAGGAAGAGATCGTTCCGCCTAACTTCGACTGCATGCAATTAGGCACGCACACGGTGACCGTCACGGCATACGATGCGGCGGGCAACAGCAGCAGCCTGAGCATGCAGGTGACCATCATTGACAACCTCGCTCCCGAAGTGTCTTGCCCAACGAACATCCAACAGTGCGCCGACAACCGGACGGTTCAATACCTTGCCCCGGTGGCGACGGACAATTGCCTGATGCTCGGCGGCAATTTTGATCTTGTGGAGGGCCTGCCCAGCGGCTCGCAGTTCCCGGTAGGCACTACCACCACGACCTACACGTTCACCGATAAAAGCGGTAACGTCGGCTCCTGCTCCTTCAACGTCACCATCCTCACCCCGATCACCGTCGGTTTGGATGAATTGGCTCACGATGTGGGCAGTAAGGGGATCGGGAAAATACTTGTGAGCCCCTCCGGTAGCCAGGGCATGTACACCTACGAGTGGAAGCGTGATGGCCAGACAGTGGCCACTACCGAAGACTTGCTGGGTGTTGGCGCTGGCACGTACACACTGATTGTGACCGATGCGGCAGGCTGCACTACAGTAGCCGGCCCGTATGTGGTGGACGATCTGGTAGGCACCGACACGCCCGACTGGGCTGACCTGGTGGCCGTGTACCCGAACCCGACGACAGGCGTACTTTATGTGTCGCTGCCTGCGGACGTGCTGGGTTCCGACCTGCAGTTATTGGTGTACGATGTGACAGGCAGGTTGGTTGCAGAGCAGAAAGGGGCAGCCCGGAAACTGACCACACTGGACTGGTCGGCTTTTGCCGACGGCCTGTATACGCTGCTGGTGCGCACCGAAAGCGGGCAGGCTGCCTACCAGGTGGCCCTTGGCCGATAGAGGTTTTTTCCAATAAAAATAGAGCCGCTCCGGATTCCGGGGCGGCTCTATTTGTTTGTCCGATACGGGCGAAGTATTCGCTCGGAGAGGACACAAAAATAAGTAGCACAGAGGCTCACAGAGTTTGAGAGGGCACAGAGAAATAACTGTGCTGCTTCACCTTGGCTCTAAACACATTTACTCTTTATCCGCTCTAACTCTGTGAGCCTCTGTGCAACTTATTTCAAGGGCATTGCTTACCGAAAAACGACCTCGGTAGCACCGTACCCGTACTTGGCGTGGAACTCGTTTTTGAACCGGTGTACATGCGGATTTCGGCGGAGCACGTCGGCTATCGTTTCCCGAAGTTTTCCTTCGCCCACTCCGTGAATGACAAAAATGCGGGGCACGCCCAAACGAACTGCTTTTTCCAAAAAACGTTGGAAATGCTGCATCTGGATGCGCACGATCTCAGACTTGTCGAGACGGGCAAAACCGTTGGTCAGGTTTTCGATGTGCAGGTCAATCTCTGGTTCGAACTGGGCGAATTCTTCCACATCGAAAGCGCGAAACAACACCGCATTGTCGGAGTTAGCCGCTCGTTTTTCCCGAAGTGCTTGTTTGGTATAGTCACGCAGCTCCGACCCGCTTTTATCGCCGGTTGGCTGTTCAAAGGAATCGAACAGTAAAAACTGGTGTGTCAGTACGTTCAGGATGGACGTGCTTTGCAGGTTGTTGAAAAATTGCTTGGGGCGAATTTTTATCTGACGAACAAGCGGCGCTTCCACACCATCGGTGGCGATGCGTCGGATTTCAATGTCCACCTCGGCGTGGTCGCTCAGGTCGTCGTACAACATGTCGTCCAGTTCGAACACAGTAGTTGCGGCCAGTTTGCCTTCAATCAGGAACACACTGCGGTTGTCGGTGAACAGTTCAATGTCGAACAGAAACTCCTCCGAAGTTTCGTTGAGCAGCCAGGCTTTGTAGCGCGACACGGTATCGTCACGGCCTGGCATAGGCTCAAAAGCGAGTACAATTCCCCTCGGGTTAGCCACAGGTCGCGGCCCTTTGATTTCCCGCCGGGGCAACGGTGCCGGTGCGGGGTCTTTTTTCGTGCCAACCACGAATTGTGCACCGGCCATTACGGGTTCGGCACCTGTGTCGCGCACTAAATCCTCTTCAAACGCCGGGATCTCCATGCTGGGGTCACTTACTAGCCGTACTTGCAGCATATCGCCACCGAGCTGTGCCGTAATGACGCCGCGTTCACCCGTAAACCGGAAAACAACCTTGGTACCTATTGCAAATAACATGTTAGTAGTGCGGCGCTGGGTTCGCCGCCGGATCGTAAAAGTACGGGTGTAACCTAAATTTTGATAATTGGTTTAAGTGCCGAGGCAGTAGTAAAGATAATTGATACCCGATCTCTCGAAGCATACGTCGTTATTTATTTCAAGCGTAGCGCTGAGGAACGTGCGAAAAATGGCATCTCTTCGCTACGTTTGCATCCTGCTACACGCACCTAACACTATGTTCCGTCGCCGTTTTATTCAACAAACAGGCTTTTCCCTGATCGCTTCCACACTTATCACACCCCAGGCCAGGGCTGAATCACCTGCTCTTGTGCCGCTCGACCGCCTCAAGCCGTCGCGCCTGCTTCCTGGCGGTACGGTTGGATTAATCGCGCCGGCAAGCCCGGTTTCCGACGAAAAAATAGCCAAGGCCTTGGCGAATCTGGCTGCCCTTGGGTATCAGGTACGCGAAGGGTCTGCCTTGCGGAACCGTCACGGCCATCTTGCGGGCAACGATGCTGCCCGGCTGGCAGATTTGCATTGGGCGTTTTCCGACCCTGAGGTGGACGCTGTTTGGTGTGTGCGCGGTGGTTACGGCTGCACACGCCTGTTGCCGATGCTGGACTACGACCTGATTCGTCGTAACCCCAAACCGCTCCTAGGATACAGCGACGTGACGGCACTCCATTTGGCCATTGGCCAAAAAACCGGCCTGGTCACGTTTCACGGCCCGGTGGCTGCCGCCGATTTTCCCGAAAACACGCTCCAGCATTTCCGCGCAGCGGTAACCGACCCCCAAGCGGGCTACCTGATTCAAGCCCCGGGCCCGGACACTGTGCTGCCCGACGAAGCCTATCGCCCGTACACCATTGCGCCGGGCAAGGCACAGGGCCAACTCACGGGCGGAAATCTATCCTTGCTAACTGCCCTTGCGGGTACGCCGTTTGCACCGACTTTTGCCCAAAAAATCGTGTTTATCGAAGATGTGGGCGAGCAGCCTTACCGCATTGACCGGATGTTGACCCAGCTGCTCCATGCCACCGATTTACGGCAGGCTGCGGGCATCGCACTCGGCGTTTTTGCGGAATGCACAGCCAAAAACACCGATTTTTCTTTGACCCTGCCCGAAACCCTGGTTGATCTGTTGGGGAACCTTGGCTTGCCCGTGGCGTATGGCCTGCCCTTTGGTCACGTCCCCCACCAGGCTACTTTCCCATACCTGACGGAAGCTGCTTTCGATGCCGACAATCGTACGCTCACCCTGCTCGAAACAGGAGTAAAATAACCCATTGCCGTTGCAAACCTATTCCCTCCTCGACTTGCAGGCGTATATCCGCCAGGTTTTGGCCCTGAATTTTCAGGAAAACCTCTGGATTACTGCCGAGATAACACAGGCCAGCCACGCCCGCGGGCACCTGTTTCTCGACCTCGTGCAAAAAGGCCCGGAGCCCGACAGCCCGGTGGCGGCACAAGCGCAAGCCGTTTTGTGGCAACGGGAGCACCAGCGTTTGCGGCTGTCCGTCGGGCCGGTGCTGGATGAGGTGCTTCGGGAAGGCCGCGAGGTACGCCTTTGCGTTCGGGTTGACTACCACGAAAGGCACGGCATTCGCCTGGTCGTGGCAGATGCCGACCCGGCTCACACGTTTGGCCGCATCGAGCTCCAGCGCCGCCAAACCATTGAGTCGCTGCGTCTGGTTGGCCTGTTGGAGCGCAACCGCGCCCTGCCGTTGCCGTCGGTGCTGCAGCGCGTTGCGGTAATTACGTCGGAGGGGGCTGCTGGATTTCAGGACTTCCGGGAGCACTTGACTCAGAATCCGTTCGGGTACAGGTTTCACTGCCGACTTTTTGCCACTGCTGTTCAGGGGGCGAACCTGGAAACGGAAATGATCGCCGCGCTCGATGCTGTGGCTGCCCAACGGGATCAATTTGACTGTGCAGTGGTGCTGCGCGGCGGCGGTGCCCGACTCGACCTCGGCGGCTTTGATTCCCTGGCCCTTTGCAAAACTGCCGCTGCCCTGCCATTGCCATTGCTGACGGGAATCGGACACGATTCGGACGAGACAGTGCTGGACTTGGTGGCGCATGTCGCTCTGAAAACGCCAACAGCCGTTGCGGACTACCTAGCTCAGCACAATCTTGTTTTTGAAAATAAAATCATGCGCCTTGCCGAGGCGATGCAGGCATCGGCATGGCGGTGCCTGAAAACGGAGGCTATTCATCTGGCCAACCTGGAATCGGCTGTCCGTTGGGCTGCCATTTCACGCGTACGATCGGGTCGTCAAGCGGTAGAAAACATGGCTACGCTTTTGCCCACGCTAACCACCAGGTGTATTCGCCAAGCCGCCGACCGGTTGCAGAGCGCCTCAGCCTTTTGCGCCGCCCTGCACCCGGATGCTGCGTTGCGTCGGGGTTTCAGCCTGACGCTGCACGGTGGTAAGCCGCTCACCGATGCCAGTGCAGTGGAGCCGGGCGATGTGCTGGAAACGCGGTTGCGGAAGGGGACTGTGGTGTCGCGGGTTAGCGAATAGTGAGCGGTTTCGTGTGGTGCCAACCGGGCCAGCGCCTCGAGGATACCGGCAATTTCGGCATCGTACCTGGTTTTTATCCCGGTGTTCTCTGTGCTATTATTGCGCTCAATGATTTGACACAGTTTCCTGAGCACTCCCTCAATTTTTGTCGCCCCGCTCCTGGGTAATCAATTGTAACGCAGTCACAACACATTTTTGAAATCATATGCAACTCGACATTCAAACGCCCGCCCTGCTTTTTCCGGCTATTTCGCTGCTCATGCTGGCATACACGAACAAGTTTTTGGCCATTGCCAACCTGATTCGAAAACTGTACTCCGACTACGAAAAGAAGCAACATATCAGCCTCATCGCCCAAATCTCCAACCTGCGCCGCCGGCTCATGCTCATCCGCTGGATGCAAGTGGGCGCGGTGGCCAGCATCCTGTTTTGTGTGGTCACCATGTTTCTTATCTACGAGGGCTACCAGGGCTGGGCCAAGGTGCTGTTTGCCTTCAGCCTGCTGCTGATGATCGCCTCGTTGGTGATCAGTATTGTGGAGTTGTTCCTTTCGGCTGGAGCGCTCCGGTTGTTGCTGCGCGATTTGGAAGAAAAAATGTAGGCCGTGTTTTGTTTGCCAAAACGATTATCGCCGTACCTTCGCGGCACAAATCTGATCACAGTAATGCGAGAGGGAACCAATGGTTCCCTTTTTGTTTGCCCCTGCAACATGGAATTGACCGAACGCATAGCACAACTTTTGGAAGAAAAATACGCAACGGAAGAAACCCTTGCTGACTGCTTCACAGTGGATATCGAACTCCATACCGGAAACAAACTGTATGTTTTTGTGGATAGTGACTCTGGCATTGACTTCGACAAGTGTAAAAAACTCAGCCGCCACCTCGAAAGTCATCTCGATGTCAACGTTTGGGCAGGCACCAAGTATGTGCTGGAGGTCAGCAGCCCCGGATTGGGCCGACCGCTGCGTTTCCTGCGCCAGTACCACAAAAACGTGGGCCGTACAGTGGTCGTAACCCTGCTTGACGACACCCGTGAGCGCGGAACCCTGAAATCGGCAAACGAAACAGCGGTGCTCATCCAGCAAACCGTCGTAGAAAAAGAAGGCAAAAAGAAAAAAGAAGTGCTCGTGGAACGAGCAATCCCATTCGATCAAATCAAATCAACCGTGGTAAAAGCCGCTTTTTAAATCAACTCAATCCTTAAAACTGTACAATATGGTCAACTTAGTTGATGTATTCTCCGAGTTCAAGACCGGAAAAAACATAGACCGCCCTACCATGGTGCGCGTGCTGGAAGACGTGTTCCGCACCCTCATCAAAAAGAAATACATCACCGACGAAAACTTCGACGTGATCGTCAATACCACCACGGGTGACCTTGAAATCTGGCGCGTTCGTGAAGTGGTACAGGATGGTGAGGTCACCGACGAAAATGCTCAAATCAGTGAGTCCGAAGCCCGGCTTGTGGACGAGAGCCTTGCAGTGGGCGAGGAGTGCTACGAGCAATTGGTCATTGACGACTTTGGCCGCAGGGCCATTATGGCCGCCCGCCAAACCCTCGTGTCGCGTATCATGGAACTCGAAAAAGACGAGATATTCCGCAAATACACCGAAACCGTTGGCGATGTGATTACTGGCGAGGTTAACCAGATTATGAAAAAAGAAATGCTCGTGCTGGACGATGCCACCGGCAATGAGCTCGTGCTGCCCCGCACCGAGATGATCAAAGGCGATTACTACCGCAAAGGCGATATGGTGCGTGCCATCATCAAAAAGGTGGAAATGCGCAACAATACCCCATTCATCATGATCAGCCGTACTGATCCGAGTTTCCTGCAAAAACTCATGGAGGCCGAAGTGCCCGAAATCGAGGACGGTATCATCGAGATCAAAAACATCGTGCGCTTGCCTGGTGAACGCGCCAAAGTGGCTGTGGAAAGCCACGACGACCGCGTGGACCCTGTGGGTGCCTGCGTGGGTATGAAGGGAAGCCGCATCCACGGCATCGTGCGCGAACTGCGCAATGAAAATATTGATATCATCAATTACACCACCAACGTCTCGCTGTTCATCCAGCGCAGCCTGACACCCGCCAAAATCACGACCATCGAACTCGACCACGAGCACAAACGCGCAGCCGTTTATCTCGATGCCGATCAGGTAAGTCTCGCCATCGGCAAGAGCGGTTCTAACATCAAACTGGCCACGAAACTCACCGGTTTTGAAATAGACGTGTACCGCAACAACCAACAGGAACTCGAAATTGACGACGTGGACCTCGAGGAATTCAGCGACGAGATCGAACCCTGGGTGATCGAAGCCTTCAAAAACATCGGTTGCGACACGGCACGCCAAGTGCTTGAATTGAGCGCAGAGGAACTCCTGCGCCGTACCGATTTGGAAGAAGAAACGGTGAAGGAAGTGTTGAGCATACTCGCCCGCGAGTTCGACACCGAATAGGCATCCGCCCATGCCTGAAAAAAATCTGGCCCATTACGAACGCCTGCTCGATCTGCTCCGACAAGAAAAGGCGGAGGACTATCGCTCGTTCCTGCAGTCTGTGCGCGAAAAACCCCTGTCTGAGCGCGTCGAACAGGGCTACACTTGGTATCCGCTGAACGTGCTGCAAACCGGTTTCGCCCTCGGCGAAAAAGCATTTGTCGTGGTTGAGCGCACGGCACGCATAAACGAACCGCACCAGTTGCGTGCGGGCCAGTCGGTGAGCCTGTTCACCCAGGCCCCCCAAATCGAGCAACCCGAAAAACAGGGCATCATTAACTACGTCGAGCGCAACCGGATGAAAATCGTCCTGAACGCCCGCGATGTACCCGACTGGATCAACGCCGGCCTGCTCGGCGTGGATATGCTCTTCGATGACCGCAGCTACCGCGAAATGGAACGCGCACTTGAAAAAGTGCTTGCTGCAAAAGGCGACCGGCTGGCGGAATTGCGGGATCTCGCAACCCCACCCGCATCCCCTCAGCCAGGGGGAAAGGGGGCAGCCTCGCGCCCAGCGGGGCAAACCCCATTTGTAGAAAAAAACTCCTTTGCGTTATCTGAATTTTTACCCGGAACCGAGGGCACGCCCCCTTCTTCCCCAGGGGAGGGAATAGGGGTGGGGTTGAACCCCTCCCAGCAAGCGGCCGTACAGGCCATCGTGGAAAACCGCGACATTGCCGTGATCCACGGCCCACCGGGTACCGGTAAAACAACAACACTCGTAGCCGCCATCCAGATGCTCTGCCAACGAGAAAACACCGTATTGGTGTCCGCCCCAAGCAATACCGCTGCTGATTTGTTAACCGAACGCCTCGCAGTAGCCGGGTTGAACGTGGTACGCATTGGCAACATTAGCCGGGTGGACGAAGCCGTACTGGAACACACCCTCGAGGCCATTCTGGCCAAACACCCGGAGAGTAAAAACATCAAAAAAGTCAAGATTCAGGCTGCCGAATACCGTCGACAGGCTCGACGGTACAAACGCAGTTTCGGCCACGAAGAACGCCGCGAACGCGAACACTTGAAAACACAGGCCCGCGAACTGGAGTCCTGGGCCAACGACCTCGAAAACCGGCTAGTGGACCAAGTGCTCACCTCGGCACAGGCCATAACCTGTACGCTCGTGGGTGCAGCGCACCCGCTGTTGGACAAGCGCAAGTTTCGCACCTGCATCATTGACGAGGCCGCCCAGTCTCTGGAGCCAGCCTGCTGGATTCCCATCGCCAAGTGCAGCCGGGTGGTACTCGCCGGCGACCCGTTTCAGCTGCCCCCTACGGTAAAAAACCTCGATGCCGCCCGTGCCGGGCTATCGGTTACCCTCATCGAACGTTGCATCGAGATACTGCCCGAACGGGTTGACCTGCTCACCGTACAATACCGGATGCACCGGGCTATTATGGGTTTTTCTAACCAATATTTTTACGGCGGCGCGCTGGTAGCGCACGAGAGTGTGGCGAGTCGGGTGCTCAACCCCACCCCCATCCACGCCGGGGGAGATGAGGGGGGTGGAGTTGTCACCTTCATTGACACTGCTGGCTGTGGTTTTGATGAGAGCGTACAGGCAAGCAGCGGCAGCCTGCACCGTGCGTTGAGCCGCTTCAACCCCGAAGAGGCCGTGCTAGTGCGCGAACACCTGCTCCAGTTGCTGCACCACCTGAACGGTGAACAATCGCAACTCCCGCACAACGAAAGCAACAGCCCGGGTGAAATCGCTTTGCCGAGTATAGGTATCCTCTCGCCCTATCGGGAGCAAGTCACTTACCTGGAACAAATGTTTCGGGATGACCCATACTTCGGGCAATGGGCAAATACCCGCAAGCATACTTCCAGCCCACAACCCTCCAACCAGAAAAACTTCAATCAGGAACCCGTCCTGACGATCAACACGATTGACGGTTTCCAAGGCCAAGAGCGCGACGTGATCTACATCAGCCTCGTGCGCTCCAATCCCAAACACGAGATTGGTTTTTTGCAGGACTACCGGCGTATGAACGTGGCCATGACCCGTGCGAGAAAAATGCTGGTGGTGATTGGTGATTCAGCAACCATCGGAAACAACAAGTTTTACCAGGCATTTTTGGACTATTGCGCCGAACACGGGCAGTATAAAACCGGGTGGGAGTTTATGCGGTGAGCACAAACCCACATCAGTCCGGGCAAATAATCTTGATATCCGTGCGGCGGTTTATCCGGTGGTGATCGTGGTCTTCGTTGATCTTGCAGTTGTTGTCGCACTTTTCAAGGGGGAACCTTTTCCCAAACCCTTTTGCCGCCAAGCGCCCTTCGGCAATTCCTTGAACGACAAGGTAACGCTTGGCCGACTCAGCCCGATCACGCGACAGCTTGTCGTCGTGCTCGTGTGTGCCCCGAATATCTGCATGCCCCTGTATTTCGGCTTTCAAGCGAGGATTGTCGCGGAGGAATTGGGCCACAATGCCCAGTTCTCTTTTGGCATCCGATTCCAATTCCGCCCGGTCGTACTCGTAATACACGTGGTGAATGGCATCGCAACCAAGTTCTTCCATACAGATTTCTAATTTGATAAAGAGTGTGGCATCCCGGTCAAATCCGCGTGTGGAGAGGCGCTCAATCTGCGACAGGTACATGTCTTTACTCGCGTAAATCTGAAAATCGTTATTTCCGTTCAGGTGGAAAATGTACTCGCCTGTGCTGTTCGTAATGGTGCGTTTTTCCTCGGCCGCGCCAAGATTTTTCAACACCACGGACACCCTCGGCAGGGAGAGGTTCGTGTTGCATTTCACCACTTGGCCTTTGAGGATAAAACTTGGGTCGTCGTACCAAATTTCTTTTACCACAGTAAGTCCGTTTTTGAACTCATCGCGCTGAACCGAATTGCCCCGGAGGTCTTTGTCGTACAGCCTGCCTTCAATGGCGTAGTCGCCCTCTGGCTTGTGCAAAAAAACAAACTCGCCATTACCGTCAGTTGTGCCGCGGGCTATTACAGCACCTTGGGCGTTTTTGAGCACCACGTTGGTTTCCGGCAACACTTGGCCGGTTCGCATGTCGCGTGCGGTGACCCGAATGTTTGCTGACTGTGGCGGAACAGGCCCTGTTCTGCCTGGAATCCGAACGATGATTCCTGCCGAAACACCCCAGGAGGCGTAATCGCACTGGCAGGGGTCGAATGCGGGGTTGAAGTCGGGTGTTTCGATGGAATTTATCCCGCCCGTGTGCTCGAAGGGATGGTAGCCAGCGTACACGCCCATTGTGGGATCGTATACCTCGGGCACCTGGTATTGGCGCAGGTAGTATGCACCGAAGTTGATGCCGACCAGTTCGCTGAAAAAGTACTTGAGTTCCAGTTGCAGTTTGCCGGCAGGTACCACGTCGTTTTGGTCATGCTTAAAACCCCCGTGGTAGTTCAGCAGTCCGGGCGACGAAACAAGGGGCGTTCCCACCAACATCGTATAGCCGCCGGAGATGGAGGAAACCCCTCCCCGGCCTTTCAATTCAGCAGAAAAATCAGCACTAAACTGGTGTATTAGGCTTAACCCGACTCCGAAAAAATAGCGGTCAATTTGGTTTTCTTCCAGGTAAAAATCAACGAAAGGCTCATTGCCAAACAAGACCAGGTTTTCAGTCGGGTACATGTTTTTGGAGGAATTGGACAGGTAGTCAAAATCGGCACCGAGACCAATCCAACCCCAATAGTGATCAGCAGACAAGCCCGCCGACCAACCGGACCGGTACTTGATGTAAGGCGACATTCCGAGGTACGAGGGGAAATCCAGACCGAGGTGGGCCGAAAAATGGTAACCTGAAGAATAGTCTGTTTTCTGAGCGTCAAGCAGGGTGGGGGAGCCAATGGAGCATGCCATCAGGGCGAATAACAAAAGACGAATCATGGTGTGGTTTGAATTTATTGCCTGCTCAATAAAGCGGGCAAGGAGTGAGCAATGCGCTCTTTGGGGGCCTGTTTGTGCACATCCTATCTGTAGCAGCAAGCGCGGCGGAGGTTCCTGAATGATGGAGTTTTTTTTAAGGAAGAAGTACCTTGGCCCTCGAAAGGCAACCGGAACCTTTGCCCGGGTTCATGCTACTAATACCAGAACGATGACAGACGAAGCACTCATCGCAGGCATTCTTGCGGGCGGTTTGGAGCGGGAAAAAGCCCTCCAGTACCTGTACAAAGCAGAAAACTGCCGCAACCCCGTTCGGGCTTATGTGCTGGCTAATGGCGGCACGCTTGACGATTTCAAGGACGTATTTCAAAATGCCCTGCTCGCCTTAGACCGCAATATTCGCCTTGGCCGTTTTGAACACCGGAGCAAGTTGAGCACTTATTTCAACCAAATAGCCCGCTGGCGCTGGCAGGAGATTAAGCGCAGCCAGCACCCAACGGAACCCTACGATGCCGCTGAGTTCGACGCACCAATACAGGCCCCCATTCAGCAGATGCTGGACAACGGCGAAATGCGCAGCCTGCTGGACAAAACACTCGACCTGATCGGCTCGCCCTGCAGGGAGATGTTGCGCCTCTATTCCTTCAGTTATGCCATGGAGGAAATCGGGCAGGGGTACGGCCTTACGGCCACACAGGCCAAACGCCGGGTACATAGCTGCCGGGAAAACGCCGAACGCCAAATCCTCCAAAATGCCGACCTCAAGCAGCGGTACCTCGAACTGTTCAACAGATTTTTGTAACCATGACGGACGCAGAACTGAATCGAACGACAGCCGGCTGGCTCGCCGGAACCTTACCGGAGGAGGTTGCCGAAGCGTTTCGCGCGGCGCTGCGAGGCTCGGAGCCGCTGCGCGAACGGGCACATCAGATGGCCCTCGGGTTTCTGTTGGCCGAACGTTCGGAACAAGCAGCCTTGCTTCAGCAAATGGACGCCTGGGAAAACGACCTGATCTTCGATCCACCCGCAAATACAGACATTGCTCACATCGAACTGCTGCTAAATGAACGCCAAGACGAAATCGAATTGCGGCAAAACATGGATGCCTGGGAAACTGATCTGGCCGACAGACCCGCGCCGCCTGTGCCATTTCACGTGTGGCGCTGGCTGGGAGCCATCGTACTCGCCGCACTGCTTTTTGCTGTACTGCTGGTCTGGATTTGTAGCCCATCGAAGTACGAGCCAAGCGAGCCGGCAAAAACCACGAAACCTGTCCCGCCACAAAAATCCTTCGATCTGGCTCCCCCTCAGCCAACCCCTGCCCCCCTTGAAAAAAACGTGCCTGAGCCGCAAAAATCTAACTCAAAAGACGACTTGCCTTCCCAAGTCAGACCCCAGTACATTGCCCTGGCGGAGGATAATTACAGGCAATCGGCTGTGACCACAGATAACCTCCGCTCCGATTTCATGCTCCCGCTCGATGAAATGCCACCCAAGATAAAAGACCACAACCCCGACAACCCATTCAATACCGGACTTGATGATGTTACGGACGCTCCGGGAACTGTACGGCCCCGCTTACTAGTCGATCACCAACGAGCCCTGTCTGCATTCGAAAACCGCCGTTGGCCAGAGGCTGTCCGGCGGCTCGATATTCTGCTGTCTCAGTTGTCCGAATCCGAAAAGCCGCCCTACCAGTTACTGCTTGGCGGGGCCTGTTTTGAGCAAAGAGAATTCCAGCGTGCTGCTGCCGTTTTTAGCCAAAAAACCTTGCAGGACGACCCAATTTTAGGCTTTGATGCGCAGCGGTACGAGCTGCTCAGCCGCTTGGCCGATTTGCCTGCGGGCAAGGATGCGTTTGGCCGGTTGATCCAAAATATTCGCCAAGACCCGGAAAATCCGAACCGCGATCTGGTTGAAAACCTGCTGCGCAAAATCCCGAATTGGCAAGATTGAAATCCGAAGGTTAGCGCAGCGGCAGCATATCGCCCGTAGCGATAAACCCGGCCCAGAAAAAAGGGTGCTGATAGCGCGGGGCGGAAGTGGACACGAAGTTCCGTTTGGCCAGTTGCAACGCCTCGTCTTTGGCTGCACCCCCGTACAACGCTGAATAAAATTCCTCCATCAGGCGGGTAGTGGCAGCATCGTTCACCACCCACAGGCTATGCACAACACTTTTGGCACCCGCTGCGGCGAAGGCTCGAGCCAGGCTGACGGCTCCTTCGCCGTGCTGTATTTTCCCGATCCCTGTTTCGCAGGCCGACAATACCACCATATCGGCGTAGAGCGCCAACCCGTAGAGGTCAGTTGTGTAGATCAGCCCTTTTTCGGCAGAATCGGCGGGTGCGGCAAATACCAGACAGGCGCGATCGGCCCGACGCGGGTCCGCCTGCGCGTGGGTAGCAAGGTGCAATATGCGGTAGTCCCCATAACGCTCCATAAAAGCCTGGGCAGTAGCTGCTTTCCCGAACAAGGCATCGCCTCCGAAAATGCGATTCACCGTTTCGACCTCCTTGCTGGAGCTCGGTAGCGGGATAAAGGCACGGCGGTTTTCCGGGTTGACGGTAGATTGCAAAACGACGGTGTCTGCCGTGGCAAACGGTGCCAGAGCCAGGAGGCTGCGTTTTGGAGCCTGGCGGTTTTCAGGCGTTTGCATGGCATGGAGCGTGCTGGCCGAGTATGTATAACTGACCGCATGGTGGTGGCACAGATAAGGCAAGGCCCCCAGGTTTCTCGGACTACCGAGGCTATCGGTCAACAGCACTTCAAATGGGACCGCCACAAGCGTGGCATCGGGTACAAAAATAACGCGTCGTTCAAGCCATGGCCGAAGGGGTAGTACCAGTTTTTGGTACAATTTGCTGGCATATTCCAAATACTGAGCAGTGGTTTGGCGGTACAATCCAGGTTCGCGTTCCGCCTCTGGTTGGGCATAGTATCCGTAAATACCCTCCCGCAGTTTTTCGATCCAGGTATCGATAGGGAAATCTTTTTTAACCTCGATGAAATGCACGCCGTTAGCACGCACGACGAACGCAAAAAGGCTGCTGTCGCCGGTGAAATAGGCAACCAGCGTTTGGTCTGAGGGTAAAGCGGAAATTGTTTGAGAAAGCGACTGGGTGCGTTGGCCGCCGTACCGGAGCCGGTAAAAATCGGGATAGCGGGTCTCCACGAGTAGGCGCAGGCTGTTCAGTTGCGTGCGAGCAGCGAGGGCATCGGCGGCGTAACGCAAGTCCAGCGAATCGGCAAGCCCGATCGTTGAGGTATGCTCCAATTGGCGCTTTTCCAGCCTAAGCAACCGTTGTTTGGCCAAGGCAAGAGCCTGCGCGACGGAATCGGGCAGGCTGGCAAAGTGTGTGGCCCGGCTTTCCAGCAGGAGGTTGTGCAGTACAATGGCCTTGGTTTGCTCGCTATAGTCCCAGGCGCGGGATAATGCTTCTTTGTCGCTCGTTTGTTGGTAGGCGTGAAATTCGGCACGAATGCCATTTTCAGCGATCTGGTAAATCCATTTGATTACAGAGGCGAGGCCAGCGTATTCGACTTGGTGGAATGTATAGTTTTGTGCCAGTTCCATGCCTTGGCGGAAATGGAGGCGGGCCATTTCGAGGTCGGTCGTTTTTGCATGCATTTTGTAGCGATGCATGTATGTGCCGCCGAGGGTATTGAGGAAGATCAGTTTGTCGTCCAGGTGGTCGGCATCGGAGGCATCTTTCAGGTTTTCCCAGGTTTGGTTTAGCCAGGCAAGTGCCAGGCTGTCCTTGCCGAGCATCAGGCAGGTACTTGCCATGCCGTTCATGCCAATTGCTAATAAGGGCAGGGGGTGTTGGCCCGGCGCCTGGTGGTTCATTGAAGCCGAGAAATACGCCAGTGCGGAGTCCAGTTGGTTTTGTTGAAAAAAACAGGTGCCCATGTTATGCAGGGTATGCGCAACACCAGCCTGATCAACTACTGAACGTACAGCGAGCGACTGCCGGAAGTAAACGAATGCTGTATCAAAATGGCCGAGGTTGCTGTGGTAAGTTCCTAAATTGTTCAACAACACGCCGAAGACATAACCAGGCGCTTGACTGATACTTCGCTGAAGGGCCAGGCCTTTTTCAGCCCATGAAATTGCCTGTTCATTTTCCCCAGAATGGCGGTGGTTTTCAGCCAGATTGTTAAACACATTGACCTGTGTGCTGCGGGTGTCGAATTGGCTGCGTTCCAGAATATCGAGAGCGGCACGGAGATATGCGCGACTTTTCAGCACATCGCCTCGAATGCCTGTGGCCAAACTGCAAAATACCTGAGCGACATCCGGGTGGTTATCTCCAAGAACGGAACGCAATACGTCCACGGCACGGAGTTGGTACACTTCGGCAGAATCGGGCTGCCCGCTTGCACTAAAAATAAGCCCCATATTGCCAAGGGCCTGGCCGAGTTCCTGGCTTTTTCCCTCCGGTGCATGCAGGAGGAAAATACGGATAGCTTCGCGGGTATAGATCGTCGCGCTGTCCAGGTTATTTTGCCTCCAGTACACGCTGCCCAGGTTCTTATGGCTCGTCCCTGTTTCAGGGTGAAATTCGCCCCAAGCCTCTCGACGCAGGGCCAATGCCTTGTGGTGGTATTGCAGGCTACGTTTGGGTTCGGAGTCTTCGAGGCAATAGGCGATGTTGTTGTACACGTTCGCCAAGTTCCTACGCTGGTCGTCGAGGCGCAACAGCAGTCGTTGAAGGCTCCGTTCGTAGGCTTTTTGCGCTTCGACTTTATTACCGGCGTACAGGTAGGCATTTCCGATAAGGAAATGGCAGTTTGAAATGTCCAGGTGGAGTGAGTCAAGATGTTTTTCCCGGATTACGAGCGCCTGTTGCAGTTTGAATAACGCCTGTGGGTATTTGCCCCCCTGGGTAAATATCAACCCAATAGACTCCAGGATTTCTGCCGTTTCGAGGCTGCCCAGCCCAGTGCTGTCTTCTTGCGCGCGCAGGGCCTGGTTGGCTAAAACAAGGGCTTGTTGCAAGGCACCTTCCCGGCGTTTCTGGCGGGTTTCTTCGAGAATTTGCGCGACAGGCTGTTGGCCCAGCGCTATTGCCGGGGCCAAAATGACAAGCAAAAGCAGTACAGCGTTGGTTCGTAAACTTGCCATAAAAGGTGGGTTCGAGTATCAATCACTGTTTGTAGCCCGGCAATTGATACTCAAACAGGCGCTCTTAAACCGCAAAACTTTCCCCACAACCACAAGTGCGCGTAGCGTTGGGGTTGTTGAAATAGAATCCTTTGCCGTCCAAGCCACCGGAAAACTCCAGTGTGGTATGGAACAGGTAGAGGAAACTTTTCAGGTCGGTGACCACCTTCACGCCGTTGTCCTCAAAAACCTGATCGTTTGGCTTAGGCTCGTTATCGAAGTCGAGTTTGTAGGACAAGCCCGAGCAACCGCCGGATACGACGCTCACACGGAGGAAAAAATCGGCGGCGATACTGCCAGAGGCACGCACTTCGGTGATTTTCTGCTTGGCGCTTTCTGCTACGAAGATCATAGTGTGATTGAGTGGCTAAGTATTTAGGCTGTGAGGACAGCAGCCCCGGCGGAGATGCCGTTTTTCTCCTGATAATCTTTGATGGCCGCCTTGATGGCATCTTCGGCCAGCACGGAGCAGTGGATTTTCACGGGCGGCAGGGCCAGTTCTTCCACGATGTCCATATTGTCAATGGTGAGCGCTTCGTTCACCGATTTGCCCTTGAGCCATTCTGTGGCAAGCGAAGAGGAAGCGATGGCTGATCCGCAGCCGAAGGTCTTGAATTTAGCATCCTGAATAATGCCGGTTTCTTCGTCCACTTCGATTTGCAGGCGCATCACGTCGCCACATTCGGGCGCTCCCACGAGGCCGGTACCAACATTTTTTTTGCTTTTGTCCAAAACGCCCACGTTACGCGGATTTTGGAAATGTTCGAGAACTTTATTGCTGTATGCCATTGAGTTATGAGCGATGAGTTATGAGCGATGGGTGTATTCTGGTTTCAATTTCCATTTTTACTTTTCTTCCCTTTTAACGAATACCACACCCCACGGACGAAGTAAAAAATCCGGTAGAGCATTTGTGTAAACGGGTCGGGCGGGCTTTGTATCGGCATTTTTTGATTGCTTTAATGAGCGGACCATTCAATTTTGGTGAGGTCAACCCCGTCTTGGTACATCTCCCAGATGGGGCTGAGGTCGCGCATGTGGTTGACACCTTTGCTGACGGCCTCTACGGCAAAGTCCACGTCTTCGTCGGTAGTGAACCGGCCGAGGGAGAAGCGGATGGACGAGTGCGCCAGGTCGTCGCCGAGGCCCATAGCCACCAGCACGTACGATGGCTCCAGAGAGGCCGACGTGCAAGCCGAGCCGGAGGACACCGCGATATTTTGGTTGAAGGTCATCATCAGACCCTCGCCTTCCACATGTTTGAAGGATATATTCGAGACATGGGGCATTCGGCTGTTGACGTTGCCGTTGATCTGAGTCTCCTCCATTTTGGTCAATTCGCGTTCCAGCCGATCGCGCAGGCGGCTAATGCGCTCGGCATCCTGGGCCATTTCCAGACGTGCTATCTCGGCGGCCTTGCCAAAACCCACGATGCCGGGTACATTGAGCGTACCGGAACGCATACCGCGCTCGTGTCCGCCGCCGTCCATTTGGGCCGTGACTTTCACGCGCGGGTTTTTGCGGCTCACATACAGGGCACCTACTCCCTTGGGGCCGTACATTTTATGGCTGGTGAATGACATGAGGTGCAAACCGACTTCACGTGGGTTAGTCTGAATTTTGCCCACTGCCTGCGTAGCGTCGCTGTGGAACAGTACGCCGTGTTTTTCGCAGATCATCGCAATTTCGCGCATGGGTTGGATGACCCCGGTCTCGTTGTTAGCCCACATGATCGTCACCAAAATAGTGGTCGGGCGGATAGCCGCCTCGAGCATGGCAAGGTCAACGAGGCCGTCCTCCTTCACTTTCAGGTAGGTGATCTCGGCCCCTTGCTTTTCCAGGTGTTTGCAGGTGTCAAGGATGGCTTTGTGTTCGGTTTCGGTGGTAATGATGTGGTTGCCTTTGCGGGCATACATCTCGAACACGCCCTTAAGCGCGAGGTTGTTGCTCTCGGTAGCGCCGGAGGTGAAGATAACTTCCTTGTCTTCGGCACCGAGCAGTTGGGCAATCTGCTCCCGGGCGTAGTCCACGGCCTCTTCGGCTTCCCAGCCGTACTGGTGGCTGCGGCTGGCTGCGTTGCCGTGTTTTTCAAAAAAATAGGGCACCATCGTCTCCACCACGCGGGGGTCGCACGGGGTGGTGGCATTGTTGTCCAGATAAATAAGCCTGCGCTTGTCCATTCTCGTTTGTTGCGTTTGAATTTAGATTGATTCCACGTCAATTTTCGGAGGGCAAATGTAACAGCTTGCCGGAAAAAAGGTTGGCATAAAAAAACAGCTTTTGCAAATGCATTTTTCGAGGCGCAAACCAGAGCCTCGAAAAGCGCATTCAGCCTACCTTTGCTTTTTTTTAAAATGAACCTGACCAACGATTTTTTCGCCGAGTTTCAGCCAGTTAGCAAAGAGCAATGGCTGGAACGCATTACCAGGGACTTGAAAGGCAAACCCTTGCAAGACCTCTACTGGCATTTGGGGCCGAACCTGACCGTGGACCCTTTTGGCCATGCCGACGACTGGCCGGTGCCACCTGCGCCGTTGTTTTCCCAGCCAATAAAATGGGAGATCAATGAAGACATGGGTACCGCCGCCCCTGCCGAGGCCAACCGCCTGGCACTGGAGGCACTGGCCTTCGGGGCCGAAAGTGTGCAGTTCGACTTGACCGGGTCCGATATTTCGGGGCAGGTGGAGACGGTGCTGAGCCGGATTTACCTCGACTATATCAGCGTGCATTTTGGCGGCCCGGGTGTAGCAAACGGCCCTGCGGCAGTGTTGGCCGCTATCGCAAACCTCGCCGAAGAGCAAGGTGTGCCCGCGAAAAACTTGCGCGGGTCCTTGCATAACGACCCGGCCTTGGCCCCGCTTACCGATTGGCGCTATCTGGCCGAACTGATCCAGTTCGCCCGCACGGCGTTGCCGGGTTTTCGGTGTCTGACAGTAGACGGACGCTCGCAAAACGCCAATCCGGAGCATGCCGTTGACGAACTGGCTACCTTGCTTGGGCGAGGGGTGCAGTACTTGAAACAGGGCGCGGCGCACGGGCTGGATTTGGGCCAATTGGCTGCACAGTTGCAGTTCAACGTGACGGTCGGAAAAAGTTATTTTGTGGAAATAGCCCGGTTGCGGGCATTCAAACTACTCTGGCTGAACGTCTTGAAAGCCTGGGGACTGGAACCGTCCTATCCGATCGTCGAGGTTCGCTTTGCGCCGGAGGCCTATAGCGACGATTTGTACACAAACATGATCCGTGCCACTACGATGGCCATGTCTGCTGTACTGGGCGGGGCCGACCGCCTTACTGTGCTGCCCTACGAAACCGGGCGGGAGGTGTTGGCCCAGTACCCGCGGGCGTTCGGGCGGCGCATTGCTCGCAACGTGCAGCACTTGCTGAAAATGGAAAGTGGATTTGAGCAGATCGCCGACCCGGCTGCGGGCAGTTTTTATATTGAAAAACTGACAGCGCAGTTGGCAGAAAAGGCTTGGGAGAAAATTGGAGATTTTCGGTGACCGCTTTACCACCGAGTGCAGGCTGCTACTGTTGACACATCAGCCTTTCTCCAGCGCCTCTCCAAACATAATCCGATGCCCGTCAATTGTCCGAATGCCAAACTCGCGTTGGCCCCAGGGCTTGTCTTCCGGATTGGCTATGATTTCGACCAGTTTGTCGCGGAATTCCTCAAAAAGTACGTCTATGTTTTCCACATCTATATATGCGAAATAGGAGTGGTTGCGCGTCTCGAAAGCCGAGCGGTCGTCGGCACATTCTCCGAGCAGAACGATGAATTTTTCCCGGAACAATTGTTGCCAACCGCCGACTTTCCAGTGGGTTGCGAAGCCTAATTTTTCTTCATAAAACCGGGCGGATGCTTCCAGATTCTTGACGGCAAGCACATAGCGCGTGCCAGTGATGGCGGGTGTTTTTGCCATGACTATTAACTGAAAATATCCTTCACCTTGTCAAAGAACCCCTTGTCTTCATTGCCCGGATTGGGTTTGAAGTTGGGCATTTCCCGCAGTTTTTCCAGCAGTCGGCGCTCCTCGTCGTTGAGTTTTTTGGGTGTCCACACATTCACATGGATGAGCTGGTCGCCTCGGTGGTAACCCTGCAGGGCAGGCAAGCCTTTTTCACGCAGGCGGAATATTTTACCCGATTGGGTACCCGGCGGTATTTTGATGCGGGCGCGTCCGTCAAGCGTCGGCACCTCGATTTGGGCACCGATGGCCGCATCGGCCATATTGAGGAATAATTCGAACAGGATGTTATTGCCTTCGCGGGTAAACTCGTCGTGCGGCACTTCCTCGATGCTGATGATAAGGTCGCCGGGCGGGCCGCCTTTGCCACCGGCATTGCCTTTGCCCGACATGGACAACTGGATGCCCTCGTGAACGCCACCCGGGATGTCCACGTCTATCGTTTCTTCGCCGGGCGAATGGCCTGCTCCTTTGCAGGTGGCGCAAATAGCGCGAATGGTTTGGCCGCTTCCGTTGCAGGCAGGGCAAGCCTCTGCTACATGCATAGGCCCGATGGGTGTTTGGGAAATTCGGCGAATAGTACCCGCACCGCGGCAGGTGCCGCAAGTGTCCACGGAACTGCTGTCGCGTGCGCCGCTGCCATTGCAGGTGCTGCACTTGACTTGTTTGCGCACCTTGATTTTTTTGTTGACACCGGTGGCGATTTCCTCAAGGGTCATTTTTACCTTGATACGCAGGTTGGTGCCGCGTTCACCGCGTGAGCGGGCACCGAAGCCGCCACCACCGCGCCGTCCGCCGCCGAAAAACTCGGTGATAATATCCTCGGCATCGAAGCCGAATCGGCGGAAGATATCGTCCATGGACATACCCTCAAAATTGGGGCTGCCACCACCGCCCATGCCCTCAACCCCGGCGTGTCCATAGCGGTCATAGCGGGCACGTTTGTCGGCATCGCGGAGTACGTCGTAGGCTTCGGCAGCTTCTTTGAATTTGTCCTCGGCTGCCTTGTCGCCCGGGTTTTTGTCCGGGTGGAACTCGACGGCCTTTTTACGGTACGCCTTTTTTATGTCGTCGTCTGCGGCGTTTTTTGGTACACCAAGTATCTCGTAATAATCGCGTTTAGCCATGATTTTAGGGTCATTTGCCCACTACCACCTTGGAGTAGCGGATGATGCGGTCGCCGAGCAGGTAGCCTTTTTCAACGATGTCCACGATATTGCCCTTCAGGTTTTCGGCGGGGGCTGGTATTTCGGCAATTGCCTCCTGGGTATCGGGGTCGAAGGGTTCGCCCGGGTTGCAGACCAGGGCGGTGAGGCCTTTGCCTTGCAGGATTTGCAGCAGTTTATGGTGGATGAGGGCCATGCCTTCGTCGAGGCCGCCAGTTTTGGCGGCCCTGTCAAAATCGTCGAGAACTGACAAAAGTGCTGCCATGATGTCACGGCCAGCTGTTTGTTGCAGATCGAGGCGCTCTTTGGCGGCATTGCGCTTGTAGTTTTCAAAATCGGACAGCAGGTACAGGTATTTGTTCCTTGCGTCGTCAAGTTGCTGCTGCCAATCCTCCGCGGGCGCGTCCTGTGCACTCGTTTCTGCATTGGACTCGGCGGCATCGGCCTGTTCGGGTTGGTTTTCCAGCGGTTGCTGTTCCTCGTTGTCGTGGTGCTTATCTTTCATTTTTCGAAAAAACATCATGAAAATGGCGGCCAAGTGGGGCCGCTTGCCACCTGCCCGCACAATTATTATGCCCTCGGCCCAAGGGTGCCAATATGTCAGCGGCGAGAAAGCGCTTCCCCCAGCATGCGGTGCATCTGTTCGGGCGATAGATTGACCCCCATAATTATCCCTTCCGGGCTGATCAAAAAAGTGGCTGGAATAGACTTGACGTTGAACAGCCCGGCCAGTTTGCCGTCGAAATAGCCCACGTCCAACGTATGGTAGGGCCAGCTCATACCGTCATTATCGATGGCCCGCTGCCACGAACGTGGATTTTGTTCGACCCCGACGCTGAATATTTCGAACCCTTTTGGTTGGTACTGCCGATATAGTTCACGCAAGTGCGGGTTTTCTGCCCTGCAAGGGCCGCACCAACTGCCCCAAAACTGCAACAACACATGCCGCCCCCGCAGGTCGGAAAAACGCACCGTTTTGCCATCGGCAAGCACGGCAGAAAAATCGGGAACAGCTTCGCCTGCAACAAAGCGCGGCTGCCGGTAACGGTAAAATAACAGAGCCAAGACCCCGACGAACAGGAGCAGGCCAATTTTCAAATTTCGTGCATTCATGTCGAATCGTAGTTTTGCAAAATTTTAACGCAAATATCCCAGCGTATGCTCACCATTGACCCGACCAAAATCCCGACCAAGGACTTACACCAGTACATTCTTGGCGCGGTGGCGCCCCGTCCCATTGCCTTTGCCAGTACGATAAGCAACGACGGGGTGCCCAACCTGGCTCCATATAGTTTTTTCAATGCTTTCAGCAGCAATCCGCCCATTCTGATCTTTTCGTCGAATCGACGGGTGGAGAACAATACCACGAAAGATACGCTCAAAAACGTGCAGGACACCGGCGAAGTTGTCATAAACGTCGTTCCCTATGCCATTGTTCGGCAGATGGCTCTTTGCAGCGTGGAGTACGGGGCCGATGTGGACGAGTTCAAAAAGGCTGGGTTCACACCGCTGCCTTCTGAACAGGTGCGACCGTTCCGCGTGGCCGAAAGCCCGGTGCAGATGGAGTGCGTAGTCGAACAAATACTGCCACTTGGCGAAATGGGCGGCGCAGGCAATCTCATCGTTTGCCGCATAGTGCTCATGCACATTGCCGAGAGCGTGCTGACGGAGGGCGGGCGTATTGACCCGCATAAGATTGATCTCGTAGGTCGCATGGGCCGGTTTTATTACGCTCGGGCCAGCGGCGAGGCAGTGGTAGAGATTGCCCAAAAAGTGACTGACCTCGGCGTGGGCTTCGATGCACTGCCCGAACACCTGCTGCATAGTTCCGTACTCACCGGGAACGAACTGGCCCGCATCGCTTCGCTCACTGCCCTGCCCAACCGCGTTGAGG
Source organism: Saprospiraceae bacterium (assembly GCA_046153695.1). GTDB lineage: Bacteria > Bacteroidota > Bacteroidia > Chitinophagales > Saprospiraceae > M3007. Next base: position 51,659 of record JBJXEZ010000273.1, read on the forward strand.
CCATGGCCGACCCGCATGTGCAGGCTGCCCTGGCGGGAAATCCCGCTCGCGAAGCGGTTCACGAACTGATTCGGGAGGCATTAGCACAAAATGATCTGGCACTCGCAGCCAAACTGGCGATGGGGTAGTGTGTGTCGTTCCAATGCCGGGCATCAAGTGGCTACTGATTTAATAGCCTTTTCATCGCATAATGATTTTCCCCAAAAACAAATTTCTCCAAATGCAACCCCTGCCGCCCGGCAAGAACCTACCCATCGGACACTATTTTTTGCCGCTTTGCCACGAACATGACCGAACCCAACCTTCATGCCTGCCTTTGGGGTGACCGCCTGGCCCAAAAACAGCTCTTCGAGCGGTTCAAGGGCAAGATGTTCGCTTTGTGCATCCGATATGCCAATAGTCGGGAGGACGCGGAGGACATTCTGCAGGAAGGTTTTGTGAAAGTTTTCCGCGACCTGCCGCAGTACAGCGGTGTGGGCAATTTTGAAGGCTGGATGCGCAAGGTGTTCGTGAATACTGCTCTTCAGCACCTGCAACGGAAAAAACGCTTGCTCGTTACCTCTGAACTGGACGACCAGGATTTCCCGGACGATACCGAACCGTTTCCGATCGACGAGCCGCCAGTCAAAAACATGATCCGAATCCTCCAGCAATTGCCTCCGGGCTTTCGCTCAATTTTCAACCTGTATGTGCTGGAAGGCTATTCTCACCCGGAAATAGCCGAGATACTCGGCATTTCCGTGGGCACCTCAAAATCCCAGTTACTCCGGGCAAAAGCGCATTTCCGCAAATTGCTCGAAAGCTGCCTGACAACCTGAACGCTATGGAAAAAAACGAACACAACGACCCGCTTGACGAATACGTCCGTCAATCCTTCGATGATCACGAGGAAAGCCCCGCTGCCGATATGTGGTCGCGCATTGAGGGTGACCTGGCACCTGCTGCAGTGCCTGCCTGGCGCATTTTTTTCCTGCGTAACCGGCTACGCTTGGCTGCGGCAGTCATCGTGTTGTTGCTTTTCAGGTTAGTCTGTGAGCATTATTATTATGAAAACAAGTTGAAGGAACTGGTGGTGCAAACCCACCCCAAGCCCCTCCCCCGGGAGGGAGAGGGCCTGGCCCGTACTCCGCCGGTATCCTCTAACCCAGCATCACCAAATCTGCCAGTCAATGATCGCCCGTCGACGCTCGATGAAGCCCCCCTCCCCCCCGGGGTTGGGGTTGGGGTTTCGCCCGCTCTGCCGGTATCCACAAACCCAGCATCACCAAATTTACCTGGCAATGATCGCCCGTCGACGCTCGATGAAGCCCCCCTCCCCCCCGGGGTTGGGGTTTCGCCCACTCCGCCGGTAGCCTCCAATCCAGCAACACCAAATCCGCCTGTCAATGATCGCCCGTCGACGCTCGATGAAGCCCCCCTCCCCCCTGGGGGTGGGGATTGGTACATCGGCCTGAGCGCCATGCCGCACCGGACGTTCCAAAGCACGCCGACAACCATACAACGCCCGGGCAGGCCGGTGTTTGTGGGAAAGCCGGAACGATCAATCACCTCCACCGACTGGTGGCTGCGCGTTGGCACGCGAACCGGCAAGGGGTTTGGTTTGGAGACCGGGATAGGCTACTCCAAAAATGTTCGGGAGATGGCACACACGGCGCAGTTTCGTTTTGCCGATGGCACGCCCCATCCTGGCGGGCCGTTTGGGCAGCGGCGCAATTTTTCCTACGACCTGAGCACGTATGGCGGCTCAGCATCTGTCAGCCTTCGGATGGAATCGTCCGACGGTACCACGCCTGTGGACGACACGGAACCCGTAATCGTCAAGATCAAGACCAGCGAACAAACCCACCTGCTGAGTGTGCCGCTGCTGCTCACTTACCGGCTCGGAACAGGCCGCTTACAGGCTGTTGCCAAGGCGGGCCTTGTTGGAAATTTTTTCCTGAAAAATGACTTCGTCATCACCGCCCGGACCTCAGAAAACAGCCGCTTGCGCTTTGTCCAAAATTCTGAAGCATTCGAGTACCAGCGCACAGGCGATTTTTTCCTTGGCTACTGGGCCTCTGCCGGGCTTGAATTAAAATTGAACCGCCGATTGAGCCTGTTGGCCGAGCCTGTAGTGGCTGGAAATTTTGCTCGCACGGACGCACAGGGCCGCAGTTTGCCCAATCAAGTACTGGCCGGGCTGAATGTGGGAGCGAATTGGGCGTTTTGACGACAAACAATTTTGGGCCTGCGTGCAGCGAAAAATCATTGTCCTGCGTCTCCAAGATCACGTACCTTCGGGACAATTCCCGGCCGATTGCCGGCAAGCCACACAAGAACAAGGCCATTGCTGAACGAACAAGAACTCATCCGGGGTTGTTTGCGCGGGTCCGCGCAAAGCCAGCGGCAACTGTACGACCAGTTTGCCGGCAAGATGTATGCCGTGTGCTTACGTTACGCCCGCTCGTCGTCGGACGCAACCGACATCCTGCAGGAGGGTTTTGTAAAGGTGTTTACCAAACTGGATCAGTTTCAGTTTCAAGGCTCTTTCGAGGGCTGGGTTCGGCGGATCATGATCAACACAGCCCTGCGCAGCTATCAACGACAGCGTTTTGACTATGAAACCTACGGTTACGAGCACTTGCCGGAATCCCCCGTAGAACCCGACGCGTTGGCGAGCCTGTCGGAGGCCGAGCTGCTCCGCCTCATTAGTCGCCTTCCTGATGGCTACCGGGTGGTGTTCAACATGGTGGCCATCGAAGGGTACTCGCATGCTGAGGTGGCTGATATGCTGGGCATACAGGAAAGCACCTCCAGATCCCAACTGACCAAAGCACGCCGCTGGCTGTGCGAACAACTCGAAACACTAAACCAGATTGCCCATCAAAAAACCTGAAAACGAGTAAAAAATGGAACGACCAAATACTATAGATGACCTGATGCGCCAGCGGTTGCGCGGTGCCGAAGTGCCACCCCCGGCCTTTGTTTGGCCTAACGTGGAACAGGCTCTGCGCAAGCGCAAACGACGTTTCCTGATCTGGCTATTCTTTGGCGGGTTTGCTGTTGCTTCGCTCGCTGTCGGCCTTTGGTGGGCATACCAAGGCCGCCCTGAACCTGCTATTAATCAGCCTGTTGCTGACACTACGCCGCCTGTTAGCCGGCCTTTGGCTTCGCCAATCCCAAAACAGGCTACTGGCGCAAAATCAACCGATTGGGTTGAGCCAGAGATAAAACTCCCCGCTGCAAATGCAGGTACAGCCAGTATGCCGGGCACAACAAAAACGCCCAAAGGAGGCGGCCTTGTCAAGGCGGGCGGCCACGTGCGGGAGACTGCGGTTTTCGAGCAGGCTGGACCACTACCACAAAACTCAAATGCCGATAATACTGCAGAACAGAAAGCACCGGTTGGGCAACCAGGTCCTCACATCGTCGCAAGCGAACTGGCCCCGACAACTGCGGATGCATCGAACGTGAACGAACAGGCTGCTGATCCTGCCACGGCACCTTTTGGTATGGTTGCGTTGGCACTCAACCCTCCGAGCCTTTTGGCACTGCCTGCTCGGCCAAACCCGTTGATGCATCCCGTATTGTTGCCTCCTGCCAAGGCCAAGCGGACAACAAAAAAATGCTACGATTTCCACGCCAACCCGAAAGCCTGGCTGCTGGACGCTTATGTAGGCCCGTCTTGGGCGACCAAGCACCTGACAACCACGGATACCGAACAACAGGACTACCTGGCGGAACGGGAACGTACCGAACGGCGTGACTTTGGGCTTAATGCCGGTTTGCGGGCCTCCTACCTTTTTGGTGGCAATTTCTTGTTGCGCACCGGGCTGAACCTCGACCATTTTGAGGAACAATTCGAGCATATTGACCCAAATTATATCCAGTACGATATCCGTATTACTCAGAAATTCATCAACGGTCAGTGGGTAAGTGTGACCGATACATTGGGGATCCTTTACGGCACCAACTACCTGAAAACCTACAACCGGTTCACTATGCTTGATATCCCCCTGCAAGTTGCTCTCGAGCTACGCAGTGGTGCCACCGGAGTCAGCCTGAACCTCGGAGGCTCGGTCAACCTGCTGTTCGAGAAACGCGGTAGTATCCTGCACCCCGATGGGTTTCCCGTGTCGTTTTCTCCCGGCTCCGGCCAGCAAGAGGTGTTTCGCAGCAGCCTTGGTATTAGTTTGCTGGGCAGTATTCAATGGTTTTACCATGTCGGCCCGCGCACGCGCGTATTCGCCGAACCGTACTATCGGCACATACTTGATCCCGTCACCCGGCCCGAACTCCAGTACGAACAATCGTACGGCATTGCCGGGCTGCGGCTCGGCCTGACCCGTATTTTTAACTGATCCCGTGTTAAATAATATATCCAGAGCAGCATCGAACAACCGAACCGTATCATTAACCGCATAAAACCTGAAAATCATTTACTCGATTATGTATCCAAAAAAGACATTTCAATTCTTGTTGGCGATAAGCATACTTGCTGCGGCAGGGTGCAGAAAGGACGAGCGCGAGTTCATCCCATATACGCCTGTGCAGGAAAACCTCGACCTGTTGTTGGAAAAAGTGCCCGACGCATCCACCAATTCTGTTTTCCAGTTTGGCGGCAATGTAGTGCCTGATACCACCCTCACCTCAACCAGCGGCGTGCGGGTTTTTCTGGTTGACACTGAAAAGTTGTTTGCCGACGAAAACGGTGTTGCCGTGCCTTGTAGCACTTGCCCTGCACTTAGAATCGAAGTGACAACGGCGCTGCGCAAAAGCGACTTTGTGGCACATCGGTTGCCCACCTCCACGTACCCGGACCCCAAAATGCTGGAAAGTGTTGGTGCGGTCAATATTCGGGTATTTTGTGGCACCAACGAGCTTCGATTACTTCCCAATCGTTACCTGAAAGTGCAAATGCCAGCGCCTACGGATGCACATGCCGATTTGCGGACGTTTGTCGGTGTACTTGACTCCGAAAAAAACGTGGCTGGCTGGTTCAATACGGGCGAGTCGGCCTTTTTGGCCCAATGGCCTTTGCCCAATTCCGGTGCCCAGCAATCTGGATACGAGCTAATCGTCCGACAGACCGGGTGGAGCAACTGTGCTCAGGCCTTGACTGAACCGAGCAGCACGTTTTGCGTAAAACTGCCGCCACAATTTACCGCCCTTAATGCCCGCGTCTTTTTGGTTTTTCAGAACAAGAACGCCATAGCTGAGCTCAAAGGAGACGACACGAGTTCTACGTTTTGCTTCTCCGGGGCACCGCTCGGCTACCCGGTGAACGTTGTTGTAGTGGGCAAAACCGGTGCCCAATATTGGTTGGCCAACCAGTTTACAGAGGTCGGCACCAATGTGGAATTAACCGTCGCCCCGCTCCCGCTGTCAGAACAAGACTTGATAAATTTTCTAAAAAGCCTTTGATCAACAAATACTTGAACGTGTAGAACCCTTTCGCCAGGATTTTCAAATCGAACACACCCGTGTTAATAGTAATAGGCCGAGCCGGAAAAGTCCGTGCTCGGTTTTTTTTAAAAAATGATGCTGGTAAATGCCGAGCAGCCGCAAAAAAAATACCGCATACGGTCGCTTAGAACCGTATGCGGCAAGGGTGTGTGTAGGTGGAAATGAAAAATCCGGAGAGACTATTAAATTACGAGTTCTTCCACGAGACGGGATATCTGCGACAGCCGGTCGTGGTCCAAAGAATAGAAAATGAATTTGCCTTGGCGGTCGGTTTTTACGACCCCTGCTTTGCGCAGAATCGCCAAGTGTTGGCTGGCAACACTCTGCTCTAGCCGCAACTTGATGTAAATATCCGTGACCGTCAACTGTTGGTTTTCTTCGAGCAGGTCAATCATGCGCTGTCGCAGTTTGTGGTTAACCGCTCGCAGCACGAGTGCTGCCTTGCGCAACTCGCTGTAGTCGAGTGGTAAGTCCTGTGCCCCGTTCTTCAGCACAGCGATCTCGGTTTTTGCTTTTCTCATATTATTTGTTTTAAAATTTCTCAAGTATCTAATGAAACTGTTCTTTTCTTCTCCAAAACTATGCCACTTCATTTAGGGTAGTGGCTGTATGTTGTTAATAAAACAGGCGTAAACTGACTGACTATCAGTACAAAAATAGAACCGTTTTTTGTCAATTTGATTTTTTTTTACATTTTTTATCCCATCGTCATTTTCTTGGAAATCGTGATGTTTGGCGGTTTCATGTAAAAAGGCTCAAAATATGCTGTGTCCTGAAAATCAACGTTTTGAAAACATACCTCTGCGATAATGGCCAGATGGGATGCCGAGCATACCTGTGGTTCGGAAAAAACCGCATTCTCAAAAACAGGACCGTTCGATATTTTTTTTGCGCCATTCCCGGACAGAACCAGCAAGCCTGTAGGCTTAACGCCTGGGGCATTTTGCAAAAAATATTGAAACAAATCGTGTTCTAAAATCAGCGGCTGAGCAGGCATGACCTCCCGGAGGCTGTGGTCAAACACCGCAGTCCAAACTTCTTTGCGTCGGGCATCCAGCATAGGCATGTAAAATAACGGGTTGTTCACGCCCGGCCCATCAGACGTGCGACCTGTACCCTGGTCACGCATGCTCGCCGATGCCAGTGCCAGAAGCGTGTCCACAGCGATGAGCGGTTTATCCAGTGCATAACATATGCCCTTGGCCACGGCGGCGCCCACGCGCAAAGAAGTGTAAGAACCCGGGCCACGACTGACGGCCACAGCATCTAAATTGGCCAGCGGAATGCCAGCCTGACGGGTACACGCCTCGATGAGCAGGGTAAGGGTAGCGGCATGGTTGGGCTGGTCCAGGGCTTCGGCAAGCGCCACCACCGTGCCGTCAACGGCAATGGCTGTGGAGCAGACATCGGTAGCGGTTTCTATAAGCAGAATTCTGGCCATCGTTCAACCGAACAAACTCCCTTGGATAATACCGCCGCCTACCACGTCATCGTCCTCATAAAAAACGGCGCTTTGACCGGGTGCTACACCTTTCACATTGGCATGGAACTGCACGTCGATGTCATTGCCCACGGGCAATACCGTGCTCAGCGTGCCCGCGTCGCGGTAGCGCACCTTGGTTACCGCTTCAATGCCGGAAGCATGCAGGGTAGCGTATTTCATCAGATTGGCCTTGCCCACGAGCATGCCATTGCGGATCAAGTCGTCTTCGCGGCCCAGTACAACGGTATTGGTGTCGGGCCGGATTTCGGTGACGAACATCGGCTCGCCAAGAGCGATACCAAGCCCTTTGCGCTGACCAACGGTGTAAAACGGGTAGCCCTCGTGGCGACCCAGCACGCGGCCCTGCACATCTACGAAATTGCCTCCGGCAACACGCTCGTCGAGACCTTCCACCTGACGGCGCAGGAAGCCACGGTAATCGTTGTCGGGAACGAAACAGATTTCGTAGCTCTCGGCTTTTTTACTCAGTTCGTCCCAGCCACGTTCGGCAGCCATCTCACGCACCTCAGGCTTGGTAAACCCGCCGAGGGGCATCCGGGTGCGGTGCAGGCACTCCTGACTGAGGCCCCACAACACGTACGACTGGTCTTTTTGCCGATCGCGGGCACGGGTGATGTACTTGCGGCCCTCGTGTTCGTTGATGATGCCGTAGTGCCCGGTAGCGATAAACTCGCAGTCAAGCATATCGGCACGGCGCAGCAGGCTATTCCATTTGATGTGGGTATTGCACAGCACGCACGGGTTTGGGGTACGGCCGGCCATGTATTCGTCCACGAAGTTGTCAATCACATAATCGCCGAATTCTTCGCGGATATCCACGATGAAGTGGTGAAAACCCAATTTGACGGCCACTTGCCGGGCATCATTGATGCTGTCGAGCGAACAGCAGCCCGTTTCTTTTTTAGAGCCGCCCGAGGTGGCATAGTCCCAGGTTTTCATGGTTATGCCCACGACTTCCCAGCCCTCCTCGTGAAGAAGGACGGCGGTCACGGTGCTGTCTATGCCGCCGGACATGGCTACGAGTGCTTTGCCGAGTTTCGACATTTTTGGGTTGGACGGTTTTGGTTGAGGCTGGTCAAAAATTTTGGATGAGATGTACGGCCAATGAATACAAAAATGCGTGCATACAGGGCCTCAATCCTCCAGCGTTTGCAGGAAATAATCTACTTTGGAGGCGATAGTGTCAGCCTCCTTGTCGCTGCCGGCCTTTCGGGCCATTTCGGCAGCAGCACGGGCTTTTGGCTTGTTGCCCAAGCGCTTGTACACCTCGGCCAACGTGAGGTAATACTCTGGCAGCCCGCCGTTTTCTGCTGCGGACTTGGACCATTTTTCGGCTTGTTCCAGCACCGGTTTTTCGGACGGGAACGCCCGGAGCAATCCGATGACCAAATCATGCAGGCGTGCGGCGTTGTTTTTTACCGTTTTTTTCTGAAACGTCTGCGCGGCCTTGAGGTAGTTCTTGGCATCCTTGGTGGCCGTGTAGTATTTCAGGTCGGCATCTTGCCCGAACTCCTCGGCGCGGGCAGGCAGGCCTGCCTTCATTTTGGTTTTGGCCTCTTGGAGCAAGCCTTCTTCGCGAAACTCGATGGCTTTTTTCAAGGTGTTTTGGCAGGCGATGTTGATACGGGTATCCACGGCTTCCTGGCCTTCCTGGGCCGCTATTTTTTCACGATTTGCCAGTAACAGCCCGAATACGCGACTGTCGGCTTCGATGGCTCCCTCGAGGATGATCTTTTGGTTGAGCGCTGTGCCGAGGTCTTTTTGGCTATTCAGGTATTCGTTGGTGATTTTGAGCGAGGGTTTATTGGCGCGGTTGAGGGCGCGAACATAGTCCAGTACGAGCTGTGGGTCGCGGTTGCCGGCGGCGTATTCTTTTTCAAAATCCTTGGACGTGTCGGTTTTGCCCGCTGCTTTTTGGCCGAAGGCGATGAGACCGTCCGCAGCAAGGCCGCCCACGTGCTTGTGTACCACTTTGCCGCTTGCATCCAGGATGAGCAGGGTAGGGTAGGCGCTGACGGGGTATTTGCCGGCGAACTCGCTGTTCTCCGGTTTTTCCATGTCATATTTCAGGTTAATAAAGTTGGCGTTGAAGTAGTCGCCGACAGCGGGATCGGGAAAAACATTAGCCGCCATGCGTTTGCACGGCCCGCACCACGCGGCATAGGCATCGACAAAAATCAGTTTTTGTTCGGCTTTGGCTTTTTCCATGGCCTCGGGCCAGGTACCGTGGAAAAAGTTGATACCCTGGGCAGTAGCGAAGATGGTGAGGCAGCCTGCGAACAGTGCCGTTGCGATCAGTTTTTTCATGTACAGAAAACGTGTTTTTTAAACGAGGATGCAAAAGTACGGGAAAATGCGGTTCTGGGCACCGTCCCTTATCTCAACCATGTGCCCAGTTTCTTTTGGTAAATTTCGTATTCCCGCAGGTTGTTGTGCGCTCCGCCCGGTATGGTCACGAACTCGTCGCCGGGCTTCAGGCAAGCTTGCAACCGGGCGGCGCACGAGTAGGGTACTACCCGATCGGCGGTGCCGTGAAACAACAGCGCAGGCAGTTTGGTTTGGCGCAAGTGGTTGTCGTTTGGAAAAAAAAATGCAGTGCGGAACGGCACGTCGGAACGGCGCAAATGAGCCGCCACGAGACCGCGAATGTTGTCGAACGGGGTTTCGAGCACAAGCGAGCGGGCACCCGTGTGGGCGGCCAAAAAGCAGGCCATGGCGCTGCCGAGCGAGCGCCCGTACAAGACGATGTTGCTGTCGTGGTAATTGGCCAGCAACCAATCGTATACGAGGCGGGCGTCCTCAAAGTAGGTACGTTCGTCAGGTTCGCCGGTGCTCTTGCCGTACCCCCGGTAGTCGGGCACTACGAAATCATACCCGCGTTTGGTGAAATCCTGGTGCAAGTGGCCCCAGCGCTGGAGATTGTCCCGGTTTCCATGAAAATACAGGACAACCCCGTGGCTCGGCCCTTGCTCAGCTGCAAAGTGAAGCAGGTTGATCCGGGCACCATCGGGCGTGTCCAAAAAAAACTCGTTGAACGGTCGGTCAAACGAAAAACGATAACCCGGCTCTAACTTGGTGGGCCGAAAGAGCGCCTTTTTTTGCAGGTATTCGGTGAACGGTACGATCAGTGCGGGCACGATGGACGGGGGCGGAAAATTTGTGGTGCGGTAATGTTCAGGGGATTTGCGCTTCGGCAACGTCAGGGTTCAGTTTTCGGTTTTGGGCATGGCGTTGGGCATCCCGCTGCCTTTTTTTCACAAGATTTTTTTGGAGGGCATCGGTCAGGTCAACCCCGGTCTGGTTGGCGAGGCAAATGAGTACGAAAAGAGTATCGGCCATTTCGTCAGCGAGATCTTGCTTGGCTGTGGCCTCGTCAGCGGGGTTTTTGAACGACTGTTCGCCGTACAGCCGGGCCATGAGGCGGGCTATCTCACCCACTTCCTCCATCAGAATGGCCGTGTTGGTTAATTCCGAAAAATAGCGCACACCCACCGTGCGTATCCAATCGTCCACATTTTGTTGCGCCTGCTGGATGGTCATGGCTGAAACGGCTGTTGTATTTGCGAGCATCAGTTTGGAAATGGTTGAGCGCCTTTGTTGAAAAACGCTGTGTAATCCCGAAAGATTGGCCCGAAAACATGGTGCTGGGTTAGCAGGAAAGCCTCGCCACCGTTCACATCTGTGAAATACCGGATGACAAATTGTTGGCCGTCGTACTTTTCCTCCAATGACACGGGCCAAAAACGAACCTGCTTGGTCGTGCTATCTGTTTTTGTGAGCGACACGATGGCAAACGGGACGAGAGCCGTCACCGAGTCGCGGGCGGTGTTGGATGTCTCGTAGGCTTCGGCTACCAGGCGCTCAAACTGTAGCAAATAGGCTTCGGCTGTACCCTTGCGCTGGGGAACCTTACTCACCGGTGTGGTGCTGTAAAACGGCCGCACTTCGTACTGGGCATCGCCTACTTTTTCAATCTTGAACGAAGCGCTTTTTTGCTGCGGGTACTCCACCGAAACAGAGCGGATTTCTTCGACTTTTTCAAAGAAAACTGCGCGGTCGCGCCAATTGTCGTCACCCAGCATGTACCGAATGCGGAGCTGTCCCACGAACGACGGGATGTGCGTAACATAGGGTTGCTCCGCGCCGTCCATAATCATATAGGTTCCGGTTTCGTCGCTGGTAACTCCGCCGACGTAGTAGCTTTTGATCAGGTTGTTTTCCTTGCCGTACACCTCCACCTTGATCCCCTCTGCGGCGAGGCTTTTGATCATACCCTCTTCAGCGGATTTGGTGGGTATGTACCGTACGTTCACGCTGTGCAGGGTTGCCAGCAGCGTCTGCACGGCAGTGGGTCTTGCCCGATAGGTGTTGTTGTACAGCCAGTGGTCGCCTTTGCGGGTGAGTGTGGCGGTGCGACCCTTTCGGTCGGCCAAAAAAATGCGGGTGACGGAGGCTGTGTCGGGTACGGCAAAATCCATGTCCCACGACACATGACTGCCACCAGCCTGTTTGTTTTTTTGCCGGACGGTATAAAAAACACCTATGCCGAGGAGAAGGAAAAGAGCAATGAGTAGCCAGGTACGTTTCATGAAAGATGCATTGGCTGGTCGGTTGGGGCGGAGCAAAGGACGGCAAAAATGCGTACGGAAACAAAAAGTCTGCTCCGCATTGCGCGGAGCAGACACATCAAAACAAAACGAAAAACCAACTTTATCTTAAACCGGAGACTTCCGGTTGTTTATCATTCTTCGCCGCGGCTCTTCAGTTTGACCTCTACGTTTTTTTCTTTTCCGTTTCGGACAAGCGTGAGTGCTACGGTTTCACCGGCTCTGGAACGACCGATAACCTCTTGAAGTTCCGGCACAGTGGAAATGTTTTTGCCATTGATCTTGACGATCACATCGTCCGGTTGGATGCCCGAACGGGCTGCGGAACCTTCCGGGTCGAGGGCTTTGATCCAGACACCTTGCGCAACGGGGATATTCAGTTCGTTGGCCAGGTTGTTGTCCATCGTGGCAATATCCACGCCGAGGTAGGCACGCTTGTACTTTCCGTACTTGATGAGGTCGTCGGCGATGCGTTTGGCAAGGTTGACGGGTATGGCAAACGAGTACCCGGCAAACGTGCCCGTGGGGGTAGCGATGGCTGAATTGATGCCGATGAGGCGGCCATTGATGTCCACTAATGCTCCGCCCGAGTTTCCGGGGTTGACAGCGGCATCGGTCTGAATAAACGATTCGATGGCGGCTCCCCTGCGGATAATGTTGATATCACGGCTTTTAGCACTGATAATGCCTGCTGTGACGGTAGAGGTCAGGTCGAAGGGATTACCCACGGCCAGCACCCATTCGCCAACCCTCACGGCATCGGAGTTGCCCAGATCGATAGCAGGCAGGGCAGAGGCATCAATTTTGAGCACGGCCATGTCAGTGCTGGGGTCGGCACCTATCAGGCGGGCTTTGAATTCGCGGTTATCATGCAGGGTGACAGTATACTCGTCGGCATTTTCCACGACGTGGTTATTGGTCAGGATATAGCCGTCAGTGGTGTAAATTACACCGGAACCGGTGCCTGCACGCGGCTGTGAGTAGTCGTCCAAGTTGAAAAAGTCGTCGCCAAAGAAAAAGCGGAAGGGATTTGTCTGGCGCTGACGTTGAATGGCATTTTGACGGCTTTCAGCGGCTTTGATATGGACGACCGTTTCCATGGTCTTTTCGGCAGCACGGGTAAAATCAACTCCGGCGGGGCCGCCGCCGTATTCATACTTCACCTGTTGGGCCTGCAATTGATCAGGGGTTTGCGCCACCTGGGGTTTTTCAGAAAATTGGAGGGCACCGAAGGTAACGAGGCCTCCCACGGCACCAGCGAGCAGGGTTGACCAGATTTTGTTCATAGTTGCTTTGTAAAATGAATTGAAGTTAGTCAGGTTGTTTTGCGTTGGGCCTTTGAAAAACGACGTGGCGCGGAGTTTGCTTTTGGGGCTGGCGACTTTAACGTCTCGTTAACGGTGTAGTGTCGAAAAGCCCATCAAAAATCCAAGCCAAAGGAAGCACGATATTTTTTCTGCCAATTTCCTTTTTCGTCGTCAATGTGGACCTAACTTTGCTCACGTAGACTTGCTCCCCGGCAAGCAACGAAAAAAACCGATCATGTGTTAAAAACCGATGCCACATGTTTGCCCAAACCGATAGTAATCAACCGCAACCCACTACGTACCGACAACTGCCCTGGATGAAATTCCCGTCGAACGAACTGCTTGCAGTGGAGACCTTGCTGCGCCCGGAAACCGATATGGAGCGCCGAATACTGAAAGCCCCGGAGTTTCGCAAA
>JBJXEZ010000280.1:0-8744 GCA_046153695.1 Saprospiraceae bacterium
GGCAGGTTGAGGGCGATGCGCACCTCGCGTTTGGGGAACCCGAACAGGTCAGCGCCCTTCACGCCGGGTATTTTTTCCAGCATGTCCTCGAGACGCTCGGCCTGGTCGCGCATTTGCTGCCAGGAGGCGTTCTCGGACATGAGCGCCGTTTGCAGTACGAGCACATCGGAAGCAGAAAACCGCTGAATTTCCACCCGATACAAGTCTTGCGGCAGGTCGGGCAGCAGGGCATTCACTTCCCGGAGCACCTCGTCGTATTTTTTGTCGGGGTCCTGGCCGTGCTTGAACTCCTGGGTCAGTACCATGAGGCCGTTGGCCGATGCGGAGCGCATCCGGTCAATGTTTTCCAGGGCACCGAGTTTTGCCTCCACTTTGTCGGTGATTTTGTCTTCAATCTCGGCGGGACCTGCACCCGGGTACACCATAATGACCGTGAAGCCGGGAGCCTCGAACTTGGGGTCTTCGGCGCGGGGCATGTTCAGGAGCGAGCCAGCCCCCAAAGCCATGACGGCGAGGAAGATGATGAAGGTGAATTGGCTATTTTTTACGGAGAATTCGGCGATTTTCATGTCTGTAATGGTTGAAAATGGTTTCTGGTTGGCGGGTTAGAGGGTTTCTGGGCTTGGGGGTTCTCCGCCCACGGATTTATCCGGAAGTGGTTGATTTGAATGCTTTAGTTTGAGCAACCCGTTGCAAATAGCCAGCGAAACGGATAGCTGCTATTAATTGTCCGGATTGGCGCGGAACGAACAGGTTTCTTCAAAATGACAGTTGGAGCGCAACCAGAAACCTACGTACACTCCGATCTAGTTTACCTTACGCACGCGCTTTTTTTCGTTCAAATACGGAGCTCCGGCGGTGACTACCTCCACCCCGTTACCGGGGCCTTGGGCCAGTACAGCGAGGTTGCCGTCGAGGAAAGCGACCTGAACAGGCATTTTGAGCACATGTTCGCCGTCGGCTTCGAGCGCAAACACAAATGCCTCACGCCCGTCGCCCTCAACGATGGCTTCTACCGGAACGGTAGGGTAGGAGCGGGCCTGTTGCGGCGCAATGTCTACCTGTGCGAAAAGCCCCGGTGCGAACCGTTTGGCTTGGGGTTGCACCTTGATCTCGACTGGGTACAGGCCGTTGGCGGGGTCGGCGGCCGGAGCCAGGTCGGTCACCCGGCCGGCGAACACTGTGCCGGGGTGTGCGTCCATGCGTACATCGGCCCGCATACCGAGCGCGAGCCGAGCCCAGTCGCGGTCGCTAACACTGACCCGCACTACCCAGTCGTCGTTACCGGTATCGAACAACACGAACACGGGCATGCCGGGGCCGATGATCTCGCCATCGTTCATCAGTTTTTTGATGACCTTGCCGCCCTTCGTGGCGCGGATTTCGGCGTATTGCTGGTTGAAGCGGGCGATACGCAGGGTTTCCTTGGCCACGTCGCGGCCGGTGCCGGCGTTTTCCTTGAGTTCGAGCGTGGCACTACTGTCGCGGAACAGCCCTTCCACACGGGCGAGATCGCGTTCGGCCTTCAGCAATGCCTGCTCGGCCTGGCTCACCGATGCATCAATTTCGGTCTTGTCCAGCGCAGCGAGCAGCTGGCCGGGGCGTACCACGTCGCCCTCTTCGACGTATATTTTTCGGATCACGCCGCCGACTTTGAATGCGAGGCGCTGCTCTGCGGAGCTCGTCAACATACCGCTGGCGTGCAAGGGCAGATCGAACGTTTTCGCTTGCACGGTGGCTGTTTGCACGGGTATCCGCTCATCTGTAGGGGCGGATTGAGCAGCAGTTGGTTCGACAGCGGATTGGCCGCAGCCGCCGAGCAGGTAGCACAGGCCGCCGATGGCCACGACTACAATGAGAGCGGGAGTCAGGGAACGGAGCGGTATTTTTTTCATGATCAGTTGCTTGTTTGTCCTATTTTTTGTGAAAAAAAATTCGAGAATGGGCGAAATCAGTATTCAGCGTCAAGGGGGGCTAATTTGCTTGTGGTTCAAGAACCTGCCGCTTTTTTTAACTCCGCCTCCTTCACCAACACCTCTGCCCAAGCCAGTACCATTTGCAGCCGCGCTGCGGTCACGCGGTTTTGGGCATCCAAAAATTCGATCAGCAGGGCTTGGTTTGCGCGGTACTTGTTGTTCACGATCCGAAAAATTTCCTCGGCGGCTGTCAGCCCCTGTCGGGCCGTACCCCAGGCGTTTCTGGCGCTTTCGAGTTCGTTCCAGGCTTGGGTCACTTGAAGGGCGATCTGCTGTTTCACCTCGCTTTGTTGAGCGCGTATTTTTTCCGTTTCAATGCGGGCTTGCTGGGTTTTGCTGTTTTTTTGTCCGCCGCCAAACAGGTCGTAGGAGAGGCCCACCTGCGCCAGTGCGTATGCTTGGTCGCCGTTAAATTTGTAGCCAAAACCCTGGAAACCGACCTGGCCTCCGATGTACAGATCGGGCAGGACGCTGTTGGCCTGATTCATCCGCAGGGCGGTTTCGGCAGCAGCCTGACCAGCGCTCAGGGCGGCCAGTTCCTGCCTGTTGGTGAGGGCGTTTTGCAGCATGTTGGCGGGGTCGTAGGTCTGGATGCCCTGGCGTAGCAAGGCGGAATCCGCGGTTACATCGGCTTGCAAGTCGCGGTTGATCAAAAAATTGAAATAGGCCCGAGCGGTGTTCTGGCGGCTTTTTAGTTGAAAAATCTCGGTCTCGGCCTTGCTGAGTTCGTAGTCGGCGGTGGCCACTACGTCGCGAGTGGCTACGTTGTTCCGAACAAGGGATTCGTTGAAACGGCGTAGCTCGGTGAGCACCTCTCGGCTGTTGAGCCAGATTTTTTCGGCCTCCAAAGCCTGTAAATAGCGCAGGTATGCCTCGGTAATGCGGTAGCGTAATTCATGCTCGTAGGCGGCCTTGGTGGCCGATTTGCTCAGCGCGACCTGCTCCTGAATCTGGCGGTTGTACTTCAGGTCGGAGTTAAACAAGGGGTAGGCCACCTTGAGGTAGGTCTCGTGGAAATCGTCAGGCAGGAATTGTTCGCGCCTGTTCTCCAGTGTGGGAAAGGCGTTGGTCTGAAGCAGTTGGTTCAGTGTGCTGTACACCGGGTTGAGCAGGTCGCCCAGGGGCAGTTCGATCTGACGCCCGCCCGTGGCGCGGGTATAGGTGGCGTTGAATTGTACTGATGGAAAAAACAGGCTTTTGGCCTGCCTAATGGCTTCAAGGCTGCGTTGCGCGTCGAGCGTGTGCTGCCGAAGCGCGAGGTTGTTTGCCAAACCCTCGCTGATGTAGGTTTCGAGGATAGTCGAGGTACTGGCCGGTTGGTTCAGGCTTGGTACAGGTTGTGCGGTTGTGCCTTGAGCAGCGAAAATGCTGCATAAAAGGGCGAACAGGCGTATTGTTTTCATGCTAAAAAACAGGTGTTATTTGCTGAACGGTGTTTACTTAAAGGTGTAAAAAAAACGCACCTCGGTGGCACGGTTAATTCGAAAATTGGTTTGGTTTATTTTGATTGAACACGTAAAAACACGCTTGGTCGCACTGCGGGAAAAGGTTTTTTTATACAAGCCAATACGCTCCCGGTACTACAGGTTCTCTACCATTTTTGCAATCATAGCAAACGATTTTTGGGCCAGTTCCTGTCGTTTTTCTTCCGGGTACATGCGCATACGCTCGCGGATAAACAACGAAACCAATCCATGCGCGTGGCACCACAGGGTGTAGGCGATCGTGTCGGCATCGGTGCTTTTGAAATACCGCTGGTCAATACAAGCCTGAACGGTTTCGACAAAAAAACCGTGTGTAGCCAACCCGAGTTGCCAACACTCTTGGTTTTCAACGTATTCCATCGGCGCGCGGGTGATGAACAGCAGGTCGTATATCTCGGGGTGTTTCATACCGAAGTCAATGTACCGGCGGCCAAACTCTATGAGGCGTTCCATCGGGTCTTCGATGGAAGCCACGGGCAGAATGTGGTCACGCTTGAGTGCCGCTGCCTCAAACTGAAGGGCAAAAAAGATCTCGCTCTTGTCTTTATAGTACAGGTAAATGGTGCCAGGGCTGTACTCAATGGCCTCGGCGATGTTGCGAATGCTCACCCCATCGTATCCTCGCTCGCGGAACAACCGCAGCGCCGCATCCAGGATCAGGCTGCGCATTTCCTCTTTCTCCCGCTCCTTTCGTTGTACAATTCCCATTCTTGCGTTTCTAAAATACGTTTTTAAAATAAACGATGCAAAGATACTGAACGGTGTTCATAATTATCAAGGCTTCTGCAAGATTTTTTTCTAACCACCTCGAACTTCCTTTTTATTTCAACAAAGCAACTGCGGAATCGACCACTGCTCCGATGTGCAGTTCGTCTAGCGAAATGATTCGTACGTTTTTTTCGTACTCGGCTTTGGACACTTGGTGCATGTCAAATACCTGTCGGTAATAAATTTCCGTGAGGCTGTCTTTGGAATAACCAGACAAACCATTGGTAGCCGCTTCCGCTACAAACAGATCGGCCATGATGCGGGACACGACAGGGTCCGGCAGGGTAGGGGGCTCCGTTTTTTGCTGGCAATTAGTCCCAAATAACAAGACACCCAGCGCAATCATCGAAAGGCGTTCTCGGTTTTTCACAAGGTTTCTTTTGGAAAATAACTGGCTGTCACGCGAGCGTTTTCGGCTCCAAAGTTGCTCCATTCTGCCGCCGAGGATTCGATACGCACGATGCCGCATGTTGGGACGTTTAGGATCGATTCGCTGGAAAACCGGTTTGCCACATCCGTGAATGTGGGATTGTGGCCAAAAATTAAAACGGTGCGGGCATCGTCCGGCAGGGCATGGACGATCGCCATAATGTCGGTATAAAATGCCTCGTAAATGGTTGGCTCCTGCACGATAGCCGCTTCGGCAATTCCCAGGCCTTTGGCAAAAAAACGGGCGGTGGTGATAGCGCGTTTGGCCGGGCTGCTCACGATGAGGTGGGGCTGAACGCCCGCGTTATGCAGGAGTGCGGCCATGAGGGGGGCATCGTGCAACCCACGATCGTTCAATGGGCGGTCGAAATCGCGTAAGCCGGGCATGGCCCAACTGGATTTCGCGTGTCGAATCAAAAAAAGTTGTCGCATGTAGTCCGGTTCTATGCGCCAAAGTTAGGGCAACTTTTTCACACAAGGCAGCGAAAGGCCTGCGCCCGTAATCTGGGTAGCCGTTGCGATCATGCTGCTCGCCGCTCCCAATACAAAATGAACCGATCCTTGGGCAATAGAAACTTTCTCTGCCCAAAGAAGCCGCGTATGCAGGCTTCATCCTACTTTTACGCAATCAAACCTGTACTCGTTAGAAAATCACTTGCTGGTTTTCTGAAAATCAAATTTTTATGAAAATATTCTATACACTGCTTACCGTAACTTCGTTGATTTTCCTGCTGCCTTCAGATGTTACCTCGCAGTGTAATACGGCCCCTTGTATCACGCCTGTACCTTCGGTAAATGCTCAGGAAGCCTGTGTAAGCCCAAGCCCCGCATCATTGGATTGTTACTTTGGAGCTACGACCTCCGATGCACCCATCTCCTTCCCGCCCTCGTGGTGTACGGCCATTCACAACAACCACTGGTTTGCTTTTGTAGCCGATGCGGCCACGGCCTCTTTTACTTTCGACGTGTACGGCTGTTCAGTCGGCAACGGTATTCAGGTGGCGGCATTTTCAACTACGGACTGTATTACGTTTGCTTTTGTGTCGCCCTGTATCGGCAACATTCCGTCCGGCGGATCGGCCACACTCGTGTGCTCACCCCTCACGCCCGGCCAGACCTACTACATTTGTGTGGATGGCAGCGGCGGCGCTGAGTGCGACTACTCCATAAACGGAGCCAACCCGACAATCAGCGGCCCTACCAGCGGGGTTTGCCTGCCCACTTCTGTACCCAGTGTGTACACCACTAATACCCCGTCCACCTGGACACTCACCCCGCCCTCTGCGGGCACCATGCTAGTAAACGCCGCACAAACACAAGCCACCATTTCGTGGGCGCAGCCCGGCGCGGCTGAGATTTGTGCGCAAAGCACCACCTGCCCCAATGCTCCGATAAATTGCCTGGAAATCGTGGTCGGGGAAAACGTTTTCGTAGAAGAAGAGGCAGAACTTTGTCAGGGTAAGAGTACCGTTTGCGCCGGAAAAACCTTTACCGCTGCCGGCAATTTCCCGGTTGTTCTGAAAGCGGATAGTGGTTGCGATAGCATCGTAACCTGCAAGATCAAACTTATCCCGACCGTCACAACAACCGAAATTTACAACCTGTGCCAAAGCCCGCAACAGTCCGTTTCCTGTGCCGGCCAGGATTTTTCCTCCCCGGGGACGTTTCCGGTCACGTTAACCACCGACAAGGGTTGCGATAGCATCGTGCGCTGTTCCATCAAATTGGTGCCAACGTACGTTTCCCCGCTTATGCTCGTAAACCTCTGCGCTCCAAACGAGTACAAAATTTGTGACAACACATTGACGGAATCGGCCAATCACGTTGAAGTCTGTAAGGGCTACCTCGGCTGCGACAGCATTGTGAACGTCAACCTTGCCATCATGGAGCCGCAGGCCATTATCGCTCCGCCGGAGATTCTCGATTGCGACAGCAACAAGATCGTGACTATCATCGGGAGCAACTCAACTCAAAACAATGTGCCCAGCGGCCTTACCCTGTACTTTTGGACCGGGCCGGGAATAGTGGGGCCACTCAACCAGGCAAACGTTCAAGTGAATCAGCCTGGAGAATACTGCCTTATTGTCACACACACGCGCGGCGGGGTCTATTGTGCCGACACCGCCTGCGTAACCGTAATGGCCAACAGCGCCATCCCGCCACTGCCTATCATTTCCGGGAATCCCAACCCATGCGGCGACTCCACCGTGATATACACGGCCACTGCCAACGGAAACCCGCCCCCGACATCGTTTGTCTGGACATCAAAAAAGAACACACCGTTCACCACCATCTCGATGGATACAATCCGGGTGACATGGACAAACGTGCTGGCCGATACCCTGTGCGTGACCGCCAACAACTCCTGCGGAGCCTCGCTGCCAGCGTGTTTACCCATTGCTGTTCAGCCACCTATTTTACCGCCGCAATTGACCGGACCGGCTACCGTATGTGCCAACGGCGG
This sequence comes from Saprospiraceae bacterium, assembly GCA_046153695.1. GTDB lineage: Bacteria > Bacteroidota > Bacteroidia > Chitinophagales > Saprospiraceae > M3007. The sequence goes on from JBJXEZ010000280.1 coordinate 7,122, forward strand.
CTTGTACCAGTTTACTTTAGACACACAACAAGTAGGCGTAAATTATAACTGGGTCGTGCCCCCCGGTGCCGTTTTGACCGGATCGGGCGACTCGGTGCAGGTTGATTTCACCAATGCTGCCAGCGGTCAGGTATGCGCCACCGCCAGCAACGCCTGTGGTTCATTGCCGCCGGTGTGCCGCGCTGTCCAGGTTTCGCCCGTACCCACCGCCACACTGGGAAGCAGTACCGAAATATGCCTCGGCGAAACCGCCTCACTCACCTTTACGCTCAGTGGAAACGGTCCGTTCGACGTAGTGTGGTTCAACGGAACTCAAAACGCTACGCTGAGCAATATTTCCAACGGCCACACCATTCCCGTCAGCCCCTCGACCAATACGAACTACAACCTGTTTTCCGTCACGGACAACACCGCACCGAACGCCTGCGTGGCTTCTGCAAATGCTGCGGTATCGGTCACCGTCTGGAATCCCGCCACCACCAACCAGTCGTTCGCTATTTGCCAGGGTGAGTCCATGCTGCTCGGCGGTGCCAACCAAACCACACCGGGTGTTTATTTCGACACGCTGAATACCTTGCACGGCTGCGACAGTGTGATTATCAGCGCTTTGACAGTAAACGTACTGGATACCACTGTCATCGTCGGAACGAGTTGCGACCCAGCGGCGGTAGGCACCACGACGCAGGTTTTGGCGCAATCCAATGGCTGCGATAGTGTTGTTGTTACAACGATCAACCTGTTGCCCTCCAATGCCACCGATTTGGCCCGAACAAGTTGTGACCCGGCCAACGTGGGTGTTTTTGTACAAAACCTGACCAACCTGTACGGCTGTGACAGTATCGTGACCACCACGGTGACTTACTCCGATTCGTATACGACCAATCTGAACGCCGAGACGTGCGACCCTGCGGGTGTAGGCATATTTACCGTGACATTACAATCCATTGAAGGCTGCGACAGTAATATTGTCACCGCGGTCACGCTACTGCCGAATGACACAACGCTTTTGGCGGGTGCCAGTTGCAACCCCGCTGAAGTGGGCGTTTTCCAACAGGACCTGACCAACCTGCTCGGCTGCGACAGTACCGTTATCACGACTATCTCTTTTTTCCACCTTGACACAACACTGTTAGCCGCAGCCACCTGTAACCCTGCCGCGACGGGCGTGTTTTTCCAAACATTGGTGACCGCCGCAGGCTGCGACAGCGTGCTGCAAACGACCGTTTCGCTGTTGGCCAGTAGTGCCACCGCCCTCTCCGGTCAGAGTTGCAACCCGGCTAATGTGGGTGTTTTCGTTCAAAGCATGACCAATCAGGTCGGGTGCGACAGCATCGTGACTACCACGGTGTCCTTTTTCCAAATACCACCCACACCGCTTGCCGCTACCACGTGTAACCCGGCCTCTGCGGGCATTTTTTCACAAACACTGACCACGGCGGCGGGCTGCGACAGCACCATCGTGACCACCGTTGCGCTCCTGCCGAGCAACACCACGGCCCTCACCGGCCAGAGTTGCAACCCGGCTCAAGTGGGTGTTTTTGTGCAAGACCTGACCAACCAGTTCGGTTGCGACAGCATCGTGACTACTACGGTGTCGTTTTTCTCTATACCGCCTACGCCGCG
>JBJXEZ010000282.1:0-4337 GCA_046153695.1 Saprospiraceae bacterium
AATGATCACGAAATCGTAATCGGCCTCCACTTGTCCGATCAGTTCGCGCAGGATGTATTCACGGCCTGCCTCGTTGATGAGCTCCATCTCTGCCCCCGACAGGTCGAGGGAGGATGTGATTATGTCGAGGTTGGGCTTGTGGGTATACGGCACCAATTCGCCTTCGCCGCGCAGCGCTTCGTAAATCGTATATTTCTGGCGCGGAATGCCAAGCGAGATTGTCAGGTTGGCTTGCGGGTCAAGGTCGATCAATAGGATTTTTTTTCCCAGTTCGACCAGGCCCGCACCTATGTTAATGGCGCTGGTTGTTTTGCCAACGCCGCCTTTGTGGTTGAGTAGTGAAACGACTATGCCCATAAGCAAATGCAGGTGGTTGGGCGCACGAGCATCCGTGCGGCACACCTTAGCGGCAACAAATGTACGAGTTTATGTGAAACGTAATAGAGTAGCAAGCCAACTCCCTTTGTCTGACAACCTTTCTTTGTTTGAAAAAACCTAAGTCACTATTTTTTTCAAACTCCTGATTTGCAGCGGCTAAAAACTAATGCCAAGGCGGTTTGAAAAAAAAATGAAAAAAATGCTTTGACATATTTTGTTTTTAAAAACCATTTGTTTTAAGTTTGCGTCGTGAAAAAACGAATGGGCGGCAATCGAAACTACCGACAGGCTGCCCCTGTGATCAACCATGAACATCATTAAATTTATCAGGCCTTATGATTAAAGAAGATCGGATACAGTTAAACGAGCGCTTCGTCCAGGCGTTTAAATTGCTCGAAGACCGCGGCGCAATAGTGAAAAACGACCGCGGCGGCAAAGGCGTAGGCGACGTAGCGGGGCGAGTCCTTGGCAACAAGGCATATGGTCATATCATCCGCGCGTTCCTCAACCAAGGCAGCAAGCGCGTCATTGATTACGGCCAAGCCCAATCCTTTTGCCGTGCCTTCGACATCAACGAGGCCTGGCTCTTGCACGGGATCGGCAATCCGTTTGGATTCGAGGCCCCGGGCGACGCACTCACCAACGACAAATATTTCTCCTCCGGTGAAGGCAACATCCTTTTCACCACCATACGCGCCTTTGCGGGCAGTACGCTCGGTGCCGAAAGCGCGGAAGACAATACCTACTTCTCCATCCCCGGTGTCGGCGGCTCCGGTCTCGTAGCCTTCCAGATCGAAGGCAATTCGATGGAACCTGTCATCCGCCATGGCGACATCGTGGTGTGCCGATCCGTCGAAAACCTGAGTGATATCCGCGACAATGAAATCTATGCCGTGCGCAGCAACGGCAATGTGTGGGTCAAATATGTCCAAAAGCAATACAACGACCGCGGGCGCGTCGAGCGCTTCAAACTGATCTCAGCCAACTACTTCGACCACGACCCCTTTGAGGAGGACGTGAACGAAACCACCCGCCTGTATAAGGTGGTACGCAAGATCAGTACCGTTTAAAGAATTTCCTGCTGTTTATTGTTTTCGTAGCCTCCCGGTGTCAGTCATCGGAGAGGCTTTTTTTATGCTCTGGTGCCGCAAGCAGGTTCACTACAACTCCACACCTTGCCACCAATCGGTTTTCGGCAGTACAGCCTCCAGGCGCAGCGGCTCCAAACGCACCGGGTGCTCCAGTTCGAGCAAACGACTGTGTAACCCAATGGAGGCATCTGGCAATGGCGACGGTGCGCCATATTTCAAATCACCCAAAATCGGGCAGCCCATCGCTCCGAGTTGTGCCCGTATCTGGTGCGGCCGGCCGGTCAGCGGACGCACCTCCAACAAGTGCCATTGCCCTGCAAAGCCTATATACTTGTAGTGCAAAACCGCCTCCTTGGCTTCTCCAATGGGTTTGGCGAAAGCCCGCACCACGTTTCGTTTTTCGTCTTTTTCCAAAAAATGCCGCAGTTCACCTTCCGGTTGTTTCGGTTTTGCCAGCACCAGGGCCAAATAGGTTTTGGCCACCTTGCGCTCGCGAAACAGGGTGGTCAGCCGGCCCAGCGCCTTATCCGTTCGGGCAAATAATACGGCTCCGCTCACCGGGCGGTCAATACGGTGGGCCGGGTGCAGAAATACCGCGCCCGGCTTGGCGTACTTGTCCTTCAGGTAAGCCCTGCCCCAATCCGTCAGAGTCGGGTCGCCGGTTTGGTCGCCCTGCACTAACCAGCCAGCCGGTTTGTTGAGCACCAGCAAATGATTGTCTTCGAAAATAACCATGTCCTTACCAAAAACTGCACGAGCCACCCCAAAAATCCGGGATGGCTCGTGCCACTTCATATTTTCTCAATTTGCATTAGTGCTTCACCACCTTGGCCACGCTACGGCCAATGCTGCTTTCCACCTGCACAATGTAGAGTCCGGCAGGCAGGTGCTGGATATTCAGCGGAAGTACCTGTCCGGCGTACACGTTTTTGAGGTTTTGCTGCAGGGCCAGTCGGCCATCAGCACCAATAAGGCGTACCTGTACGGCACCTTCAGCGGCTACGCCAAAGGCAAGTGTCAGCAGGTCGGTAGCCGGGTTGGGTTGCACACGCAAGCCAAGCGCATCTTCGGCGACTACGTCGTCGGTGCCAACTACATCACCTGGCTCCACAATCACACCACGTTCGGGTGCCTTTACGCAAGCCACATCGCCAGCGCTGGAGCGAACACAGGCTTCGGAGTTGTAGTTGAACAGGTCAATAATATCCACCCGGTCAATGATCCAGGAGGCGTTTGCCGGCGTGGAGTTGTCATCGGTGCCGAAACGGAACTGGAATGTGATGTCTTTGCCAGCAAACTCGCTCATGTCGAAATACGACTGAACCCAGCCGTTGGAATTCCCGGAAAAGCCATTCAGGTATGGAATAGCAAAGGTGCCGTACTGGATGCTGCCCGTGTAGCCTTTGCGGATGCCTTTTTCGCGAGCGAGGCGGCGCCAGATTGATTGGCCTTCCAACTTTATTTCCACAAAACCGGCATCTGCACCGGCTTCGGTATTGAAATTGTGCCAGAAACGCAACGTGGGTTGCGCGCCGTTGATCGTGAGCGGCACATAGTGCCAGAGCACATGGTCTGTTATTGTGATTGGTGAGTTGGCTTTCCATGCCATTGTACCCACTTTTACGGTAGTATCCTGCAAGGTAAACAGCGTATTGCCTTCTCCGTTGAGTAGCGGTGCCCAGCGGTCGTCTTCGGCTTCCATATCGTCGCGGAAATAAAGGAGCGAGTTGGATGTCGGATCGGACTTGGCTGTGTAGGTCAGGGTGATTTCCGCCAGGGTGGGCATGTTGCCGAGGTTCCAGGTGACCACACCACCTACGTTGCTACCGCCGTTGGAGGCCGACACAAGGGTAAGGCCAGCGGGCAACGGATCGGTCACGATCACGCCTTCGGCGGTTCCTTCTTTGTGGTTGACTACCTTGATGGTGAATTGAGCATTTTCGCCAGCGGTGATGGTCGGTGTAGAGGTCGTTTTGGTGATCTTCAGTTCTTTTACGCACGTTGGGATGGCATCGAAGTTTTCGACGGCATCGGTAGCGTTGGTGCTGAGGCCCTGGCTGGCAAAGATACCCATACCGCGACGGGCAAATACCGCACTGATGAGGCAGGTATCCACGCCAGCGTAGTTGACGAAGTCGGCCTGGATGATGGCGTTGCGGCCGTCAATGAAGCCGGGGCTACAGGGCTGAAGTTTCATACCGTCTATGACCAACTGGACAGCGCGGTAATTGCCGCTGTTTTTGTTGCTCCAGTCGGCATCGTAGCCGTATTTTTCTACAAAAGCCCAGTACAGGTCCCATGTGACAGTGGCCCATACTTCGCCAATGGCGTGTACGCCGGTGCTGGCGGCCACAGTAGCAAGCGTGTGCGGATTAATGCTCATGTCGGTGGTATACGGCACGCGGCGAATACCCACACCGTCGTTGGGCTGACGAAATACGTAAGTGCCCACGCCTTGGCGGATTTCGCCAACGTCGCCGGGCCGAACAGTGTTGACCAAAGTAAACCAATCGCTCCAGCCCTCTCCCATTTGTTCGGCGTTGCCAAGACAGCCGGAGTTAGCGGGGCCGCCGGTGAGACGAGTGGAAATGCCGTGGCCGTATTCGTGGGAAATAATGCCGTTGTCAAAGTCGCCATCCAGAAGTACGGGGCCTGCCACAGCAGGGCGAACGAGGGAGATATTCAGGCCGCTACCGGCATGTTGGCGAATCAGGTCGCACTTGGATTTGGTCATCATTACCACCGGGATGGTTACACCGGCACCTTGGGCACCGGCACCCATGCTCAAAGTTGCATCTTCAAAGTTGCAGACGATGCAAGCGATGGCACCATTCTGTTGGGCACGCAAGGCTTTTGCACCGAATTCGC
>JBJXEZ010000291.1:0-10289 GCA_046153695.1 Saprospiraceae bacterium
CATGAGGTTGAGCATGTCCGCTTTTTCGGTTTCTTCGATCATGGGGTACACGACGTACACCTGTCGGCCTTTTGCGATTTCCTCGCGCATGAACCCCTGCACGCGCAGCCGGTGCGGCTCGGTTTTGTGTACGGTGGTGATAGGCTTTCGGCCCGGCGGCAGCTCGTCAATGACGGACGATTCGAGGTCGCCGTACAGGGTCATGGCGAGCGTGCGGGGGATGGGCGTGGCGGTCATCACGAGCACATGCGGCGGTACGCCGGGGCCTTTTTTCCAGAGGGCGGCCCGCTGCTCCACGCCGAATCGGTGCTGCTCGTCAATGATGACGAGACCGAGTTTTTGGAAAACCACCCAGCCTTCAACCAGCGCGTGTGTGCCGATAACGATGTGCAGCCTGCCTGCGGCCAGTTCATCGAGTATGGCCGCGCGTTTTTTGCCCTTCACGGTGCCGCTGAGAAAACCTACTTGGATGCCGAGGTCGCCGACCATGTCGGTGATGTTGGCGAAATGCTGCTGGGCGAGGATTTCCGTCGGAGCCATAAGGCACGACTGGTAGCTATTGTCCAGGGCGATGAGCATGGCGAGAAGGGCCACCACGGTTTTGCCCGAGCCTACGTCGCCCTGCACGAGGCGGTTCATTTGCCGGCCTGCGGCCAAATCTGTACGAATTTCCCGCACGACCCGTTTTTGAGCATTGGTCAGTTCGAAGGGCAGTTTTTCGCGATAAAACCGGTTGACGGAGTCGCCGATGGTGTCAAAAACGAGGCCCCGGCTGGCATCTTGCCGACGACGGCGGATCTGGAGCAGGCGAAGTTGCAGGAAAAACAGTTCCTCGAACTTTAGCCGGCGTACGGCTGAGTCGAGTTCCTGTTGGTTTTCCGGAAAATGAATTTTTTGCAGGGCATCCCAGCGGGGAACGAGGCGATAAGAATCGAGCAGGAAATCGGGCAGGGTTTCGGGCAGTTCTGTTCGGGTAAGGCTGTCGATCAGGGTGCGCAGGAGTTTGCGCAAGCCCTTGGCATCGAGGCCTTTTTGGGCTAGTTTGTCGGTGGACGGGTAAACGGGATCGAAGGTTCGGGCTGCCTCCGCAGTGTTTTCGGTCGTCACCTCCTCCATTTCGGGGTGAGAAAAATTGAACCGTCCGTTGAACGACGTGGCGCGGCCAAACACGATGTACTCCTTGCCCACGGTCAACGAGCGTTCCAACCACGATATGGCCTGGAACCAGATCAGTTCGACGGAACCGGTGTCGTCGCGCAGGGTGCCCACGAGGCGTTTGACGCGGCCCTCGCCGAGGGTTTCCAGCCGCCGCAGCACGCCCTTGATCTGGTACAGCTCGCCCTCCGTGCGGATGTCGCGGATGCTGTGGAACTTGGTTCGGTCAATGTATCGGAAGGGGAAATGGAACAACAGGTCGCCACAGGTGAACACGCCGAGCTCGGACTTGAGCGCGTCGGCGCGTTGCGGGCCTACGCCCTTGAGGAATTCGATGGCGGTATCGAGCATGGCGGGGGCAAAAGTAACAGAAATTGTTTTGAAATGCCCAACATGCTCCTATTCCAAAATGATCTTGACGCTCTGCTGTTTTTTTCGTTCAGCCACGAGGTCAATGGTTTGTTCGCGTACGCCGTCAGAGATGAGCACACGGGCCGTGTTGGGTTCGGCTTTACCAAAATCCTCGGCGTACACCGTGAGGTAGTGTTCCGTGCCGGGGGGCAGTTCGATCTCGAACTCTTGCTGCTTGGAGCGCAGGTAGAGGTTGTCCACCACTTTTTTATCGCCCAGGTAGATCGAGATCACATCGCCGTCCTCGACCTGGCTGTCCCAGATTTTGAGCTTAATCGTACGGGCTTTTACCGTCAGGCTTTCTTTCAAAACCACGTCGCGTCCGCCGATGGACTCGGGCTTGGCGATTGGTTTCTCTGTCACTTGGGGTTTTTCCGCTACTGAGGTCCGGGTCGGGTTGGTGGGCCGGGGTTTGGGTTTATCCACCACTGGCGTTTTTTTGGGCGGGTCTTCGTCGCAAGGTAATTTGGCCGAGCCGCCGAAGCTGATGCTGAAGCCGGGGCCTCGAGAGGAAACATTGCTGACGAGAATGACGTATTTTTCACCTTTTTCCACTTTGAGGGGGGCCAGCCAGGTATTGTCGCCGGCATCAGCGCAGCCTGCATCTTCGCTGGCATCCGATTCGCCTTCGCGCAGGCCGGTCTTGCCCATGCAGGGACTGACGCGGAAGTTGTTCTCACTGTCCCCTGCCGCCATACAGCGTACGATCTGTTTTTGCTTACAATCGCCACTGGCTGGCAAGCGGTACACTACGAAATCGAGGTCGTCGTCCTCCTTGTGCGGAGTAATGAAGAAAGTGAGCGAGCCGCTTTTTTCGATCTCGAAACGTATCCAGGTGGAGTTTTCTTCGGCTTGCCCGTAGTTTTCGCCGTTCATAAAGCAGGCAACGAAATTGGCCTCGTTGGGGTCTTCGCCTTCGCCGCCGGTTTTGTCAATATGATAGGTCTGTTTTTTGCAAATTTCCTTGGCGGCCCAGCAGTCGGCGTTGGATTGAGCGAGCAAGATGGGCTGAGCGAGCACAATCAGGGAAATCAGGGAAAGATGGCGGTGCATTTCGAAGCGGTTGTGGTGAAGTGTGAGGGAGTTAGAACGTGTTTATATTTCAGCCCGGCGACTGAACTTTAAACACGCCCTTTAACGCCCCAAAGAGGCAAAAGTATTTGCGGGAAGCTGCATTTTTGGAGAAATGCCGGAATTGGGGAATATCGCCGTGCCTTCTCGATCGGGGCGACGGGGGTTGCCTGGTTTTGAACGGTGCCCTGATAGCGCTCAAATGCACAGGTGCCAAAGGCGGTCAGCAGGGTCCGGAAAAGGGTTTTGGGGGGTTCAGGTTTGTTAAAGATTGGTCGGATACGCCCTGAAAAAATCGACGGCGGCCACCATGATTTGCCTTTTTTTCTGTCAAAAAATTTCAAACTGATCGGGCTTGCAGAAAATCTTGGGGAAAGTCACCACTTTTGCCAATACCAAAAACACATCAACCAGCACACACCCATCCGATATGCGCCTTTTTCTGTTCACCCTATCAACCAGTTTGCTACTCTTTTCCGGCACCCGATTGAACGCCCAGAGCTACGCTTTCAAACACGAGTCGCTGCCGTGTCTGAACAAAAAGTTTACCATTGTGGCCCATGTATTCCTCGACAGCCTTGGGGCACCCACGATCACGGAAATGGCGATCCGGCAAGCAGTAGCCGACATCAACCCGTTTTTTGCACCGATTTGCGCTTCGTTCGAGATTTGTGAGTTCCGTTACCATGAAAACTGGCAGCACGATGTGGTTGAGAACACCACCGAGGAAATACCGGAGATCACCACGAAATACAATGTGGAGCGCCGGATTAACATGTATTTCGTTACGGATTTTGCCAGCCCAATCAACGCCTGCGGCCTGGCCGAACTGAGCGGTATCGGCAATCCCGTCTCGTCGTTTATCCTGATCCGAAAGGATTGCATCAACGCGCGGGTGTTTGCCCATGAAATGGGCCACTTTTTTAGCCTGAAACATACGTTCGAGGGCAGCGGCTCTGAACTGGTGGACGGTTCCAATTGCACCACCGCTGGCGACCAAATCTGCGACACGCCTGCCGACCCGTATGTGGAAGGCGACCCGTTGGGCGGCTATGTGGACGGCAACTGCCGCTTCATCAACAACAAAACAGACTTGAGCGGAAATTACTACAACCCGGATTTGGGCAATATCATGTCGTACTACGATTGCGACACCTGCGGCTTCACCTGGGGGCAACTGAGCGCGATGGCCAAAGCCTACCTGGCCACGGCGATCAAGTTTTGGTAAAAAAACGACACTGAAATTTAATCACGCTCTTACCTACTTTTGCGGTCAACGCACCACCAACTTTCTTTTAGCATCATGAATCGAGAAATCCATCAGTGGGTAAGCCCGCGCCTCGGCAAAAACATGGAGATCGCTATGTACGGTCACAATGGTTTTGCTCTACTGCTCTTGCCCACTGCCGCTGCCGACTTTTTGGAGTACGAGCGTTTTCACCTTATCTCCGTGCTCGAACCGCACATTGATGCCGGGACTGTTCGCGTTTTTTCCATTAACAGCATCAACTCGGAAGCCTGGCTGAACAACAAAATGCAACCTCGCCACAAAGCCATACGCCACCAGCAGTTCAACGGTTATGTGGAAAACGAGGTGGTGCCGTTTATTCAAATGCACTGCGGCGCTGATACGCCAATCATCACCAGCGGTGCCTCGCTCGGTGCCCTGCATGCAGCCAATATGTGCTTTCGGCGCCCCGACCTTTTTTCTGGTACCATCGCCATGTCCGGCGTGTACGACTTGACGAGCTACACGAAAGGCTACTACGACGAGGACGTTTATTTTAACTCTCCGACCCATTACCTGCCCAACCTGGAAGACGACTACAACCTACCCCGTCTGCGCCGTATGGCACATATCCACATTCTGACCGGCTCCGGCGACTATGAGGACCCCGATGCCTCGCGCCGCCTGTCGGGCATTTTGTCGGCTAAGGGTATTCCACACGAGCTCGATATTTGGGGGCCGGACATGAGTCACGACTGGCCGACCTGGCGGGCCATGCTGCCGTATTATGTGGGTTCGCGATTCTGATTAGCGCTGCGATACGTTCGCACCAAACCAATTTTATGCGTTTCGATAGCATTGCCTTTTTGCTTTTTTTGTTCGTTGCGCTGCAACCGACGGGTGCCCAAACCTCCCTGCTCCAATCTGGCCCCATGCTCGGTTACGCAGACATGAAGGAGGTGCTTTTGTGGGTACAGACCAAACACGAGGCTACGGTCCATTTCGTCTATTGGGACAAAAGTTTGCCTGAAAAAAAATACACCACGGACTTCGCCTGGACGGAAAAGAGCACCGCCTTCACGGCCAAGTGTGTAGCAGACGAGGTGGAACCGGGACATCAATACGTCTACGAACTGCACATTGATGGCGAACCTGTTTCACTCCCGTACCCCACCGAGTTCAAGACACAGCCGATCTGGCGCTGGCGCACCGACCCGCCAGCATTTACTGTAGCTACGGGCAGCTGCACCTATATAAATGAGCCAGAGTACGATCGTCCGGGTGTACCATATGGCAGCAATTTTCAGATTTTCGGCCATATTGCCGCTCAAAAGCCCGACCTCATGCTATGGTTGGGCGACAACACCTACCTGCGCGAACCCGACTGGAACACCCGCACAGGCATCTTTCACCGATTTACCCACGACCGATCTTTACCCGAGCTACAGCCGCTACTGGCCGCAACCAACCATTACGCGATTTGGGACGACCACGACTTCGGCCCCAACGACAGCGATGGTACATGGCTACATAAAGACTTGTCTTGGGAAGCATTTCGGGCTTTTTGGGGCAATCCCACATTCGGTGTACACGGCCAAAAAGGCTGTACCACATGGTTCGAGTATGCTGACGTGGAATTTTTCTTGCTCGACAACCGCTACTTCCGCACACCTAATTACTGCGAAACCTGCCCGCGAACCATGCTGGGCAAGGAACAACTGGAATGGTTCAAGGGAGCGCTGGCACAAAGCAACGCCCCATTCAAGATCGTGGCCATTGGTGGCCAAGTGCTGAGTACCCAAAAATCCCACGAGCGATACATCAATATGTTTCCCGCTGAACGGGACAGTATATTGGCGCACATCGAACGGGAGGACATAAAGGGCGTGGTCTTTTTGACCGGCGACGTACACTTGTCGGAGTTCAGCGCTCTGAAGAACAGCCGCGGCAACTGGGTGTACGACCTGACAGCATCGCCACTCACTTCCGGTGTGAACAAAGCGGGAAAGCCCGACGACAACGCCAACCGGGTGGACGGCACCCTGATCATGGAGCACAACTTCTCGGTGCTCCGATTCTCCGGGCCGCGCAAGGAGCGTCAATTGGAGATCAAAATGTACAACGCCGAAGGCAAGGAACTCTGGACCAAAACCATTTTGCCGAACGGAGCATTAGGCAACTGAACGCCCTAGATACGGCAAGACAAAACATGGATTCAACAAACAAACCCGTTGGCGTCATTGGCGCAGGCAGCTTTGGCACCGCTGTGGCCAATGTTTTGGCTCAAAATGCCGATGTGCTGCTTTTCAGCCGAAAAGCGGAAACTGTCGAACGGATCAACCGCACACACAGGCACCTGGACGTTGACCTGTCGCACCGGATTGTGGCTACCAGCGAGATTTCCGACTTGGCGCACAACTGTGTCCTGTTATTCCCGATCGTGCCTTCCACCAGTTTTCGGCGAATGATGCAGGCCTTAGGGCCACACTTGCGACCACACCATATTATTATACATGGTACGAAGGGTTTTGATCTGAAAGACTTGGAAGAAGACGACCTGAACATACCGGGAACGATCGTTACCCGCGCAAATGTGCGCACTATGAGCGAGGTCGTGCTGGAAGAAAGCAGCGTCGTGCGGGTAGGGTGCCTTTCCGGCCCCAATTTGGCAGCCGAGATCATGGCTGGCCAACCTGCAGCCACCTTGGTTGGCAGCCGTTTCCGAGAAGTTATCCAAGCCGGGCAAAACTCCCTGAACGGCTCGCGGTTCCGGGTTTTTGGCTCCTACGACCTATTGGGCGCTGAGTTGGCCGGGGCTTTGAAAAACATCGTTGCGCTCGGATCGGGCGTATTGGGTGGACTTGGCCTTGGGCGAAACATCCAGGGGCTGTTGATCGCTCGCGGCTTGGCAGAGATGGTCTATTTTGGCAAATCGCTCGGAGCATCCAGTCAAGCATTTATCGGCGTGGCTGGCATCGGCGACTTGGTGGCCACAGCCACGAGTACGAGCAGCCGGAACTACACATTTGGGATGCGGTTGGCCAAGGGTGAAACCGCCGCTCAAGTGCGGGAAACCATGCCCGAACTGGCCGAAGGTGTACGCACGCTGCGAATCGCTCACCAGTTGGCCCGGCAGTACAAGTTACATGTGCCGATCACAGCCACACTTCATGGCGTTGTCTTTGAAGGCCTTGCGGTGGAAAAGGCATTGGAGTACCTCATGAGCTACCCCTACTCCATTGATGTAGACTTTTTTTAAAGTCTACAAACCAGTCTGCCTTTTTAACCCATTTCCTGCACCACTTCCGTCACTTCCGGCACCATGCGTTTGAGCATGCCTTCGATACCGGCTTTCAGGGTGACGGTGGATGACGGGCAGCCGGAGCAGGAGCCTTGCATGGTCACGATAACCCGGCCTTTTTCGAAGGCTTTAAATTCGATGTTTCCTCCGTCCATTTCCACAGCGGGCTTGACGTAGGTATCAATTAGCTCCTTCACTTTTTTGGCTATTTCGCCATCTTCTCCTGAAAACTGGGCGGCGTTGCTGGTAGCCGATTGGGCATCCCAAAACTCGGCAAACCCTTCGCGAACCATTTCACCGCCATTCTCGACATAGTCTTTGATGAACTCTTTGAGTTTGAGCATGATCTCCGACCAGTCGTAGTTGATTTCTTTGGTAACCGTGACAAAGTTATTGTTGAAATAAACGCTCTTGACATATGGTAGCTCCATAAGCGAGTTGGCCATCGGGCTCCATGTTTCGGCCAATTCTTTGTCCTTGAATTCGGCGATGCCCCGGTAAAGGAGGCGATTGGTCACATATTTTAATGCTTCCGGGTTAGGTGTTTGCTCTGTGTAGAGCATTACCGGACTTTTTACAGCAGGTGCAGATTCCATAATTTCTTAGATATCCCGAACAGGGTGTGTTTTGGCAAAAGTAACAACCCTTGCCTGTTTCGGTTCAGGAGATGCTACATTTTGAAAAAAACAGTCTGATCAGGTAGCTCGTACACCCGTATGGTCGGGAATCGAAAAAGAATATTGGCAAAGAGAATGTGGTAGTCCTCGGCCGTGATGTTTACCGTGTCTTCGGGATTTCGATGCAGGTTTTGTAAGCGCACAAAAATGCACTCCGGTATCTGGGAATCAAAGCTAAGAGCCCGAACGTGTACATGGAGCGGGCTTTCGTAGAGAACAATCAAGAGCTGTTCCAATAGTCGGGACAGGTACATTTTGTCGCGGATTCGGGCAGGGTAAATTCGCTTCATGGGCTGCGGTTGGTTCAATGTACAGCAATGGCTATCGTGGCCATGCTCAAGCGTACGTTTGGCACGTCAAGTAGCTGTTTGCCGCAGGCTTCGAGCGTCGCACCGGTGGTCAAAACATCGTCCACCAGAAGCAGGTGGCTGTTCTTGACGCGATCGGGGTGCCGCACAGCAAACATTTCGTTCACATTTTCGAAGCGGGCCATTCTTTTTTTTCGTGTTTGCGAGTCGGAAATGGACGTTCGCACCAAAACGCCCTTCAAGACCGGCGCGTTCAACGCTTCGGTTAGTCCTTCTGCCAACTTTTCGCTTTGGTTATATCCCCGCAGGTGTTCTTTTTGAGGATGCAAGGGCACCGGTACTATCCCGTCCAGCTGCTGGTACATAGGCGATTGCCGGAGTAAATTGCCCATTAACCAGCCGATACGCACGCCTATATCCGGCTGGTTTTGATACTTCAGGCGGTGTAAGGCCTTTTGGATGGGGCTTTTGCGGTTGAAAAAGTACATGGCGGTGCCTGTCTCGATGGGTATCCGCCCCCAGAAGCGCTCGGAAAATGCATTTTCACGGCTCATATGCATATCGGTCGGTTGCAACCGGCCTTGACAAGACAGGCAAAAACAGCTCCGCCGGACAGGCATGTTCTGGTCACAGCCCGCGCACAGGCAAGGATAAAACAGGTGTAAAAGTCCTTGGCACAAATCTTTCCAATGTGGCAGGATAGCTTTCATGTTTTTTTTGACAAAAATACAGGCGCTGCCTGCTCGGCGCACACGCCGGCATACATGCTTATTAATTTAATATGACTCAGTGCCGCCTGCGAGTTCAGTTTGTGGAGGCAGCGCTTTGTTTGTGCCCGGGCCTGGTATCACTTCTCCAGGTGAGCATATGCACTCAACCCATAGTAGTTGAGAAAGCACACCATATATATTAATGGAAGAAGGTGGCCAGGCAGATCGGAAACCAGCATTTCCTGGCCATTTGAAAAAAATCATCCGCACAGTTATGGGCTAAACCTACACAGTTGTAAGCTCAACCTGCACAGTTACACGATTAGTCTTGTCGAGAGGGAGTGTCATGGCGATACTCGCATATCCATTCACGAAAAATAATTGCCATGAAACGCGTACTCCTTATTGACATCCAAGACATGACTTCGCTCTCTTGGGTATTGGATCAATCCCTTTTTCTAATCGCCAATTCGGACACCCCCGTCAGAGGCTCCGAATTGTGCCGACTTGTCAACCTGCATCCCTGCGAGTTGACCAGAATGAAATTGGCTCACTCCAACCCAACGTACCAAAAAGTCACTTGCCGTCGCGTGCTGTTCAATCTGTTGAGGTACCTTTTCCAGCATTTTCCGGGCCTTGTCGTTTGGAAAAAGCAAAATGGGCAGTTGGTCGTTCGAATGACCAAGTTGGAGAAATGCAAAGCATCTTGTCTTGAAATGGAGTGGCTGCCCAAAGTGGCCTTGCCCAAGCGGCATCCGGCCAAGCCTGGCTCTACCCGATGGTATCTGAACAACGGTTCGGACAATTAGAGTGTAGATTAAAAACCCGCCCCGTTTTGTCTCAGAAACCGTCTGAAAACCCCTGACGAGGTGAGAAGGTGCAGGTTTTGGCGTCAGGCAAGTCTCGTTTTTGAGGGAATAGTCTTGTCCTATTGCCGAAAAAACAGCCGCCGTATGACGGCAAAAGATACGCTTTGTCGCCCGCCAGGGGTTTTCAGACGGTTTCTCAGAGGCCACTTTCGGGCAGGTTGACAAATGGCCGTTTTCATCGCTTATTTAACGGGTAAAGCGTGTTTTAGAATTTTTTTTAAAAAAATACAAATAAGGTTTGGTTGGAGAAATTTGGAAGACATACCTTTGCAGCCCGCTTCGCAAAGGCGGACCAAAATTGATAGTAATAACCTCGAAAGAGGGGCTTATAAAGAGTTCATTGACAGAACGGTAGACGAAAGACTTTGTGGTTTTTGGGTAAGTTTGAAAAAACTTGAACAGGAACTTTTGCTAGATGTCAAGATCAAGCACAAGAAAGAACGGTCAGATTGGAATGATCCGATGTGGTCGAAAGAACACACTATGGAGAGTTTGATCCTGGCTCAGGATGAACGCTAGCGGCAGGCCTAATACATGCAAGTCGAACGGGCATTGGTTT
>JBJXEZ010000310.1:0-20132 GCA_046153695.1 Saprospiraceae bacterium
CCCCCAACCCCCGCTAAGCGTTTAGTTCGGTTCTCCGGTGCTGAATTTAAGCGGCAAGTTGGAACCTGCAGGCGACACACGTATGTAGCCCTGCATTTCCTGGTGAAGGGCCGAACAGAAGTCGGTGCAGTAAAACGGCACCACACCGGCGCGGTCCGGTTTCCACATCAGGGTTTGGGTCTCGCCCGGCATGATAAGGATTTCGGCAGTGGCCGCGCCCTTGACAGCGAAACCGTGCGGCACGTCCCAATCCTGCTCTAAGTTGGTGACGTGGAAGTAAATCTCGTCGCCCACGCGCACGCCCTCGATATTGTCGGGTGTAAGGTGCGAACGGATGGCGGTCATGTACACATGCACCTTGTTGCCCTCGCGCGTCACCTTGGCCTGGGCCTCGCCCTTGGCTACATACGGGTGGTTGTTTTCTTCCAACGGATAGAATTTTACCGACTTGTCCTTGATCAGGCTGGCCGGTATGGCGTTGGCGTAGTGCGGTTCACCGACCGTGGGGAAGTCGAGTAGCAGCTTCATCTTATCGCCGCTAATGTCGTACAGTTGAGCCGATTGGGCCAGTTCGGGGCCGGTGGGCAGGTAGCGGTCCTTGGTGATTTTGTTGTAGGCGATGACGTACTTGCCGTGAGGCTTTTTGGTATCGCCGCCGGGCACGCAGAGGTGACCGATGGAGTAGTAGGTGGGCGCACGATCAAGCACTTCGAGGCTCTTGACATTCCACTTCACGATCTCGGACGATACAAAGAACGAGGTGTAGGCGTTGCCGTTGGCATCAAACTCGGTGTGGAGCGGGCCGAGGCCGGGCTTTTTCACCTCACCGTGCAAAACGTCCTCGTACTTCAGCACCGGAATACCATCGTATTCGCCCTCGAAGTTGCGGTCGGCAATGGCTTTTTGCATTTTCGAAAACGAGAACACGGGGATGATAGCAGCCAGTTTTCCGGAGCCGACGATGTACTCGCCGCTGGGATCCACGTCGCAGCCATGCGGGCTTTTGGGACAGGGAATGAAGTAGGCAAAATCCTTGAGCACCTTCGGGTCGAGCATGATGGCCTCGGTTTCCCATTTGGTGGTGGCGCTGTGCGTTTTTTCGTCGTAGATATTGTGGGCATAACGCACTTTTTTCACCACGCCTTTGCCTGCACGGGCATACTCCTCGGCTTTTTTCCAGTTGATGGCTACGATAAAGTCCTTATCGTTTTGCGAAGCGTTCACTTCAAGCAGTGTGTTGGCGCGCTCGGAGTTGTAGCAAGAGAAAAAGAACCAGTCGTGGCTCGGGCCTTTGCCGGATCGGCTCAGGTCGAGGTTAATGCCAGGCAGCAGAACCTGAAAAGCGAGGTTCATGTGGCCGCTTTGCGGGTCAATGCCGATGAAAGAAGCCGTGCCGCGGAAGTTTTCTTTGTATGTTTCGATGGCCACGTCGGGCTGGTCGTCCATAGGTATGGAAAAACGAGTTCCAGCCACAATGTACTCACTGTTCTCGGTGATGAACGGCGAGGAGTGGTTGCCGCCAGAGTTTGGGATTTCCATAGTTTCCACGGTACGGAACGAGCCGAGGTCCACGCGGGCTACGCGCGGGGTGTTGTTGGCGTTGGCAAACATCCAGCGCCCGTCCTGTTCACCGTTGGTGAGCGACATGGAAATGTGGTGTTGGTCATCCCAGGGCACAAAACCGTGGGAAGTCATCAGCATGGGCTTGGTCTCCTCGTTGAAACCCCAGCCATTTTCGGGGCTAACAGAAAACACAGGAATAATCCGTAGCAAGCGGCCCGAAGGAAGCCCGTACACAGATACCTGCCCGTTGAAGCCGCCTGACACGAAGTTGTAAAACTCGTCGTGTGTACCAGGCGCGACATATACTTTTTGGGCGGCATCGCCCGCCGAAGCGGAGGCTACACCCTTTGTTTTGCATTGCCATAGAGCAGCGATCACAAGTAGCAGCCCGGCAAGGAAAAAGAGTAACTTTTTCATAATTATTGAATTGGTTAGTTAATACAAAGCCTTGAATCAGAGCCGTAAAACCCGAAACTCAAAACTCAAAACTGTCATTTTTCTCCATCGTTGGCACGCATGAACTCCAGCAAATCGCGGGCATCGCCAATGGATACATTTTGGTTGGGCATGCGGGTGAGGCAGAGCTCCAGCAGTTTTTGGGCCTCGTCGTCCTTGTCCAGCATCACCTCTACGTTGGTCACCATATTCATGATCCATTCCGGCTTGCGGTTCTTGGTCACACCCTTCCAGCCCGGGCCGACGACGCGCTTTTCGTCCAGTTTGTGGCAGGCGGAACATTTCATGTCGTAAATAGCCTTCCCGCGCCCGAGGCGCTCGGCTTCGAGGGGCGTTTTCAGTTCTACAAACTTGACTTCGCCTATTCCCTTGCCTTCAGCCAGCATTTGCTCTTCGGGCGATTGGGTAGCGGGAGCAGCGGCGGTTGTTTTGGGCTTATCACCGCCTCCGCAGGCCGCCAAGGTGAACGAAAAAACGAACAGGGCACTTGACCAGATTTTCATAAAACTGCGATTTTGATTGTACCAAATTTTATTTGACACCACAAGTGTACGACCACTGTAAAGGCACGGTTGATGACTACGATCATCGGGTTGTGTGATAATGGTCAAGCGAAGCAGCATCCGGAAAAGGGAAAAAAAACGGGCGATTGGCAGCCGGTATTCAAAAAGCAGCGGCAACTTTGCCAGCAAATCAAAACTGCACACGTCATGAAAATACACCGCCTTTCCTACGCCGTCCTGCTGCTTCTGTTCGTTTCGTGCGACCCCGCTCGCCGATCTACTGCCACCGGTAGCGACGACGGCTTGATCGAGTTCACAATCCTGCAATTGAACGACGTGTATGAAATCTCGCCGCTCAGCGACAACTCTGGTGGCCTCGCCCGCGTGGCCGCGCTGCGCAAGGAACTGCTGGCCAAAAATCCCAACACATTCACCGCCTTGTCGGGCGACTTTATAAGCCCATCTGTCATCGGTACGCTCCGGCATGAAGGCAAGCGCATCAGGGGCAAACAAATGGTGGACTGCCTCAATACCCTCGGATTGGACTGGACGGTGTTCGGCAACCACGAATTTGACTACGACTACGAAGACCTGCAGGCCCGCCTGGACGAATCCAGGTTCACTTGGATCGCTGCCAATGCCCGCCAGATTGTTGCTGGTGGCGCGACCAAGAATTTTGCAAAAAAACGCCCCGACGGCTCAGAAGAGATATGCCCCGACTATGTGATCGCCGAGGTGAAAGATGCCGATGGAACCACCGTAAAAATTGGCGTATTCGGCGTGCTCGTCACCACCGGCCAAAAGCCGTTCGTGGCCTACACCGAGCCGCTGGCCGAGGCCAAACGGGCACACGCAGAACTGGTCGGGAAAACAGACATCCGCATCGGCCTCACCCACCTCGACATGGCCGACGACATCAAACTGGCGGCTATGTTGCCCGATGTGCCGCTCATCATGGGCGGCCACGACCACGACAACATGTTCCAGCGCGTTGGCAGGACGAATGTGGCCAAAGGCGATGCCAACGCCCGCACGGTGTATGTTCATACCATTCGGCACAACAAAAAAACGGGTGTGACCGCCGTCAAATCCGAATTACGACGTATTGACGGCAGCATCCAGCCCGAGCCAGCGGTAGCTGCAGTGGTGGCCAAGTGGGAAAAAATCAAAAAGGAGTCGCTGGCATCCTCTGGCTTCGATGCCGAAAAAACCGTGACCGTGCTGAAAGAGCCGCTCGACTGCCGAGAAACCACCGTGCGGCACTCGCAGGCGCCTGTCGGACAAATGATCCTCAATGCCATGTTTTCGGTGGCGAAAAACAAGCCCGAGTGCGGCCTAATCAACGGCGGTTCTTTGCGGGTAGACGACGTGCTCAGCGGCACACTCACCGAATTGGACATAGTGCGGATGCTGCCTTTTGGCGGCGGTATCGCTGAGGTAGAAATGCGAGGCTCCTTGCTCCAGCGTACCCTCGATGCGGGCTTGGCCAACAAGGGAAAAGGCGGCTACCTGCACTGGGGCCGGATCGTCCGCGATGAGGAAGGCAAACGGTGGGTGGTCAACAACGCGCCACTTGATCCTAAGAAAACCTACCGTGTGGTCATCGCCGATTTCCTGCTAACCGGCAACGAAACGGGCATGGATTTTCTGAAAACCGAACTTGCTGCGGACGGGAAAGGCACCACCAACCCGGACGTGCTACGGCTGACCAAAGCAGACCCAAAGGACAAAAGCGACCTGCGCAATGACGTACGGCTGGCGTTGATTCAGTATTTACGGAAAAAATAAGCGGTAAACAGACACAACAACTAATTTCATCAAAAACTCGATTCTACCTTTTATTATGGAAAAACGCACATTTCTAAAAACAGGTTTTTTGCTTTCCATTAGCGCGGCAGTGGCACCACTGGTTTCCGCCTGCTCGCCCGGCAAAAATGCTTCCGCCCCGCCAAAAATGACACTGCCTCCGCCTAAGACCAAACGGGCTGCGCCATTCACATTGCCTGCATTGCCCTATGCGGCCAATGCGCTGGAGCCACATCTGGACAAACAAACTATGGAAATCCACCACGGCAAACACCACCAGGCGTATGTGAACAACCTCAACGATGCTGTGCAAGGCACCGTGTACGCCGATTACGAATTGGAGGACATTGTTGCCCGAATTTCCACCTCCGACGCGGACAAAAAAATCCGCAACAACGCTGGCGGCCACTGGAACCATGCTTTTTTTTGGCAAGCCCTGACTCCCGGTGGCAGCGCGCTCCAGCCTGGCCAACTGGCCACGGCCATCAATACGACTTTCGGCTCGTTTGATAAATTCAAGTCAGACTTTTCAGATGCTTCAAAAAGCGTGTTCGGCTCTGGTTGGGCATGGCTGTGCGTGGGCAAAGACAAAGGCTTGTTCATTACTACCTCGCCCAATCAGGACAACCCACTCATGCTACAGATCGCGCCCAAAGTTGGCACGCCCATTCTCGGCCTCGATGTGTGGGAACATGCCTACTACCTGAAACACCAAAACAAACGGGCCGATTATATCGGTGCCTTTTTCAACATTGTGAACTGGAATGAAGCCGCCAAGCGGTTCGACAAAGCGATGTTTGGGTAAGAGCGAATTGGGGTAACTATTTAGGCAAGTAATTTTCACCACAGATTTTCACAGATTCACACAGATTTTTCCCTGTCCGTTTAAAAATCTGTGTGAATCTGTGAAAATCTGTGGTGAAAAACTTTACGGTTAGAGCCGCCGTATGCTGGTGCTAAATAGTTACACACGCTCTTATTGAGCCATTTTTTACGAAGTGGTCAGTCAAGCCATATACAGGTACTTTTGCTCCGATATGAACGAAACCGCACGCGCTTACCTCACCCTTCATTTTTGTGTGTTTTTGTGGGGCTTTACGGCTATTCTCGGCAAATTGATAACCTTGCAGGCGCTGCCCCTGGTGTGGTGGCGGGTACTGTTATGCTGCATGGGCCTGTGGGTGTTATTGCCCAAAGGTCAGTTGCGCGGGTTGTCGCGCCAGGCTTTATGGCAAATGTTGGGCATTGGCGCACTGGTCGGCTTGCACTGGCTTTGTTTTTACGATGCCGTAAAGCGCTCCAACGCCTCGGTAGCCGTTGCAACCATGGCGTCCACTTCCTTTTTTTCGGCTCTGTTCGAACCCCTTCTGCTTCGTCAACGGATGAACTGGCGCGAGCTGGCAATTGGTGCCCTGATACTGCCCGGCATGGCACTGGTAGTAGGTAACCTTGAGTGGTCCATGCGCGACGGTTTTATCGTGGGAACAGTGGGTGCTTTGCTAGCGGCTGTATTCACCACTCTAAACAAACGGCTACTTGATGGCCCCGCCCCTCCCCCACCATTGGCTATTAGTTTTGTGGAATTGTTCGGGGTGTTCGCTGTCTGTTCGTTGCTCCTTCCAGTAGAAATTGCCCGTACGCCTACACTCCGCTTCAGCCCCGAAGGCTGGGACTGGGCGTGGATGTTTTTGCTGGCCTGGATGTGCACACTCCTACCCTACTACCTGTCCCTCAAAGCGATGCGACACATCAGCGCATTTGCCACCAACCTGACCATCAACCTGGAACCCGTGTACGGCGTGTTGCTGGCGAGTGTTTTTTTTCAGGAACACAAGAGTTTACCCGATGGATTTTATACCGGTGTGGGGATTATTTTGTTGGCCGTTTTCAGTCACCCGTTTTTGAAGCGGGTAAACGGGAGAGGAGAGAAATAATTTGGAGACTGTAGACAAATTTTTCGCATCATTTCGGCGCTCAGCCAGCCCCTCATTTCAAAAGGAACAAGTCATGAACAGCCGGAGTGCGGTTGCAAATGAATCCTTCGGCGTAGCGTACCTGAGCGGGTCGGCCAAACACACGCGCTTTCGCTTCCATAAAATCCAGAAAATCCTTGCCGGAAATAGGTGTTTGGGGACCGGCACCTGGCTCGCCTGGATCATAAAACTGGGAAGAATAGGCCAGAATTGCCTGCATTTTTTTTTCAAAATAGGGCGTAATGTCCACTACAAAATCCGGTTCGAGTTGTTTGTCCTGAATATAGTGGTACACGGCAGTGGGTCGCCAATGTGGTTGGGGCAACCCATTCGCGTCGGTTGTTTCGATCTTGGCCAAGCCCGCGTAAAAACAGGCATCGGCCGTCAGTTTGGCCGCGCGGCCGTGATCAGGATGCCGGTCATCAGGGGCATTGCAGAGCACGATACGCGGCTGATGGGCGCGGATGCTCCGCACAATTTTGAGCATATTTTCTGGTGTGTGAGTGAACAACCCGTCGGGCAGGTCTATTTGTTCGCGAAAGGCTGCGCCGAGGATTTGGGCAGCGGCAGTGGCTTCGATCGTGCGTAATTCGGGCGTACCGCGGGTGCCCAGTTCGCCTAGGCTGAGATCAAGCAGGCCGAAGGTATAGCCGAGATCGGCGTGGTGTAGTAAGGTGCCCGCAGCGCTGAGTTCCACGTCGTCGGGATGTATTCCAATTGCCAAGATGTCTGTTTTCATCGCTACTTTTGCCAGTACAACAAGAATGGTTGAGCACTATGGGAACAAACCCGATAAACGAGGAGCGGATCGCCCAATTGGAGCGCGACCTGCAAGCTGCGCAGGGCGCGGCGCAAAAGTACAAGCAGGATTTGGAAAAACTGCGCCTGCAATATGCAGATGACCTGTACGCCGAACGCCAGATCGGAAAGCAGTTGCGCACCGAAAGCCACCGAATTTTGCATGATTATGAGCGTCTTAGGGTGCAAAAAGGCGGATTCGGCCTGAAAATGTTGTTGTTTTCCGGGTTCGGCGGATTCTTGAGCGGGATAATATTGCTCGGCGTTTACATGGTTTTTTTGCGCCCGAAAGCCGAGCACTTGTCCACCTTCGAGCGTTTCCGCGATACAAACCAGTTCAACTACGAAAGGGCCATCAGCCAAGGTCGTTTCGGTGAAGTGGAGCAAGACCTGCAGCAAAACCTGGATTTGCCGGAGAATGCTGTCATCCGCCCGCAGGTGGATTTTATGAAAAAAATTGTAGGTGCTGCACGACGGCGGTGCGAATAGGCCTGCTCACACGCCCCGCATGCTCAACGCTACACGCTTGCGGTCCAAATCCACTTCCAGAACCCGTACCATAACCTGTTGGTTGAGCCGTACCACTTCAGCAGGGTTTTTAACAAATTTGTCGGTGATCTGCGACACATGTACCAGCCCGCTGGCTTTCACGCCGATGTCTACAAAAGCGCCAAAATTAGTGATGTTTGTCACTATACCGGGCAAGACCATGCCCGGTGACAGGTCCTCGATTCCCCGGACATTCCCGAACTCAAAAGCCTGGGCTGTGCCGCGTGGGTCGAGGCCGGGCTTTTCGATTTCTTTAAGGATATCCTGTAGGGTGGGCAAGCCAACATCGCCTTTGACATAGCGTTGAAGGTCAATTTTTTGCCGCAGGCTGCGGTCGGCCACGAGCTGCGTTACGGTGCAACCGAGGTCTTGAGCGATTTGCTCCACGAGGGCATAACGTTCCGGGTGGACGGCAGTGTTGTCCAGCGGATTATCGGCGGTGCGTATGCGCAAAAAGCCAGCGCACTGCTCGAATGCCTTGTCGCCGAGGCGGGGCACTTTTTTCAGGTCGGTGCGGCGGCGGAAAGCACCGTTTTCAGCACGGAAGGCCACGATGTTTTGTGCCAACCCGGGGCCAAGGCCAGAAACATAGGTAAGCAAGTGTTTGCTGGCTGTGTTGAGGTTGATGCCTACGGCGTTCACACATGATTCTACGCTCCGGTCGAGGCTTTCCTTGAGTAAGGTTTGATTTACATCGTGCTGGTACTGGCCTACTCCGATACTTTTTGGGTCAATTTTGACCAGTTCGGCCAGTGGGTCCATGAGCCGTCGCCCGATGCTGACAGCCCCGCGAACGGTTATGTCTTCGTTTGGAAATTCCTCACGAGCCACTTCAGAGGCAGAGTAAATGGAGGCTCCTGCTTCATTCACTTGAAAAATCTCAACCGGGCGCTGGAATTTGATTTTTCGCAGGAAATCAATCGTTTCGCGCCCGGCAGTGCCATTGCCTACTGAAATGGCTTCGATTTGAAATTTTTCCACCAGATCCTCCACGGTTGATTCACTTTCAAAGACCTGGCGTTGCGGCTCGTGCGGAAAAATCGTGGTGTTGCGAAGCAGGTTACCGCTGGTATCTAAAGCCACCACCTTACAGCCAGAGCGGAAGCCCGGGTCGATGCCAAGTACGCGGCGCTCGCCCAGCGGCGAAGAAAGCAACAACTGGCGCAGGTTTTCAGCAAATACGCGAATAGCCTCCAGGTCGGCTTTTTCCTTGGATGCGTTTCGAAATTCGGTTTCGATACTCGGCTGAAGCAGGCGTTTGTAGCCGTCTTTGATTGCCAATCGCACCTGTTCGGCAGACTCGCCATAACCTGTAACGAACAGTTTTTCGAGGTCGGCTACGGTAGTTTCCTCGTCGGGGGCGATGCCCACGCGCAAAAAACCCTCATCTTCGCCGCGGCGCATTGCCAGCAAGCGGTGTGAGGGACAGGTGGCCAGTTTTTCACTCCAGTCGAAGTAGTCGCGGTATTTGGCGGCAGCAGTTTCTTTATTTTTCACCACGCGGGAAGCGATGAAGCCGCCTTTTTCAAAATGTCGACGTACACGGTCACGCGCACGTTTATCTTCGTTGATCCACTCGGCTATAATGTCGCGGGTACCCTGCAGGGCATCTTCCACGGTAGGTACATTCTCGGTAATGAACTTGGCAGCGAGGATTTCCAAGCCATGTTTGTCTTGTTGGGAAAAAATGCGTTTAGCCAGCGGCTCCAGTCCGTGCTCGATGGCCACGGTGGCTCGGGTTTTGCGCTTGGGGCGATAGGGCAGATACAAGTCTTCGAGCTCGGTCAGGGTAGCAGCCGCGAGGATGGCTTTGCGCAGTTCAGGAGTCAATTTTCCCTGCTCTTCGATGCTTTGCAAGACGACTTCCCGGCGCTTGTCGAGTTCCAGCATTTTTTTCCAAACGCTTTGAATGTCGGCAATTTGCACCTCGTCCAACGAGCCGGTTGCCTCTTTGCGATAGCGAGCGATGAACGGGATCGTTGCTCCACTTTCGAGCAGCTCGAGTACGGCCTCAACGCGACGCGGGGTTATACCGAGGGTTTGGGCAATATTATGTTGATACGACATCTATGAACATATAGCCCCGTTGGGGCTAATAAGCACTATGCGTTTTTGAAGTCCCAAGTGTTCAGAAACCCGGTGTGGAAATTGCCTTTTCGGAAATCCGGGTTTTGCATGAGTCGCTGGTGGAAGGGCACGGTAGTTTTTATGCCTTCTGCGATGAACTCGTCGAGAGCGCGTTCCATTTTTGTGATCGCCTCGTCGCGGGTTCGGGCACGCACGATGAGTTTGGCGATCATGGAGTCGTAGTAAGGCGGGATGTTGTAGCCGCCATACACATGCGTATCGACGCGGACGCCGTGACCTTTGGGCGAGTGAAAAGACGTGATGCGTCCGGGGCTGGGTCGGAAGTCATTGAACGGGTCCTCGGCGTTGATGCGGCACTCAATGGCGTGCATTTCCGGGAAATAGTTTTTGCCGGAAATAGGGATACCGGCGGCTATTTTGATCTGTTCTTTGATAAGATCGAAGTCAATGACTTCCTCGGTCACGGTATGTTCCACCTGGATGCGGGTGTTCATTTCCATGAAATAAAAGTTACGGTATTTGTCGACCAGGAACTCCACTGTGCCTACACCTTCGTAGGCTATGGCGGTACAGGCCTTGATGGCTGCTTCGCCCATTTTTTCGCGCAATTCGGGTGTCATAAACGGGGAAGGCGATTCCTCTACCAGTTTTTGGTGGCGGCGCTGGATGGAACAGTCGCGCTCGGAGAGGTGGCAGGCCTTGCCGAACTGATCGCCTGCGACCTGAAACTCGATATGGCGCGGCTCTTCGATGAATTTTTCCATATAAATGCCGTCGTTGCCGAACGAGGCTTTTGCTTCGCGTCGGGCGGTGTCCCACTGGCTCTCGAACTCGGATTCCTTCCACACGATACGCATACCCTTGCCACCGCCGCCAGCGGTTGCTTTCAGGATGATGGGGTAACCGATTACCTTAGCGACCTTGATGCCTGTCTGAACATCTTCGAGCAAGCCCTCGGAGCCAGGGATACATGGAACACCGGCAGCGAGCATGGTTTCTTTTGCTGTGATCTTGTCGCCCATCTTTCGGATTTGATCGGGCGTGGGGCCGATAAACTTGATCCCGTATTCTTTGCAGACCTCGGCGAAATTGGCGTTTTCAGCCAGAAAACCATAGCCTGGATGGACCGCATCGGCGTTGGTGATTTCCACAGCGGCCATGATGCGGGGAATATTGAGGTAACTCTCGGCAGAGCTCGGCGGGCCGATGCAAACGGCCTCGTCGGCGAAACGAATGTGCAGGCTGTCGCGATCGGCCGTGGAGTATATCGCCACGGTTTTTATACCCATCTCTTTGCAGGTACGGATGATCCGCAGCGCGATCTCGCCGCGATTGGCTATCAAAATCTTCTTGAACATGGCTCGAAAACATCCCGACCTCGACGCACTAGTAGTACCCGGTCGAAAACGCTGGATTTAACTGTTAGGAAGAAAGGTGACCTGATCAGGCCGGTTCGACTACGAACAGGGGCTGGTCGTATTCAATCGGGGAAGCATCCTCGACCAAAACCTTGACTATCTTGCCCTTGACATCCGACTCGATTTCGTTGAACAGCTTCATTGCTTCTATAATGCAGACTGTAGTGCCTACGTCCACGGTGTCGCCTACTTTGACAAAAGGCCCTTTTTCAGGCCCTCCTGATCGGTAAAACGTACCCACCATGGGCGATTTTATCGTGATCGAATTGGCAGCGTCCGCGCTGGCAGCAGGTGCAGGCACAGCTACTGGTGCTGGCGCTAGGGCGGGCGGAGCAGGTGCTGCTGCCATAGTCATCATCTGCTGAGGGGGCGGGAAGGCAACCACAGCAGGGGCGGAAGTGCTTTCGCCACCTGCCTGGTTTCTTATGATTAGTTTGAAGTCGCCCTCTTTCAGGATGAATTCAGTCACTTTTGATTTGCTGACCAAGCGGATCAGTTCTTGTATCTGATTGATGTCCATCATTACCAAGTTCGTTTTACTTAAAGGCCAAAAATAGGTAACGGCAGTGTTTGTTGGTGCAAACCAGCCTATTTTTTCACACGCTCCATATAAGCGCCTGTAGCAGTGTCAATTTTTATCAGGTCGCCTTCTTCGCAAAAGAGGGGTACCCGCACTTCGGCCCCGGTTTCGACGGTTGCCAACTTGAGGGTGTTTGTGGCGGTATCGCCCCGGACACCGGGCTCGGTGTAGGTTATTGCCAGAACAACAGTCTGGGGCATCTCCACCGAAAGAAGGGATTCTTTTTGTGCGTGGAAAAGCGCGTCAACGGCATCGCCCTCTTTGAGGAATTTGCCGTTGTCAATCATATCTTCGGGCACGGAAATCTGGTCGTAGGTTTCCTGATTCATCAACACATAGCCGCCGTCTTCGGGGTAGAGATACTGATACTTACGGCGCTCCACGCGCACTTCAGTGATGTTGTGACCGCTCTGGAAGGTGTGTTCGATGACTTTTCCAGAAGTGGTGCTTTTCAGTTTGGTCCAAACCTTTCCGCTGCCGCGGCCTACCTGGAAACGCTGAAAGTCAATAACTTTCAGAATGTCGTTGTTCAAATCTAAGCACAGGCCGTTGCGGATGTCTGCGGTTGTTGCCATTGTTTTACTAATGATAAGTTGTGAATGATTAGCGTTGAGTTTCCACCTTTTTTTCAAAGGCGCGTAAAGGTAGGGTTTTCTTTTTTTCTCAAACCCATCGTTCAACGCTTCTTGTAGCCCGCCACCGAGTAGTACAGAATGTACAGGTAGCAAGGCACCACCGTGATCTGGAATGCAGCCCGATAGCCCACGCCTTCCATGTCGGCCAAATAACCGTACATCGGCGGCAACAGCGCCCCGCCGATGATACCCATAATGAGCAGTGCCGACCCAACCTGGGTAAAACGCCCCAGACCGTTGATAGCCAGGGGAAAAATGGCTGGCCACATCACCGCGTTGGCCAGGCCAAGCAGCGCGATGCAGGTCACAGCCGCTGATCCGGACGCAAAATAGGTGGCCAGTGTGATCGCCAGGCCCAGCAATGCGGAGTAGCGCAGGAATTTTTGCTGGGAAATGTATTTGGGAATGAGCACGATGCTAAGCACATAGCCTACCAGCATTGCAATGAGCGTAAACGATGTAAAAAACCGTGTTTGGTCCAGTTCGAAGTTTAGTTTCTTGCCGTACAACACAATGACCTCTCCGGCCATTACTTCCGCACCCACGTAGAAAAAGATGGCAAGAGCACCCAGCAACAGGTGCGGAAACTGGAAAATACTCGTGCGGGTTGAGTCGGCACCTCCGCTGCTGTCCGCACTGGCTACATCAGCAGAGGGGTCCACATCGGGCAACGCCGAGCGGCGTATAAAAAAAGCCACGACCATAAGCACCACGGCCAGCACGATGTACGGCAACAGCACGCGTGCCGCCAGCTCATCCAACAGCGCGGTCTTGATCACCGGGTCAGTAGCGGCTTCCACTTGTTTTTCAATGGCTGTGGCATTGCGCAACAGGATGCTGCTTAGGATAAGCGGACTGAGTATGCCCGCTGCCTTGTTGCAGATACCCATGATACTGATGCGCTGTGCTCCGCTTTCAATTGGGCCGATGATACTGACGTAGGGGTTGACCGCCGTTTGCAACAGCGCCAGACCCATACCCTGCACAAAAAGGCCGACAAGAAACAACGGGAACGCCCGTGTATTCGCCGCTGGCAAAAAGATTAGGCAGCCCAGTGCCATAACCAGCAGGCCGAGCGCCATGCCGCCCTTGAAGCCAGTACGCCGCAAAATAGCGGACGACGGAAGGGCAAGAAAAAAATAACTGAGGTAAAACGCCGAGGTCACGAGCAAAGCCTGCCAGTCCTCTTTCAGGTCGCAGGTCAGTTTCAGAAATGGGATGAGCGTGCCGTTCAGCCAGGTGAAAAACCCGAAAATAAAAAACAAAAACCCGACGATGGTCAGCTGGTACAAGTAACCGGGTGGGCGGGAGTTGGCAGTGTTTTGCATGACAGATACGAGCAAACAGGTTGAGCAGGTATGCATTCTGAGGCCCGGCAAAAGTAGCAAACCAATCCGCTTGGACAATTTTTTTCATGCCATGCAAATACTGCGTGTGCGGAAACTCCACCTTCAACGTAAATCTTGATAAAGCGAAACGGGTGTTGGTGAAGCCTTGCCTTGCTTTGTCCTTCATTTACCAAAAAAATTTACCACTATGACAAAAAGAACAACAGTGCTTTTGCTCGGCATTTTCATTGCCGTTTTCCAGTCTCCAATCTGTGCTCAAAACCGTTACCTGTATGTAAGCGATGCAGGTAATTTCAGCAGCCCGCCCTGGCAAATTCTTCGTTTTGATGAAAACGGCGAGAACGGCGTGGTTTTCATCTCCGACCACCTGGCGTGGCCGCAGGACATCCTGTTTCTCGAAAACAGCAACACTGTATTGATCACCAACTTGAATACGGGGCGGATTTCCAAATTCAACGCCACCACTGGTGCTTTTACCGGGGAGTTTGCCGCCGGCATTGCAGGCCCAACACGTATGAAAATCGGTCCTGACGGCTTACTGTATGTCCTACAGTGGCAAGGAAATGGAAAGGTGTTGCGGTACAACTTGAACGGCGCACCTGCCAGCGACTTCACCTCAACGGGTGTGTCTTCTGCCATTGGCCTGGCCTGGGACACTGCCGGTAACCTGTATGTATCGTCGTACTACGGCAAAAGTATTCGAAAGTACAGCCCATCCGGTGCTGACCTCGGTCTGTTTGTGAGCGCTAATTTATTGGGGCCAACCAATATTTGGTTTGCCAGCAATGGCGACCTGATGGTACTGGACTACGAAGCTGGTTCTGTCAAGCGATTCGACAGCAACGGGCACTATCTCGGCGTGTTCTGTGTCGGGGTACCACAAAGCGAGGGCGTGGATCTTTTTCCAAACGGCAACATCGCGATCGGGAGCGGCGGAACCGCCTCGGTTCGGGTATATGATCAGGCTGGCACATTCGTAAAAAATCTGGTACCACCTGGCACACTCGGTTTGATACGGCCTAACGCTGTGGTTTTCCGCACGACACCGTCCTCTTCGACAAGTGAGGCAATCCAGGAGGCCGCGTTTGTCACTCCGTCTGTGGGATCGAGTTTCCTGATTTCTGATCCGGAGGTACTGAAACTGGCCGATACAATTGAAGTGTACGGCACTGGAGGGCAATTGGTGACCAAGTTTAGGGCATCGGAAAACGCCCGTTGGGATGCCAACGGAACGGCAAACGGGGTGTACTACATCATCGCCCGTATGCAGGACGGGAGCACTGCCCGCCAAAAGGTCGTGGTTCAGCAGTAAATTTGTGCGCTATATGAAAATCAACCAACTCCTGATACTGCTACTTGTTGTCAGTCAATCCGGCACGCTCGACGGCCAGGTTGCTGCGAATCAGATTGATTGCGCAGCTGTATTGGAGCAAACGCCCTGGTTGAGCGAGCGCATGAAGTTCCAGGGGGCAGTTTGTTATTTCCGAAACGATCAGCCGGAACGGGCGCTCGTCCTGTTTCGGGAAGTACGGCAGTTGGAAGCAGAGCAGCAGCACATGGCCGTATTCTGGGAAGCCAAGTGCCTCGCCGCGCTTGGGCGCGACAGTGCAGCGGTTGCCTGTCTGCTGGCTGTACCCGCAGGGGTGCTCCACCATAAAATGCTGTCGCAGCCAGTATTCGACAAACTGGCCAAGAGCAACTCTGTCTTCCTTCGATTGAAAAAATCGCTGGAACCGGGTTTCAACTTGTGGACAGGCACACTGGCGACAATAGCAGTATTGGGACTGTTGGTTGGTTTTCTTTTACTCCTCGGTCGGTCGCGGTTTTCAGCAGGTGAACGACGACTGGCAGTCGTGGTTTTTTCGTTTGCGTTTACGCTGGCTTCGTATGTTCTGATCTGGACGGGCTACACTGCGCTTTTCCCTTACCTAAATAACCTGTGGCCGTTTTTGACCCTGTTAATCGGCCCTTCGCTCTATTTTTACCTGAACGAAACGTTCAAAGAGGACTACACGGCACGAGAAGCTGCGTTGCACTATGCTCTTCCAGCGGTGGTGGGTTTGGCTACCGTGCCCGTTCTGTTGTCCAATTTTGGGGTAAACCTGCACGCTCCTGCTGATATTTTTGCCATTAGCACGTCGCCTGTCCTGCTCACCGGGCACCTCTTGTACTATTCCTTGCGCATATGGGGGATGACCCAAAACGAGTGGCAGGCAGACTCCAATATCCGCGTCTGGACCCGTGTTGTGGCGCGGGGCATGGCGCTGTATACGTTGGCGTTTATTTCCTATTTCGTGTTGGTGCGAGGCACTTTTTTCAACCCGGAATGGGACTATGCCATCAGTTTTATTATGGCGTTGGGTATACTGGCAGTTGCTTACATGGGGCTGCTGCAACGGCGGGTTTTCCGCAGTGAGCCGATAGACAACTTTTTACCGGTAAAAAAATACCGCACATCGGGCCTAACCGAAAGTTCAAGTGCATCCATCAAACGGAAGATGGAGATCCTGATGATCGAACAACAGGTATTCAAGGAGAATGAGCTTCGGTTAGACGACCTGGCGGCCTACCTCAACATCAACCGGCACCAGTTGTCGCAGGTTATTAACGAACACTACGGAGTCAATTTTTTTGAACTCATCAACCGTTACCGAATCGAGCACGTCAAGCACCTGCTGGCGGACCCAACATACGAACGGCTCACCATCATCCAGATCGCCTACGAAGCGGGCTTCAATAACAAGGCATCGTTCAATCGCTACTTTAAAAAAGCAACTGGCGATACGCCCTCGGCATATCGGATCCGGAAAGAGGTGGTGCAGTGAACGAGGTTGATGGCTTTTGCGGTATCCGGGTTTTCCCCCAAATTTTAAAATTCACACCCGATCCGCGCATAATTTTCTCAATGGGTGCGTTACCACCTCGACTTTAATCCTTCGGTCCAACAACAACCAATTACCAATAGCCAAAATAATCCGCTACGCAGTTCTCGCTGACACTCGTCAGACATCCATCCCGCCCGGCAAGCCTACCTATTTTTGATTCTGCGTAACAAACCGATTTTCTCATCAACATTTTTTACCATCATGGCTTCTTTGAATCCCCTTCAGGGTGCCCTGGGGCAGCGGCGTGCCGCGCATTTATTGCGTCGGGCCAGTTTCCGCTATACCCGCACCAAGGTGGACGAGATCGCTGCCCAAACCGCAACCGATGCGGTGGCCACATTGCTCGTCCCGTCTCCGCTTTTGATTGACCAGCCCGCTTATGCCACCACGGCTGGTGCCAGTCCAGTCACCTGGATCAATCCGCCACAACCACCCTCTGCCACACTACCCGCCGACGACAATGACCTTCGGCGTTTTGTCATGTCGTGGTGGCTCAACGAGGCGTTGCATGACCCCGGTTCCGGGCACAAACTCGAGTTTTTTTTCCACCAGTTTCTTGCTGCTACTCCCGACTACGGAACCAGCAGTGCTTTCTACGACTACCTCATGCTGTTGCGCTGGGGGTGCTTCGGCAATTATAAGAAATTGGTGACGAAGATGATCCTGGACAACGTCATGCTCGACTACATTGACAACAACCAAAACTTCGTCAACAACCCGAACCTCAATTACGCCCGTGAGTTTTTCGAACTCCATACCATCGGTGCCGGTCCCGTTGCAGGCCCGGGCGATTACACCAACTACACCGAGGCTGATATCGAGGAAGCCGCAAGAGTGTTCACGGGCTTTAGCAACGCCAAACGCCACCAATACCAGGACCCCGAAACGAACATCCCGGCTGGCAAAGGCTACCCGCAAAGCCATGACTTTGGGTCAAAAACCTTCAGCGCTCGGTTCAACAACACCGTAATCCAGCCGCCCTCGAACGACCTGGACGGGATGAACGCCGAACTGGGCATGCTGGTGGATATGGTGTTTGCCCAAGAAGAAACGGCCCGCCATTTCTGTCGCCGTCTGTACCGTTTTTTTATCGGACGCGACATTCCGGCTGACATCGAGACTGATATTATCGGCCCGCTGGCACAAACGTTCATCGCCGGCAATTTTGAAATAAAACCCGTCGTGAAACAGCTGCTCGAAAGCGAACACTTCTTCGATGCCGACGACGCAAACGCCACGGATGAAAACACCGGTGCGCTAATCCGCTCGCCGCTCGA
The DNA here is from genome assembly GCA_046153695.1 of Saprospiraceae bacterium. Lineage (GTDB taxonomy): Bacteria > Bacteroidota > Bacteroidia > Chitinophagales > Saprospiraceae > M3007. The sequence goes on from JBJXEZ010000310.1 coordinate 17,881, forward strand.
TCTGGCAATGCAAACCCTGTCTTTCTTCGACGTGCCTATTCCTGATCCCACAACAGACACGGTGGCGCATTACGATACGTTCTGGGACAAGGGCATTATGGGCCGATTGATGGACTGGTCGGGCATGTTCATGTTTTACCCGCCCGACGTGGCCGGTTATCCGGGCTATTATCAGGACCCCGATTTCAACCGGCAATTTTTCAACTCGGCCACCATCGTCGCGCGGTACAAATGGCCGGAAATGCTCATCACCGGTACACACGCCTGGGGGCCGGGCGCAAACGAATCGTTGGGAACCAGGTTTGATTTTGCTGCCTGGCTACGCGACAGCGGTTTCGTCAACGATCCGAACGACTCCTTTGTCCTCGTTCAGGAACTGCTCCAATACTTGTTTCCTGAAGTGCCTGACAACGACCGGTTTGAGTATTTCCATACCACTATTTTCCTCGACGGGCTACCCGCTGCTGACTGGGACTATGAGTGGGTAAATTACACCGGTACAGGTGACGACACGGAGGTGCAAATTCCGCTGCGGCGGCTGTTCAACGCGATGCTATACGCACCGGAGTATCAGGTTTTTTAGGTTTCGGGTTTGGGGTTTCGGGGTTTGGGGTTTCGGGTTTGGGGGTTTCGGGTTAGGGGGTTGGAGGATTAGGGGGAAAATACGGGTCAGAGGGTTGAGGGCGAATGAAGTGCCGTTGTCCTTTGATTTCTGTTTTATTCAGATAATCAATTAGTCCCTGGATCGCAGCACTGGCTCGGTTGGCTAATTGATCCATTCCAGCCCGTTCTTGCTCGGAAATGTAGCTATAATCCAATGCCCGGTAGCCTTGAGATCGTACTTCACCGCAGGAGCCTTTGGCTATGCCGAGAAAATACCTGAATTCCCGGTTGCTGCCACGCTCGAAGCCTTCCGCGATACAGTCCATCGCTGACCCCGACGAGCTTCGGATTTGCCGGCGCAACTCCCAGTCCCTCGAAAAAGCCTCCTTTTCGGTGTATTGTTTGACCATTATACAGAGATCGCGAGCCAATTTCCAGGCATCAATTTCTTCAAAGCATTTAAAAGTCATATTCCAGGTTTTTGCAAAAAAAGTTTTCAAAAATAAATCATTCATTCACTTTAAGGGCTTTCTGGTTAGTAATTTAAATAAACCCCATATATCGAATCCGAAACCTTCCAACCCGAAACCTTCCAACCCGAAACCTTCTAATCCAAAACCTTCTAATCCAAAACCTTCCAACCAGTAACCTTTCAACCATTTTTTAAAAATGAAAAGACGCAATTTTCTCAAAATAGCAGGTATATCCTCTTTCGTCGTCAATGGCCACGCTATGCGGCCGTTTTCCAATACCAAGATCGCTCGCGTAATGGCCGACTGCGAGGAAGTAGAAGACCGGGTGCTCGTGCTCATCCAACTCAAAGGCGGCAACGACGGCGTGAACACCATCATTCCCATCGCCCAGTACGATGTGTACTCCAACCTAAGGCCGGTCATCAAAATTCCCGATACCGGGCCGGAGCGCTATATCAAGTTGGACAACACCGTGCCCAGTCCCGACCAGGTGGGTTTGCATCCGGTGATGACCGGTTTCAAGGCGCTTTACGACAAAGGCTGGCTCAATGTGGTGCAAGGCGTGGGCTACGAAAACCTGAACCAGTCGCATTTCAAAAGCACCGACCTGTGGCTTTCGGGAGGCGACGGCACACTCCAAGGATCCAAAATCCGGTCCGGCTGGATGGGCCGCGCCCTCAACGCCATGTTCCCCGATGTGAAAGGCACGCCTATCCCTGACATGCTTTATCCGTTGGGTATCCAGATCGGCGACCCCTACCCTTCCCTCGGTTTTCACACGGAAACCGAACATCAAAACTCCATCAACCTGTACGGCCAGGACCCCGACGGGTTTTATTCGCTGGTGCAGACCATCGGCGGAGCGCCCCTGCTCAATGTGCCCGATTCCGAGTACGGCGACGAACTTCGGTACATCATGGGCGTGGAAGACAGCGTGGACCAGTATTCGCAGTACATCACCCAGGCATTCGATGCAGGCAGCAATGCCATTACTACCTACCCGCAGTCGGGCCTCGCCAACCAATTAAAAACGGTGGCTCGGCTCATCAAGGGTGGCTGCAAAACCAAGATGTACCTCTGTTCGATGGGCGGTTTTGACACGCACGGTTCGCAGATTCCGCCAGAGGGAACCGTTGTGCTGGGCCGCCATGCCGACCTGTTGCGCAACCTCGCCGA
>JBJXEZ010000150.1:0-8373 GCA_046153695.1 Saprospiraceae bacterium
ACACCGTCTCATCAAGTTGAAAAGCCAAAGTACCTGTGGCTAATTTTTGCCTTTTTTGAGGGCAAGCCCCCCTCCCACCCGGGGGAGGGGATGGGGGTGGGGTTGTCCCCGCGGAGCTCGATGTACCCCATTGTTACCAAGGTGGGCCGCACGCTAAGTACAATTCAAAAACCCATTTCCTGGAGCCCCATAGGCGTTTTTTTGAGCGTTTCAAATGGCAAAAGTCGTGTTAAAAGCGTGATTAAAATTCAATACCGAGGTGAAAGTCGATATTTGAAAAGGCACGAATAAGTACCGGGGCGCTCCGGTTTGTAGCGCAGCTCCGGCACCTATCCGTGCCTTCAAGAAAAAAGTACGATATGAATTTATCGTTTGTACCCCAGCACCCAGCCGACAACGCCGCCAACGACGGCACCCGATACGACATTGGCGAGGATGTCAACGATAGCCCCGTTCCAGTCCATCATGTTCATTGTTGCCATAAACATGACATCAAAGGAGGCCGCAATCAAGCCGGATATCCAAGCTCCAGCCATCAAGCCGCCCATAAACGTGGTAATGCCCGCCCAACGGCTGAACAAAAGCGCCATCAAAAGACCGCCGATGAGGCAACTGACGAAGATGAGAACAAGGTCTTCCGTTTCCTTCATCAAGCCTGGGAACCGGGCAGCTGTTTCACGCATCTTATCGGCAAGCAAGATGCCCCAGATAAGCCAGCCCAACAAAAAAGAGGTGACACCTCCGGCCAATGCTGCAAGTAAAACTCGGTTGTTCATTTTGTACTGATTTTAAATGTGAAAGAATAAGTATTGTTCGGCAAATGTAAAAATGTGCGGAATGTATTTACTAATTTTTCTTGCCTTGTTTTGTTCAGGATCAAATGCTCGCTTACAGCGAAGTTCACTGCACAGGCGCAGAGGCGCAACTGGTTTGAAAATATTCAGTACATTGACCATAGACACGGCTTCTTGAGCGCCTTTGTCAATTAGCACATTTTCAAATTACCACATTACTTTTGTCCGACCATGACCGAAACAACCATCATTCGTCCGCACGCCGAAACAGCCTACGCTGAGGACCTGGAAGCCTTGGCTAAATCCGATACCCGCCCTCGCCCGCCTGGCTGGCAGCTCTCCCCGTGGGCGGTGGTGACCTACCTGGTTGGCGGCAAAGCGGGCAAGCGCGATATCGAAACCAAGTACTTCGGCAACCGCCGCTTAATGGAAATTGCCGTGGCTACCCTTGCGACCGACCGCGCTCTGCTCCTGCTCGGTGTGCCGGGAACCGCCAAGACATGGGTGAGCGAACACCTCGCTGCTGCCGTCAGCGGCGACAGCACCTTGCTCGTGCAAGGCACCGCCGGCACAGGTGAAGAGTCCTTGCGCTACGGTTGGAACTACGCCCGGCTTATCGCCGAAGGACCATCAGATAAAGCCTTGGTGCCCAGCCCGGTGCTCACCGCTATGCGAGCAGGCAAGATCGCCCGGGTAGAAGAACTCACCCGCATACCCGCCGACGTGCAAGACGCGCTTATCACCCTGCTCTCCGAAAAAACGCTGCCCGTACCGGAACTCAACTCCGAAGTACAAGCCCTGCGCGGCTTCAACCTCATCGCCACGGCCAACGATCGTGACAAGGGGGTGAACGAACTTTCAGCAGCCTTGCGCCGACGGTTCAACACCGTGGTGCTGCCCCTGCCCGCTACCCTGGAGGAAGAAGTACACATCGTGCAAAACCGCGTGGCTGCTCTTGGCAAAGCACTCGAACTGCCACCCGAGACCGCTCCACTCCAGGAAATCCGACGCCTGGTCACCATTTTTCGCGAGCTGCGCAATGGCAAGTCGGAAGACGGGCGCGAAAAAATAAAAAGCCCGACGGCTACACTCAGCAGTGCCGAAGCCATCTCGGTGGTACATCAGGGGCAATCGCTGGCCGTACACTTCGGCAGTGGCACGCTCAATGCGCACGATCTTGCCGCCGGGATTTCCGGCGCTGTAGTGAAAGACCCTGGCACCGACCGGGCCGTTTGGCGGGAATATTTGGAAACAGTAGTGAAAAAACGGGATGGATGGCAAGACCTTTACCATGCCTGCAAGGAACTCGACGCATAGCAGTATGGCCGATCTTCACCTGTACCAAGGCCTCCTGGAGGCCAAAAAAAATGGAGAGAAACGGCTTGCCGTGCTCATTGATCCGGACAAATCCCGCGTTCAGCATCTTGACCGTATCGTGGACAACGCCAATGCAGCCGGGGTACACTATTTTTTCATAGGTGGCAGCCTTGTCGTGAACGATATGCTCGACACGGTACTAGCGGGTATTCGAGAGCGTTGCGCCGTGCCGATCGTCCTGTTTCCAGGCAGCTCGTTTCAGCTCAGCTACCGGGCCGATGCCATGCTGCTGCTCTCGCTCATCAGCGGGCGGAATGCCGAGCTGCTCATCGGGCAGCATGTGGTAGCCGCGCCTTTTTTGAAAATGTCGCCGCTGGAAATCATTGCCACCGGCTATATGCTGGTAGATGGCGGCGTGCAAACATCCGTACAGTATATGTCGAACACCTACCCGATACCAGCAAACAAAGCCGATATCGCTGTTTGTACCGCCCTTGCGGGCGAAATGCTGGGCTTGAAAATGATGTACCTGGATGCAGGCTCTGGCGCGAAAACACCCGTCCAGGAAGCCATGATCAAGGCCGTGGCCGAGGTGGTCAGCGTGCCCCTTATTGTGGGTGGAGGAATACGAACGCCCGAAAAAGTCGTGGCGAACCTGCGTGCAGGTGCCGACCTGTTGGTGGTAGGCAGCGCTGTGGAGGAAGATCCGGGACGAATCAGTGAACTGGCTGCGGCTGTCCGGGGCTTTTAGAAACCAGGAGGCAAATACCAAATCTGCCGGAATTGGCCATTTTTGTGCCCCTATCGGGCAGCCTTTTTGCCAATTAGTGCATTTTGCATTCGACCACCAAAATAGCGTACACTTGTGGGCCGTTCCCAAGGTCCGACAAAACCCACAACCCACTCAGGATATGAACAAACTACTACGCCTCGCGCTTCTTTTCTTTACGGCTTTTGCACCCCAACTGCTACACGCAACGCACAACCGCGCGGGGGAAATACACATCGAACAGATCGGCCCACTTACCATTCGGGCTACTATCATCACGTGGACGCGCACCCGAAGCACACCCGCCGACCGCGACTCCCTGACTATCTGTTGGGGCGACGGTAAGTGCGAGTCGGCGGGGCGCGTCAATGGAGGTGGCAATGGAGAAGTATTTAATGAAGAGTTCAAGTACAACCGCTATGTAGCTATTCACACCTATGCAGCCCCTGCCCGGTATCGAATTTCCATGACCGACCCCAATCGAATAGCGGGCATCATAAACGTGAACCCACCGCAGTCCGAAAACGTACCGTTCTACCTGGAAACGATTTACAACTTCCTCGACCCGCAGTTTGGCGGCACCAATACCACGCCATACCTGCTTCAAAATCCGATTGACAATGCTTGCACGGGCCAGCCATTCAAGCACAATCCTAATGCCTTCGACCCCGATCTGGACAGCCTTTCCTACCGCCTGATTGTTCCAAGGCAAGGTTTTGGTTCACAAGTACCCAACTACAAATTCCCCAATGAGGTCAGCCCGGGTTTGAACAACATACTGCAATTAGACGAGCGGACGGGTGACATCCTGTGGCAATCGCCGCAAGATACCGGTGAGTACAACCTGGCTTTCATTGTCATCTCGTGGCGAAACGGCGTGCCGATAGATACGACCATTCGCGATATGCAAATATTGGTCAAGGCTTGCGATAACCATCCGCCTGATGTACAGTCCGCAGCGCAATTTTGCTTAGTGGCTGGCCAACTGTTGGAATTTCCTGTCACCGCAACCGACCCGGATACTGGGGATTTTGTGCAACTAACCGCCGCGGGCGGCCCGATCAGCAACCCGTATAGTCCGGCCACGTTCACGGTGCCCGCCGGCTTTCAGGTTCCGCCGGTATCGGGTTCATTTCGGTGGCAGACGGTCTGCGAACATATTTCCCGTTATCCGTACACCGTGGTGTTCAAGGCCGTTGATTCTTTGAATAAAACAAGACCGCAACTTGCCGACCTGAAAACGGTTTCCATAAAAGTTGTCGGCCCGCCACCGGAAGACGTGCAGGCCGACGCGGGTTTTGGCGAGGTGGAAATTTCATGGGAAAAACCATACATCTGCGAGGGCGCTGAGCAAAACTATTTTTACGGTTTTTCCGTCTGGCGACGCGAAGGCACCAATCCCTTTCCATTTGACAGCTGTGCGCCTGGTCTCCAGGGCAAGGGCTACACGGAACGCATATTCGTGACCAAAGAACAAAAAGACGGGCGCTACTATTTCAAAGACACCGAAGTAGAGCGCGGGCGAACGTATTGTTATCGCATACTGGCCAAATTTGCCCGAATATCGGCGGGCGGATACCCCTACAACATCGTCGAAAGCCTGCCTTCCGAAGAGGTATGCGCCCAGCTCCCGCGCGATCTGCCACTCATCACCAACGTGTCGGTGGTGCAGACCGACCCCACTACGGGGCAAATGGAAATCTGCTGGTCGAAACCGGTGGCTAAGGACTTGGACACCCTGCTCAACCCCGGACCGTACCGGTACCAGCTTATGCGAGCGTCAGGCCTGAGCGGTGGTACGTTGCAGCCCGTGCCGGGGGCTACGTTCACCGCCGCCAGTTTTTGGCAGGCCAACGATACCTGTTTCACGGATCAAACATTGAACACAAGCGGGCAGCCTTACCACTATCAGGTGGCTTTTTATGCTCGTGGCAATTTTACCACCCCGCTCGGCTCGACCAACGAGGCTTCTTCGGTTTTTCTAAGCATAAAATCCACCGATGAAACCAACGTGCTCAGCTGGCTGGAGGACGTAGCATGGGCAAACTACAAATACGCCGTGTACCGGCTAAACGATGCTACCGGTCTCTTCGACTCGATCGGAAGCGCGAATACCTCTCCCTATTTTGATCGCGGCCTGACCAACGGCAAGGAATACTGCTATTATGTGCGCAGCCAGGGCACCTATAGTATAGGTGGGGTAGTGGACCCGATCTACAACAAATCCCAGAGGCTGTGCGGTGTGCCAATTGACACCGTACCACCCTGCGTGCCCATGCTTACGGTGGATAATCTCTGCGACGATGTAGACGACATAGTGCTCGAACCTCCCTTCGAATACATACTCCATTGGAATAACCCGAACACGAGCTGCCCCGGTACCGATGACGTGGTGCGCTACCGCATCTGGTACGCACCTTACGAGGGCGACCCACTTTCGCTGCTGGATGTGGTGGATGATGCCTCTAACACCAGTTATGTTCACACCGTGGGCGACTTGCTTTCCGGTTGCTACGCCATCTCCGCTGTAGATTCGGTGGGCAACGAGAGCGCCCTTAGCCCCGCGCTTTGCGTGGACAACTGCCCGCGATATGAGCTGCCAAACGCATTCACGCCCAACGGGGACGGGCACAACGATTTGTTCACACCGTTCCCGAACTGGCGCTTTATCGCTCGCGTGGACATGCAGATTTTCAACCGTTGGGGAAACCTCGTTTTCCAGACCGACAACCCGCAGATCAACTGGCAAGGGCAAAACGCTTCCGGCAGCGATGTGGCCGAGGGCACCTATTTCTATGTCTGCAAAGTATTCGAAAACCGGGTGGATGGTGTGGCGCTGCGCCCGGATCTGCTGAGCGGGTATATCGAATTAGTGCGGGGCGGGAGGTGAACAGGAAATTCTTCATCGAATCTTAAAACGCGCGGGGCTACGGAAAGCAGTTTTGTGAGTAGATTTGCTGGTTGAAAAAGCCAAAAAGATAGCCGTTCAATACAGTATGAAAAAACTGCTTTTTTTCCTTTCCGTGTTCTTTTGGGCCGCTGCTGCCGATGCCCAGATTTTTTATTTGACTAACTTCAATGGGGGCTCCTTTCCCAGCGGCTGGTCCGTCACGGATTCCAGGATTCTCTTGTCCAACGAAGCGTCGAGTTCGGGCTATACCCCACCTCCGGCATCAGGCGGAAACAACGTACGTTTTGACGACTGCGCTCCAAGCCCGAGCACCATCTGGTTGATCGGGCAAGGAGTCATCAGCACAGTTGGGAAGACCAATATTCGAGTGGGTTTTGGTTGGAGGAAATCTTCCGCTTGGTCCAACGATGTGGCATTTCAGTGGAGCAGTAATGGCACCAGTTGGAATACCCCTGATCCTGACGTGAGCAGCAACGGGGCAAGCGACACATGGCACAATGAGCATTACGACCTCCTGAGTAGCGCTGATAACCAACCCAACCTGCGTTTCCGCTTCCGGTACACTACGTCGCTGAGCACAAACTGCACGGCTCCACCCAATTTCCGCATTGACGACTTTGCGGTAGGCGAGAACTTCTCACTGCCTGTAGAAATGACCGATTTCAACGTTCGTGCGGTAAAAGGACAGGCTCACCTTACTTGGTCCACAGCTTCCGAAGCGGGCAATGCCTATTTCGCCATTGAACACAGTACAGACGGGTCTGACTTCATGGAAATCGGGCAGATAGCCGGAGTGGGCAGCACCCGCGAAAAGCACGACTACAGTTTTTGGGACAAAAACCCGGCACTGGGCATCAATTACTACCGCCTCAAGCAAGTTGACCTCGGTGGTGCTTTTGCCTTCGGGCCTATCCGAACGGTTGAGGTTGGGGGAACAGCCACTGTTCGGATTTTCCCGTCCCCAGTTCGCGACATACTTCGCGTGCAGGTTGCTGAACCAGGTTCTGAAAAATCTTCCTGGGAAATTTTTGATTTGACCGGACGGCTTCTCGCTCAAGGCAGCCTGGAGTCGGGTGTTGGAGAGGTCTCGATCCCCCTTCAACACTTTTTGCCCGGTATGTATTGGTGGCGAATGACCACTTCGCGGCAAACCTGGGTGCAGCCTTTTCAAAAAAAATGATTCCGCGCCAAATGATTTCCCCCTAAAAAACAGGCAAGCCTGCCGATAGGGTAGGGCTGCCATCAGAAAAAAATACTTTCTTGTCAATTGACTTTCAGGAAAGTATGAAATGAGGAAAAAAAATTATAATGATTTGTTTGCACAGCAAAATAGCAAGGCTGTACATTTGTCCCGTTAGTTGAGGGCAATTGAGAAGGGGAAGAAAAAAAAATTACGGCACCTATTGCTTGTTAAGTTTTTTCGACGCATCTTTGCCCTAACGAATTGAAAAATCTGCGGATAATGATCCGCAATTAAGAATAGTTTTCATTTGGTTTTTTGGGGTTTATTAGCCGCTGGACACGTAAGTGTTCTGGCGGCTTTTTTGTTTGTTATCCCAACGTCAAAAAAGTTTTTGACACCCAGCGTTCGTCCGTGCTGATCTTTGCCCAGTTTCCGTTTTCGGCATAGATGAAAACCTCCTCGTCTTTTTTGAGTGCAACCACTTTATTGAAGTTGGTGCCCGGGCCGCTGCGCACGTTGAGCGTGGAGGCGTTCACTGTGGCGCGTTGCACGTCCTGCACAAACCGGCTGGACGCCCACTCTTGTTTAGAGGCAGAAAGCCGGTACCAGCCCGATTTTTCTTCATAAATGCGCAGGATGGAGCCGAAAGGCGTAGCGTTGATCTTTTTGCCGGCGGCGGCGGGCTTGTCACGGATGTTCAGCCAGTCGCTGGTGACAGACCCGTATTTCAAGACAGGCACCACGGGCGGGGGCACGGGTTTGCCTTGCAGCACGGCTTCAACCAACGGGTAGAAGTTTTTTTCTGCGTCAAGCACCTTGTTGCCGCCAAAAAACGCGGTGCCAGGGCAGCTCTTGGTGGAGCCGCTGCCGTCGGTACGCGAGCCATCGCGCAAGTCGAACCAGTGATGGTAAATCACCCGGGCAGAGTTGGCAGGCACGTTGTAGCGTCTGCAAAGGGCGGCCGTCACCCGAATGATGGCCTCTCGTTGCTCTAGTGTCATAGTGTCTCCGCCGGTGTCAAAATTCCCGATATTTTCAATGCACATGGCGTTGGGGTTAAACCCAAAAATGCAGGCAGGAGAAATTTCCAGCGTACGCCCGGTGACGATCATGCCGTCGGGGAAGATGGAAAAGTGTTGGCCGATATCCATCCAGCCGTTCACATTTTTGTGAAAATTCTGCATGCTTCGTTGCAACTCAAAATGGTTGTTTCCCGTGAAATGTACATAGCTGGGTGACCATGTATGGTGCTCTTGCACATACAGAATCGTGCGCGTCACATTTTGTTGGTTAAGCCAGGTTTCAAATTCCTGGGGGGTGAGTAAAGTGAATCCAAATTTTTTTTTCATGCGTGTGTGCGATTGGTGACGGATCAACGAGCGCCAAATATGGGGAAATT
>JBJXEZ010000313.1:0-3050 GCA_046153695.1 Saprospiraceae bacterium
TTAGTACCGATGAAATAATAACCTCCCGATTTGGAAGGGCTAATTGGGCGGCATTCTGCGTTGCTCGTCAGTTGCGTAGCCCTACTATGCGCCTTCCTCGCGCCTTGTCTGACACCAAATTATCCTCCTCCAAATCGGGAGGTTATTATTTCATCGGTACTAATCAAAATAGTAGGCCGAAGGCCTTGCACAAAACCCCGCAGCGCGAAGTATATCTACCGCGACGGGAAGTTTTTGATTTGAAAACACGAAACCTACCTTTGCTCATCATCCGTCAAATCAGCACTCAGCCATGCGCCTTTTGTACACCATCCTTTTTTGCCTTTTTTTCCTAAACCTCTCCGAAGCACAAACTACCTACCTGCACTGCGGTCGCCTGTTGACCATGACCGACGAGCAGGTGCTGACACAGGCGACCGTGGTCGTGGAGGGCAACCGCATTGCCCGCGTAGAAAAAGGCTACCAGACCCCGCCAGCGGGTGTGGCTGTTATTGACCTGCGCAACAAAACTGTATTGCCCGGCCTGATTGATTGCCATGTCCACCTCGAATGGGAGCAGAGCCGCACCTCATACACCGATCGGTTCACCGTCGGTGATGCCGAATCGGCCATCCGGGGCGTGGTGTTCGCCCAGCGTACGTTGCAGGCGGGTTTCACTACCGTTCGCGACCTCGGCGGGCGCGGGGCCAATATCGCCTTGCGCAACGCCATCAACCAGGGCTGGGTGCCTGGGCCGCGTATCCTGACGGCTGGCCGCGTGCTCAGTATCACCGGCGGCCACGGTGACATCACTACCGGTGCCCGCGAAGACCTGTTCGACCCGCCTCCCGGCTTTGAAGAGGGCATCGCCGACGGACCCGACGCTTGCCGCGCCGCCGTGCGCAATCAGGTAAAACGCGGTGCTGACCTCATCAAGGTAGCAGCCACTGGCGGTGTGCTCAGCATGGCCCGCGACGGGCGATTGCCCCATTATGCCGAGGACGAGTTGGTCGCCATCGTACGCACCGCTGCCGACCTCGGCGTGCTGGTGGCCGCCCATGCCCACGGCGACGAGGGCATCCGTCGCGCCGCTCTGGCTGGGGTGGCCAGCATTGAGCACGGTACATTTATGAGCGATGAAACGCTCCAAATCATGAAAAAAATGGGCACCTGGTATGTCCCAACGCTGACTGCCGGTTGGGCGGTTAGCGACAGCGCCCAATACGCCCCCGGTTTTTTCCCCGAAGTAGTGCGTGTCAAGGCGATGGGTATTGGGCCAAAAATTTCCGAAACGCTCGGCAGGGCCTACCGGCAGGGAGTCAAAATCGCGTTCGGTACCGACTCGGGCGTGTTTCCACACGGCAAGAATAACCTGGAGTTCCAGTTCATGGCCAAGGCGGGTATGCAACCATGGGACATCCTGCGCTCAGCCACCGGAAACGCTGCCGAACTCATGGGCATGCAGGACAAGGTGGGGGCTATCGCCCCTGGCCGGTTTGCCGACATCGTGGCCGTTCAGGGCGACCCGATTACGGATATTCGCGCCATGGAAAACGTGGTTTTTGTGATGAAAAACGGGAGTGTTTTTAATGATGAATGATGAATGATGAATGATGAATGATGAATGATGAATGATGAATGATGAATATTGAACTTCGCTCCAACTAGCAACCTTACAACATTCGATGCCTTATTTACCCAATCGTTTTTTTTGGCTTTTTGGCGGGCTTGCTGTGCTGTTCGCCATGACTTTTGCTTTCGGATTTTTGTTTCCGGTGGCGCAGGCTGCATTTGCTGTGGCGGTGGCGGCAGTTTGCGCGGACGCGGTGTTGTTATTTGGCCGGCGGCCAAATGTGTTGTGCGTGCGGACGGTGAACCCGGTTTTTTCGCTGAGCGACAAGAATCCCGTGGCTTTGCATGTGCATAATGCCGGAACCCTAAGTCTGCATCTGACTGTATTGGACGAGCTACCTGTGCAGTTTGAGCGCCGAGATTTTGAGAAAAAACTAACCCTCTCGCAGGGCGCTCGAGCCAGTATTCTGTACGACCTGCGCCCCTTGACGCGCGGCGTGTACGGGTTTGGAAAAATCAATAGTTTCGCTACCACTCGCCTCGGCCTGCTGGAGCGGCGCATCGTTTTCGATCAGCCTCAGGATGTGGCCGTGTACCCGTCTATCATCCAGATGAAGCGCTACGAACTTCGGGCCATGCGGCACATCGCCCACGAGACGGGCATCAAAAAAATGCGGCGTATCGGCCACAGCTACGAGTTCGAGCAGATCAAAAACTATGTGCAGGGCGATGACTACCGCAGCATCAACTGGAAAGCAGTGGGCCGCCGTGCCATGCTCATGGTGAACCAGTACGAGGATGAACGCAGCCAACAGGTGTACTGCCTGGTGGACAAAAGCCGTGCCATGCGCATGCCCTTCGAGGGGCTAAGCCTGATGGACTACGCCGTGAACACCAGTTTGGCCATCAGCAATATCATCCTCAAAAAACAAGACAAGGCGGGACTGCTCACATTTTCGGATGTGATGGGTGCTACGCTCAAGGCCGAGCGCAATGCCGGGCAATTGAACAAAATATTAGAGGCGCTGTACCGGGAGAAAGAGCGGGCGGGGGAGTCGAACTACGAACTGCTGTACGAGGCTGTGCGGCGGTTTATCGGGATGCGGTCGCTGCTGCTGTTGTTCACCAATTTCGAGAGTATGTATGCCCTCGACCGTGCTCTGCCCACGCTGCGCCGACTTAACCGCCTGCACCTCCTGGTGGTTGTTTTTTTTGAAAATACCGAAATCCGCGCCCTCGCCAACGAGGAGGTACGCCACACCGCCGACGTATACCGACAGGTCGTAGCGCGAAAGTTTTTGCAGGACAAAAAAGAAATGGTGACCAAAATGCGCCAGTACGGCATCCAGGCCGTTCTAACCAAACCCGAAGACCTGACGCTGAACACGATCAACAAGTACCTAGAACTGAAATCGAGGGGGTTGATTTAAGAAAAGGCTTAGAGCGTGTTTAAATTTAACATTGCGGCGTCAGGCCGTCCAATTTTATCCTGCCCTGCG
>JBJXEZ010000344.1:0-17313 GCA_046153695.1 Saprospiraceae bacterium
CAAGAACCGACACCAATTCCAGTATGATCCGGTGGCAACTTGCTATGTCGTTGGGTAATTCCATTTGAACACAAAGTTATGTTTTTTCACGCTGCTCCATGTAGGGCAGAACATGCTAACCAGTTACTTTTTTTTATTTTTGTGGCATCTTTTCACTAAACCGATTTTTTATGAAAAAGTTAATCATCATTTGTCTTGCCATGTCCATGTTTACTTGCACTAAAATGGACCACTCACCTTTTAGCGATCCCTTTAAACCAGCCAATGATCGCGATCCAGAACTTGAGCCTTACTGCCCTGCTTATATTGTGATTAACAGTGACGATGCTCCAAGTTCAGGTAGTTACAAGTCCGAATGGCAAGTTTTGCGATTAAACTCGAGCACTCCAATCTGGACCGGTGTCATAAGTAGAGAATGTAACACCACAACAATTGCCTTAGATACATCGTACCCCCTTGGAAATGTACCTCCGGGTAACTATCAAATCAGTTATTCTAGGGTTGCGCCCTGCGGCACATATGCAATTGGCACTTCACAAGTGACAATTATTGCTGGCAACAACAGTTGTACCTTTAATATATCTACGACATCGTCTTCAAATCCTGCCTATGCAGGTTTCTCAATGTCAAACCCTACGCTGACAGGGTGCTTTGTTAGTTGCCCGTATTAGGCAAAAAAAATTTAAAGTAACTGTGGGGCTCCTTGCGATGTTTTGCAAGGAGCCCTACTCATTTAGTGCCAGCAGGGCCAGGCTTGCGAGATTTGTAAAAAGTTTTTTCATAACAAAAAGCGGAAAGTTTAGTGAATGCAAATTGTTGTTCAGGGGGCGAAGATAGGCTGTTCGGTACATTGGCTGGTTGGTTTGCATGGTTTCGGTAAAAAATTGGCACAAGTGCAGGTAATATTGGAGTTTTTTCAAACCTTTGGAGCCGTAAAAAACGGCTGCGTATGACATCCACGATCAAAATGCCGCTGCGCAACGTCACGCAGGACTCCCTGCGCGACCTCCAGCAGAAGTACCCCGATGCTGAAGTGCAGATTTCGTTGGCCGAGCCAAAGTCCGACGGCCTGCTGACCGAAGACCATTTTTGGGCAATGATCGCCTTGTTGGACTGGAAACAGGCTGGCGACGACGATGCCGTCGTAGAGCCTGTGGTGGCCGCGTTGGCCGCAGGCCCTGTCCGGCAGATTTTTGACTTTGCCGATGTTTTGTCTCAAAAACTGTACGCACTGGACGGCGCAGAATATGCCCGACACATCGGTGAAAGCGCCTACGAACCGGGCGCGTATTTTTCCGGCGATGTTTTTTTGTACACCCGGTGCTGTGCGGTGGCCAACGGCCGGGAGGTTTACGAGGATGTATTGACGCACCCCGAACGAATGCCCCAAGACACCGATTTTGAGCCTTTGCTGTACATCGCAGGGGATGCCTACGAACGGCGTACCGGCCAGGCATGGAACTATGTCCCGGCTTACAACTTCGAAACGTATTCCAACGAAGCGGGTTGGGCCATGGTCGACCGTAACAACCCAGCCGCTTGATGCACCACGGGAACTCCAAAAAAAGCGACCGTTCGAGCCATTTGTATGGCATCTACGATGAACAGACCGATGAGCTGTTCAAGTATGGAATCAGCGGTGGCAAGATTGGGAAAGATGGGATGTCAAAGCGTATGCGGTATCAGGTCAATTTTTTGAATTTGGCTGCAGGTTTTTTTCAATACATCGCTCGCATTTTGGTGCGCAATATCCCGGGGCGAAAAGAAGCCGAACGAATTGAAAAAGAGCACATTGATGCTTACAAAAACCAACACGGAGCAAAGCCGAGAGGGAATCGTTGAGCATTGAAGCAAAATATGATTTAAACTTTTGACGGATAGCCCCGTCGAAGCCCCTTGCCCACCAAACAGCCGCGCACGCACCCGCATTTTTTCACCAACTAAAACAATCTGCGCAGATGGCTTCTCTTTCACCCTTATCTGGCCCCCTGGGCCACCGCCGGGCGGCGCACCTGCTCCGCCGATCCAGTTACCGATACACCAAGGCCAAAGTAGATCAACTGGCCGGCATGACCGCCGCACAGGCAGTCGCGTCGCTGTTGGTGGTGCCCGCCCCGCAAATGGCACAGCCGGTATATGATAATCCCGCCACCACTCCGGGCGTGGAAAATATTACCTGGATACTGCCTGCCCCTGGCACAGCCCTTCCCGCAGAAGACTTCGTGCTGCGCCGCTACGTCATGGGGTGGTGGGTGAACGAGGCCCTGCACGATCCCGGCCTCTCGAGCCGTATGACGTTTTTCCTGCACCAACACATGATCGTGGATTCCACCACATACGGTAACACGCATTTTTTTGACTACCTCTCCCTGCTGCGCTGGGCCGCGCTGGGCAATTTCAAAAAACTCGCGACCAAGATTGTGACTGACAATACGATGCTGCGGTATCTGAACAACCAGCAGAATACCAAAAACAATCCGAATGAGAACTTCGCTCGCGAGTTCTTCGAGCTATTCACTATCGGAAAAGGCCCACAGATCGGTACCGACGACTACACCAACTATACTGAACACGATATCGAACAGGCTGCTCGCGTGTTCACCGGTTTTCGTGTGCGGGGCGAGCGCGACCAATTGGACCCCGAAACGGGCATACCACGCGGACAAGTGCAAATCAACCAGCACGACACGGGTAACAAGACCTTTAGCAGCAAATTCAACGCCACTATTACCGGTGCTACCACTGCCAACGGCATGTGGACGGAGCTCGACAATTTTGTGAACATGGTGTTCGCCAAGCCGGAAGTGTCGCGTAACTTCGTCCGCAGGTTGTACCGCTGGTTCATCAGCCGAAACATCACGTCAGAGGTCGAGACCGACATTATTGAGCCGTTAGCTACGGCCTTCCGCACAGGCAACTACGAGATCAAGCCCATCGTTCAGCAGCTGCTGCAAAGCCAACACTTCTTCGATGCCGACGACTCCGACAATGCCGACGAAATCGTGGGTGGCATGATTCGCTCACCGCTCGAAACAACCCTCCAAATGGCCTCGTTTTTCAGCCTTCCTATCACCAGCCCAACGGCCAACCCGAGAGGGCACTACGAAAACCTGTTTTCCGGTGGCATTATCCAGCGCCTGCTCCTGCCCTCCGGCTTGCCACTCTTTTCCCCCAGCGACGTGGCTGGCTATCCCGCATACTATCAGGAGCCGGAGTACAGCCGCCAGTGGTTCAACTCCAGCACAATCATCCCGCGGTACAAATTCCCGCAGCAGTTGCTCACCGGACGAATCAACTACGGCTCAAACCCCACAGCTTCCATTGGCCTGCAACTGAACATAGTAACCTGGGTCAAAAACAGCGGGTTTTTCAGCAACCCCTCCGATCCGTACGCCTTAGTGCAGGAACTGATCAAGTACCTCCTGCCTGAAACAATTGGCACCGACCGCTTCGACTATTTCTACGACGATGTTTTCCTCGACCACCTGCCCCCCGCAGACTGGACCTACGAATGGCAAAACTACCTGAGCACGGGCAACCTTACCGAGGTAAAAATCCCGTTGGAAAGGCTGCTCAACGCCATCATGTACTCCCCCGAGTTCCAGACATTCTGATTGGTTGACTGGTTAATGACTGGTCGCGAATTCATCACTTATCATTCATCATTTTTCATTTAGTTTGATATGAAACGTCGCAACTTTCTAAAAATACTACCCGCCGCCGGGGTCTCTTCTTTCGTCGTGAACGGCTTTTCCATGCGCCCGTTTGCTAATAGCCGGCTCGCCAAGATTGTCGGTGACTGCTCCGACATTCAGGAGCGTGCCCTCGTACTCATCCAGCTCAAGGGCGGCAACGACGGCCTCAACAACTTGGTACCAATTGCCCAGTACAGCCAATACGCCGCGTTGCGCCCAACTACCCGCTTGCAGCAAACGGGCGCCGGCTCGTACATTGATCTCGACTCCACGCTCAAAGACACCAAACGCGTGGGCCTGCACCCGGCCATGGTTGCCATGAAAGCCATGTACGACAAAGGCTGGGTAAACGTCGTGCAGGGCGTGGGCTACCAAGCCCCCAACCAGTCGCACTTCAAAAGCACCGATCTGTGGCTCACTGGCGGCGACGGCACGCCCGACAACTTCAGCATCGGTTCCGGCTGGATGGGCCGCTCCATGCAGGCCTTGTTCCCCGATGTGGAAGGCGCTCCCACGCCTGATATGCCCGATCCGCTCGGCATCCAAATCGGTGACTCCAACCCATCGCTCGGCTTTCACACCGAGACCGAGCACCAAAACGCCATCAACCTCACGGGGCAAGACCCCGCTGGTTTTTACTCGTTGGTGCAGACTATCGGCGGGGCACCCATTCTGAATATGCCCGACAGCGATCACGGCAATGAACTGGAGTTCATCATGTCGGTGGAGCAAAGTGTGAACAAATACGCTCAGCGCATCACCGAGGTTTTCAATGCGGGTACCAACATTCAGACCTATCCGAACACGGATCTGGCCCGGCAACTGCGCACCGTTGCGCGGCTCATTCGAGGCGGCTGCAAAACCAAAATCTACCTCTGCACGTTGGGTGGTTTCGACACGCACAACGCCCAGGTGGATTCGGGCGATACGTCGCTTGGCTCGCACGCTACGTTGTTGCAAACTATGTCGGAGGCCGTTCAGGCGTTTTTCGACGACTTGGATAAAATGACCATTGCCGAAAAAGCGATTGCCTGCACATTTTCCGAGTTTGGCCGCTGCGCCAAGGAAAACGGCTCGTTCGGTACCGACCACGGCACCCTGGCTCCGATGTATATTTTTGGAAAAACCGTACAACCCGGCGTTTCGGGCACCAACGTGAACCTGAGCAATCTTGCCACCGGAAACCAACTCCAGGGCACGCAACACGACTATCGGCAAGTATTTGCTACGCTGCTGCAGGACTGGCTTGGTGCCAACGACTGGGTCATGCAGGAAACCCTGTTCGATCCGTACGACAAGATGTCGCTCGTCGGCAGCCCCTACGTCGTTGACCCGCAGTGCTACTACGGCGGCTCGGTCACCGTGGTGGATGATGCCTTCGACACCGGCGACAAGATCGCCATCTTCCCCAACCCGGCACGCAGTACAGCCGAGGTGGGCTTCCAGTCCAGGGATTCGTACCGTGGCCGCCTGAGCGTACACAGCATTGGCGGCTCGTTGATGTCCAACGATAACGTTCAGATTTTTGTCGGTGACAACCGATTTTATATTGATGTGCATGGTATGCCCTCCGGCACGTACATCGTTCGTTTGGAAAACGGCCTGACCGGCGCGGCCAGGGTGGCCAAATTAAGCGTAATCAGGTAAAAAGGGTTTGAAGGTTTGGGGGTTAGAAGGTTAGGGGTTAGCTCCAACCCGAAACCTTCTAACCCGAAACCTTCTAACCTTCTAACCTTCTAACCTTCTAACCAGTAACCTTCTAACCAGTAACCTTCTAACCCTCCAGGTTGAAACATCCCTCTGCCGTCAGGCCGCCTTTGCGTGCGGCCAAAACACCGAAACGGATATCCTGAATGCCATCCCGGCTGTGTGCGTCGGGGTTGATACTGATGCGTATGCCCAGCCTTCTTGCTTCGGGAATGCGTGTCCAATCGAGATCCAGGCGGTACGGGTTGGCATTTAGTTCGATGGCCACACCCCGGCGGGCGCAGGCATCGAACACAGCATCCCAGTCCAGTGGGTAGCCTTCGCGGCTGAGCAACAGGCGGCCCGTCGGGTGGCCAAGAATAGTCGTGCAGGGGTTTTCAATAGCTCGAATGACCCGCTCGGTGGCTTTTTCCCGGCTCATTTTCAGGTTGCTGTGTACGGAGGCGATTACGAAGTCAAATTTTTCCAAAAGCGCTTGCTCGTAGTCGAGTGAGCCGTCGTTCAGGATGTCGCTTTCGATGCCCTTATAAATTCGGAAGGGTGCCATTTCGGCGTTTAGCGCGTCAATTTCCTCCATTTGGGCCAGAACGCGGTCTGGCTTGAGGCCGTTGGCGTAAAATGCCGACTGGCTGTGGTCGGTGATACCGATATAGGCGTAGCCGAGTTCACGGGCGTGTGTACACATGTCGCGCAAGCTGTGCAGGCCATCGCTCCAGGTGGTGTGTACATGTAGCACGCCGCGGATGTCGGCCTCTTCGATCAGGCGGGGGAGGGTGTTCTTTCGGGCAAGTTCAAGTATTTCTGCATTTTCGCGCAATTCGGGTGGGACGTAAGCCAGGTTTGCTTTTTCAAAAACCTCCTGCTCGGTGCGCAGGTTACGGAAGTTCAGGTCGGGCGCAGATTGCACGAATGCCTCCAAAAATGCCGGGCTTCCGGTGCGCAGGAACAGTTTGGAGCCGAACTCTTCCGCATGACAACGGTGTACGAGTACGGGCGTGTTATTTTCCAGGCGGACGAAATAGGTGCCGTTTTCTTCTTTTTCGAGCGTCATCGTTTCGCCGTCAAACGCGCCGTAAAGTTCGCCGTTGTACCCTACGAGCAGTTCGAGCTGCTCTACCACGGAGCAACGGCGGCGCAGCTCGCCCACCGGACTGATGAACGCGCCCGGCAGTTTGCCCGTTAGCCATGCGCCTGCAAAATCAGCCTCTTCTTCAGCTGCATCATAGTGCAGTTTATCCTTGCTGCGCAAATAGTACTCGAGTTTGTTCTTCAAGTCGTCCTGGGTTTTTAGCCCAAAGCCTTTGAATTCCACGAGGCGGTTTTCGTTGCAGGCGTACCACAGTTCGCCAATGCTTTCGATGCCCATATCGCGCCATACAGTACGCACCTTTTTGGGGCCAAACCCGTTGACTTCCAACATTTCCGCCACACCGGGTGGGGTTTGTGCGCGGGCTTCCTCCAGTGCCTTCATTTTGCCATCGGTCAGCAGTTCGCGGATTTTTCCGCTGATAGCCGGTCCGATACCCTTGAGGGTTTTCATTTCTGCGTCGCCTATTTCTGCCAGGGGGCGGTCCAGTTTTCGCAGCACGAGGTAAGCGTTTCGATAGGAGCGAATCTTGAATTCGTTGTCCTCATGCAGTTCGAGCAGATTGGCGAGCGCGTCGAAGGCGTAAGCAATTTCCTTGTTGGACATGATTGTTTATTCCCGGATAAATTCAAGTTCGTTGTGCCGGTCCAAACGGGCGAGCGTGGAAGGTGTTTGCGGCTCCCGGTCGTCTTGCCGGTATTTTACCACATAGCCTACCGCGCCAAGGATTTCGCTGCTGACGGCCCCGTACGTGGGTGGGAATGGCTCACCGTGCAGACAAGCCGCAGTGCTGACGATGGGGCGGTCCAATTCGTGGATGAGTTCTTGGCAAAATTGGTCGGAAGCAATGCGAATAGCCACGGTGCCGTCGGCGGCCAGGACGCTCCGGGGCATTGCAGCATCGGGCTGGTAAATCACCGAAATCGGGCGCTGGAGGTAGGCAAGCATCGTTTCCACGCGCGGGTGTATCCTCGCTACGCTGCGCTTGAGCATGTCGAGGCTGTCCACTAACAGGATGTAGCCTTTGCCGGGGGGCTGGCCCTTCAGGGTGGCGAGGCGCTGAACTGCTTCCTCGTTGGTGGCATCACAGCCGATACCCCAGATGGTGTCGGTTGGATAGCAGATAATAGCACCTGAACGGAGCAGGCGGGCAATGTCGGAAATGTCGTCTCGTAGCAAGAACATACTCAACAATTGGCGTTTCTTTGTCGTTGGTTTCAAGAAAAAAATAAAGCGGACAAAAGTCCGACTTTTCACCCAACAATTTTGGATACAAAAACTATGCAGGCCTTTTTCCACCGATTTTTTACTCCTGTGCTTCTGGCTGCCGTATTTTGCCTGCCAGCACCTTTGTTTGCCCGGCATATTATCGGTGGCGAGATCACATACCGGTATCTTGGTACGAATGCAGCCAATGAAAACCGCTACGAGTTCACTATGAAAATTTACCGGGACTGTTTCGGGGGTGGAGCTGGCTTTGATAGTCCGGGGCAGATTTCCATTTTCAGGGGCAAGTACACCAGTAGTCTCCTGATGACCAGTTTTCAAATCTCGCCCCAGTCCATTACGCGCCTTCAACCAGTGCCCCCGCCTTGCGTCACGCAGCTGCCCAGTGTGTGTGTAGAAGAGGGCATCTACGTTTTCGAACGCAACTTACCCATCCTGCTCACGGATAGCTATTTCATTGTTTACCAGCGCTGCTGCCGCAACCAGACGATCAAAAACATTGTCCAGCCCGGCGATGTCGGTGCCACGTATATGGTGGAGATCACACCCGATGCCCAGATTTTGAAAAACAGCAGCCCGACGTTCAATGGCTTCCCGCCCATCATTATCTGCGGCGGCATACCGCTCATCTATGACCACAGTGCCACCGACCCGGAGGGCGATCAGATATTTTACAGTTTTTGCAGCCCGCTCGTAGGAGGCGGCCCGGTACTCAACCCGCCCGGCCTGTACGATTGCAACGGAGCCGTGCCCACGCCTCCTTGCGGCCCTCCATTTAATACCGTGCAATTTGTAGTGCCCGATTACGTCCCGGCGTTCCCAATGGGCGGCAGCCCAGCGGTCACCATCAACAGCAACACCGGCCTCATCACCGGCACGCCCAACGTGTTGGGCCAATTCGTAGTTGGCGTGTGCATTCAGGAGTATCGCGGAGCCACGCTGCTGTCCACCATCCGGCGTGACTTCCAGTTCAACGTGGCTGAATGTACACCTACCGTGCTGGCCAACATCAAGAGTGACAGTATCATAGGCCCAAAACGGTATGTGGTCAATTCTTGCGGAAACAACACCATTACGTTCCAGAATCAAAGTGTACAGCAGGCCAATATCTCCAATTTCGAGTGGCGTTTCAACCTGAAAACCTCTACGTTCGTAGACCAAACGAACTGGAACGCCACCGTAAACTTCCCCGATACGGGCCTGTATCTTGGCGTTTTATACTTAAACCCCGGCAAGCCCTGTGCCGATACGGCTAACATCCGGGTCAATGTGTTCCCGGGCATTGACGCCGACTTTGAGTTTGAGTACGACACTTGTGTTGCCGGGCCGGTCGATTTTACCGACCTGTCCACCGGCGACGCCGGTATCAACCGCTGGAGCTGGAACTTCGGCGTGCCCAATGGTACGTCCACAGATCAACACCCTGATTTCCTGTACCCGATCCCGGGCAACCACCCGGTTAGCCTGCGGGTTTTTGACAAAAACAACTGCACCGACAACAAGACCCAATTGGTCAACTGGTTCCCCGTACCGCCGCTCATTATCCTCCAACCCAGCCGATACATCGGTTGCGCGCCAGCGGACATTTTCCTGAACAACCTCTCTACGCCCATTGACAGCACCTACGACATCCAGTGGGATTTCGGCGATGGCAAAACGACCTCCGGCATCATCAGCCCTACACATATATACGAAAACCCGGGCGTGTACACCATTCAGGTAGCCATCACCTCGCCCATCGGATGCTTTACCGCCGATACATTTTTCAATCTGATACGTGTGGAGCCGTCGCCCGTAGCCAATTTCACGTTCTTCCCTGATACGCTGCTAACCCAGTTCAACAACACCGTCCAGTTCACCGACTTGTCAGTAGGAGCCAACCGCTGGAACTGGCAGTTCGACCGATTCGGCACCACCACGAAGCAAAACCCGTCATTTACGTTTCCAGATACCGGATTGATGAAAATCACACTCATCGCCACGCACCCAGAGGGTTGTAAGGACTCGCTGACGAAATACCTGGATATCGTGCCCGAAATTCGGTGGTTCATGCCCAATGCCTTCACGCCCAACAGCGACGGCCAAAACGACGGCTTCCTGGGCAAAGGCTACCTCGAAGGCGTGACCAATTTCAGCATGACAATTTGGAACCGCTGGGGCGAAATGGTTTTTGAAACTACAGACCCTACCGAGTCCTGGAATGGCCGCAAACGGAATACGGGTGCCATGTCGCCTGATGGCGTTTATGTGTACCTCGTTACGTTTATCGGGCCGCGTGGCCAGCGACAGGAGTACAAAGGGTTTGCGACATTGGTAAATTAGCGCAGTAGCGTCACATTCCCTTTTTTCACCGAAGTAACCCCGCCCCGGCACCGCACCCGGTAGTAGTATCCGTAGGTTTCTACGGGTTGTGTTTTACCTTCAAAGGTGCCGTCCCATTCACCTGCTGGATCGTAGGTCTCAAAAAGTTTTTGCCCCCATCGGTTGTACACAGCCCAGTAGACCTCCTCGGCGAACCGCGTTTCGAGGCGCAGCACGTCGTTTTCGCCGTCGCCATTTGGCGAAAATCCGGTTGGGAAAAACACGAACGGTTCATCGCAATTCGGGAAAAGTACCGTTACCGTCACCGAACGTTCCAGCACACAGCCGTCGTAGCTGATACGAGCCGTATAGGTCGTGGTTTCTGACGGTTCGGCTATCGGCCCGCGTATGCTCGGATTGTTCAGGGTGTTGGCTGGAGTCCACGAGATGGGCGCGGTTCCAGGGTGCAGGGCCAGCAGTTGGGAGGTTTCGCCGAGGTATATGATCGGAGGTGTGGCACTTACAGCGAGCGCGGAGGTGTCAACAATGAAAACTGTAACCATGCCCTCGTAGGTGCAAATAGCATTGGTAATGGTCACCAGATAGTCGGTTGTGACCAAGGGGAAAGCAAGCGGCGAGAAGGCGGTGGTGTCGGAAAGTGTGGCGCCGGGGGTCCATTCGTACTCATAACCGTCAATGCCGCCAGAGTTGAGTCGCACAGTGTCGCCCGGGCAAATGGTCAACTCTTCGAGCAGGCTGTCAATGCGCGGTACAGGCGATTGGATCTGTTTGACGATGGTATCGCGGCAGCCACCTGCGGACAGGGCGATAAGGGTCAGTTTGTAGCTGCCGGGCTTGGTGATGATGAATGTTGGGTTTTGGGCAGTCGACTGCACTGAAAAACCACCTGACCCGGTCAGCCGCCATGACCACGAGGCTATGCCGTAAACGGAGTCCACGCTTTTGTCGAAAGCCTGTATGACCAGACCGTTATTGTCACACAAAGGCAATTGCGTGATCATGGCTGCGTCAATGTGGAAGGCACCGATGTGAATGGTACGCAGCATAGTATCGGCACAAGGCAGCCCCGGTGCGGTTATCAAGGCCACGGTGAAGGACCCAGTGTCGGGAAACTGGTACTGAGGCGAGAACTCGGTGGTTGTCTTGGTCAGGTCATTGGGCCAGTCGAAGTACCAGCGTACGTTTGGAACATTGCTCTGGTTGACAAACCGAATGATCTCTGTTTCGCAGGCTCCGACCGGGTCGACAAAAGCGGCAGTGGGCACGCCGCAGGCGGCCACATTGTACTGAAAATCGCGCCGGGTGGTGGAAATCAGCGTATCGCCCCGGTACTCGTCCACGCACACACCCACCACGAAGTTGCCGATGGTATTGGGTACGCCGGTCATAAATCCGGTGGCGGGGTTTATTGCAAGCGGGTCACCGCCGAGTACGTTGGCAAGGTTGTAGGGCGGACTGTTCCACACCACTTCCAGGTAAGGTCCTGGGAACGGAGGAACAGGCCTGGGGTCTTGTTTATTTGCACCGTTCAGGGGTGTACATAACCGATACACCAGCGAATCACCGTCAGGATCGGTAGCGGAGTGGTCAAAATCTATTGGAAGGTTCGCACAAATGGCTACAGGCGGCCACTTGTTGAATACAGCGCTGCTGTTGCACTTGAGCATGGTTTTTTCGGAAAGGTTGGCGATGATGGAAATACCCACGTCGAGCGGATTAGGTATGTTCTTGATCAATTCATTGCGGCAACAGCGCTGATAAACGAGCGTGTACCCCCCAGTCTTGAACGGTAGCGTCTGAGTCGTTCGGTAGGTAGTTCTGTTCACACATACATTGGGTGGTACGACAAGGCAAGGGTTTTCGAGAACGATTGGTAGTGTATCGTTTGAAAGCACATCCCAATTTACTAATATGGTTTTGACCAGGTTCCAGTTGGCATCATACACGCCGATTGCAGCCGGGTCATCAAACCACGGAACACCGGTATAACAATCCCGATAAACGGTGAGACTGATATCGTACCGGTCGTCCCCAAGGCATTTATAAGTGATCTCGCCGCCAACAATGTGGGTGCCGTACAAGAGAGAGATGGCGCAAAAAGGGAAGATGAGCAGCAGTAAAAATCGTTTCATAGGCCGAAGATCAGGCAAACAACCGTTGCCGCTGCCCAAAGAAACGCAATGGCCGCAAACTGGCCGAATTGATCGCAATTATTTTTTCCGAAATGGCCGCAGCACTTGTGCAAAAAAACCGTGCGGATACTCGTCTACGCCGTCAAACCCTAATTTGACATCGCGCCCGTCGCGGGGCATCCAGGCTGTGCCGAACAGGTAGTCCCACACCGAGAGCGTGATACCGTAGTTTACGCCGTAGCTGCCTTGCGGCAAATCCTTGGCGTGGTGCCAGATATGCATTTGAGGATTATTCAGCAGATAGCGAAGCGGACCAAGCGGTAGATACAGGTTAGCGTGGTTGAGGTGGCCGATGGCGATGGTGAACAGATTTACCAACAGAAAATCCTGCAAGCCGAAACCGAGCATGGCCAGGGGCAGGTATTCAAAGGTGCGGTACACCACTGTTTCCATAAAATGGTAGCGCAAGTGGGCCGCATAACCCATTTCCCGTACGGAGTGGTGTACCTGGTGGAACCGCCACAGCCATGGCGAGCGGTGTAGCAGGCGATGAATATTCCACTGCACGAAATCCCGCACAATGAAAAGCAGCAACAAGTGCAGCCAGTACGGCAGTTTGGCTACGTTGATGGCTACCAAATTGCGGATACCGAACGCGCTGGCCAGAAAATCGTTGAACGCATCGGCCACCACATTGGATAGCGCGACATAGCCCACGAGTCCGAAGAGGAAGAAATTGAAGAACATGTAAAATGTGTCCAACCAAAAGTCTTCCCGGATTGTGGGCTGATTTTTCCGCCAGGGGAACAGCAACTCCAGCGCGTACACCGCCGCCGAGATACCGATGAGCCAGTAGAAATAATTGCCCCAATGCGGGTTGAGCACCTCGTGTGCCAAATAGTTGGCATAGCCGCTGAAGCCGCTCGCAAATTTGTCCCAGTACGTTTCCATGTCCGATTCTATTGGCCGGCACTGCCAGGCACGGTTTTTTTGCCCTGGTCTTCCCAGTCGTTCATGCCGCCAGTGTAGTCGTACACGTTTTTAAAACCCATTTCGGTCATTTGCGCAGCAGCTCGCGCGCTACGGCCACCGGCGGCGCAGTACACCACAACGGGTTTGGATTTATCCAATTTGCCAACCTGTGCCTGAAAATCTGCGCTCTTAAAATTGATCTCCAGCGCTCCGGCGATCTTGCCGGTCTGCTTGACCTCGCCCGGCGTACGAAGGTCTATCAATTGAACGGACGGGTCGGCCTTCAACATGGCCTCCGTTTTGGTTGCGTCCAGCACCGATTGGGCTGGGACAGCCTGGGTGCAGGCCCAGGTTGTGATGAGGAGTAGGAAAAGAAGTTTTTGCATAGCGGTGCGTTTTTTTCGTCACAAAGGTCGGACATGTAAGAGAATAACAAGCGTGACAGGAGTCACGGAGGCGGAGAATCTTTAGCTGAAGCCTAATCCGGTAGCAAAGATGCGGCCTCCGCCCAAAAATAATTCATCCCACCGCGAACTGCCCGTAATTTCACGCCTCAAATCCCGCCGTCATGTCACACTCAACATAGGCTATGTACCTTTTTTTCGACACCGAGACCACCGGATTGCCTCGCAACTGGAAAGCCCCCGTAAACGACACCGCCAACTGGCCCCGCATGGTGCAGCTCGCCTGGATGCTGTACCAGCCGGACGGCACGCTGGTAGAATCCAACAACCACATCATCTTTCCTAAAGGTTTTACCATACCCGCCGATGCGGTAGCCGTGCATGGCATTTCCACCGAGCGGGCGCGGGCCATCGGCGAAGACCTCGCAGGCATCCTCGATCTGTTCGAGGGATTGGTGAAAAAGGCCGCTGTACTGGTGGCCCACAACATCCGCTTCGACGAGAAGATCGTGGGCGCGGAGTATATCCGCGCCGGGCGGCTTGATTTTTTGGCTTCCAAAGCTAAAATCTGTACAATGGACAGCGGAACAGACTATTGCCGCATACCCGGCCCTTACGGCTACAAATGGCCAAAACTCTCTGAACTGCACCAAAAACTGTTTCGCACTGCGTTCGAAGAGGCACACAACGCTGAAGCGGATATTGCGGCGACAGCGCGTTGTTTTTGGGAAATGAAGCGGTTGGGGTTGGTAGGGTAGAGCGGAAATTCGTTTTCACAAACAGCCTCTAATCTCGATGTACCCATTGTTGCCAAGTTGGGTGCCTGGGTAGTTACAATTTAAAAAACCCACTTCTTGGACTCCAAAAGGCGCTTTTTTGAACGTTTCAAATGGCTAAAGTCGAGCTAAGTGCCTCAATCCCTGTCTGGCGATATATGTTTGTAAACAAGTCCGGCCAACGCCGCGCCAAGGATAGGAGCCACCCAAAACAGCCACAATTGGCTGAAAGCCCAGTCGCCGGCAAAAAGCGCCTGGCTGGTACTTCTCGCAGGATTAACGGACGTATTAGTGACCGGAATGCTGACCAAATGGATTAGCGTCAGGCCTAAGCCAATCGCCAGTCCGGCAAATCCATTGGGTGCTTTGGCGTGCGTACTGCCCAGTATGATGACCAAAAACAGAAATGTCATCACAACCTCGGTGATCAGGGCAGCCTGCATGCTATAGCCGCCGGGCGAGTGTTCGCCATAACCGTTGGCGGCAAATCCGCCCACTTCGAATCCCGGTTTTCCGCTTGAAATCAAGTACAGGATACCAGCCCCGGCGACAGCACCCAATACCTGAGCCGCGATGTAGGGCAGGAGTTCTTTTTTGTCGAAACGGCCACCCATCCACAAGCCAATGGATACGGCCGGGTTCAGGTGGCAACCGGATATGTGCCCGATTGAATAAGCCATAGTCACCACTGTCAGGCCAAAGGCAATGGAAACGCCGACGAAGCCAATGCCCAGTTCAGGGTAAGCGGCGGCCAACACGGCGCTTCCGCAGCCGCCGAGCACGAGCCAGGATGTCCCGATAAATTCTGCGATTAATTTTTTCATGACGTTCGTTTTGTTGATGTTGCTAATGTTGGCGTAAGAGGGTGTTTAAACCTTATTTCACCGGTTCGGCATCGTACACAATATAGTCTGTGTCGCCCTGCCAGGGGAACGCGTCTACCTTTTGACGGTAGTGACAACGGACGGGCTTGCCCTCGAACTGCTGGAGTTTTTCGTACACTTCAGCGTTTTTGACCGAAAAATCCCAGGTACTCTGCTGCGATAGCATCATGCTGCCAGCGAGGTGCAACTGGCCCTCGTAGGTCTTGAACACTACGCCTTTTTTGGAAATTTTGAATAATGTGCCTGAACGGGTGCCCTCGCTGATGGTGTAGGTGCGGTAAATGAAGTAGCCGGCGGAAAAAAGCAGCAGGCCAACCAGCCCGATCCACAGGCCGCGGCGCAGCCACTTGCGGGCGTTTTGTTTTGCTTGTTGTATGTCCATAACATTTTTGTGGTAAACCTTGAAAATGCGAAAGTGCAGTTTTTAATTTTTATGGTAAACATACCGAGCGATCTATTTTTCCCACCGGAATTCCGTTTGCCACAATCCAACCCTTAATTGCCCTCAAACCCCCTTCTTATTGCCCCAAATCTGAACATGCAGCCGGTCGCTGTACCGAAACCCGTGGGCCTTGCATACATCCACTAACCAGCGGCGGCGGCGGGCCAGTGCCTGGCGGGTGTTGCCTTCGGGCATGAGCCATATTTTTTCAGGGGCGATAGCGTACCGGGCGGCCAGTTCGAGTACTTCGGCGAGGTCGCTTTTTTCAGCCACCACAAACTTGAAATTGGCCTTCGGGCTTTGGGAAAAAAAACGGTACGCGGCCGCTTTTTCGCGCAGTTTGCGGGGGTTGTTGCTGTTTTCCAGTTTGGGTGACACGTTATACTGGTCCACCATCGCCCCGAATTCAGCCGTAGGCACGAGCGTGCCGTTGGTTTCTGTCTCGAAGCGGTAGGCAGGGTTCGTTTGACGCATCTGAAGCATAAGCGCTGCGAGGGCCGGTTGTTGCAGCAGGGGTTCGCCGCCGGTGAGGATCACATTTTGGCAGCGAAAAGCCGCCACGAGAGCGGCTACTTCGTTGATGCTGCACGCGGCGATCCAGTCTTTTTTGTCAAATTTTTGATAACCCGCCCGCTGGTCGTTGGCATGGGGGAATCGGGTACCGAGCCAATTCCAGGTGTAGTCGGTGTCGCACCAGATGCAGTGCAGGTTACACAGGCTGGTTCGTACAAACACCGAGGGCACGCCTATGCTTTTGCCCTCGCCCTGGATGGAGTGAAATACCTCCGGGTGGCCGTTCAGGCGGGCGAGTTTGAGGATGGTGTCCGACATTTTGCCAAAGGTAAGCTCTGCGCGGTCAATCAAACAAGGCTGCCTGACTGAACATTTCGTCTTCCAAGGCTGCTTTCGAGACAGTGCCGTCGGGCTCTGTCGAGTCAGGCAACAGGCGTTTCACGACACGCAACTGGTGCGTATAGCGGTTTTGTTCGGCGCTGAAAATGCCGAAATGGTCCAGTTTGTCAATGCGCACCTTGCCGGAGGCATGTATGACATGGCAATCGGGCAGGATGATACCTACATGCCCGATCCCGCCTTTGCCGTTGTCGAAAAAAGCGAGGTCGCCGAGTTGGCACTGCTCCATGAAATCTACCGGACGGCCCTGGGTGACTTGCTGGTTGGCATCGCGCAGCAGCCGTATGCCAGCGATCTTGAACACGATCTGGGTGAAACCCGGTGCATCAATTCCGAAGGGCGAACGGCCGCCCCACAGGTAGGGCGCATGCAGGTAGCGGCGGGCGATCTTCGCGACCCACTCGCCTGTGCGGGGTGCCCGGTCGGGTGTGACCACCGGGCCGGAAAACTGGAACGACAGCTCACCGAGTTCACAGCGCAAGCCGTCGTATCGGGGCAATGTGGCACCGAGCGTGAGCGGGATGAAATGATCGGCGGCCATGAGGCCCTCCACTAGTGAGAGGCTGATGGAAGCGTGCTCGCGGTAGTCGTCGTACTCGCTGGGGGTGAGCACGCACAGCTGTTTGACATCTACCCAGCCGGCATACCCGTCCCAGGCACACACGACGTGCCGCCAGCCGTCTTTGGAGTCGGTGACTTCGACGGTTTCGCCGAATAGCAATTGTGAAACCATCTCGCTCTTGTCGGATGGGT
>JBJXEZ010000357.1:0-4014 GCA_046153695.1 Saprospiraceae bacterium
CCAAACTTCAAACTTACGGAGGCTACCTGGAAAAATACATTCAGGTACTAGTAGCATATCAGGGTTGGGATGAAATCAAGTTGTTCGATGTTTTCTGTGGTTCCGGTATATACGAGGATGGCAAAATAGGAAGCCCAATACTGGCCTTTGATGCGATAAAAATGAATCGGGAATGGTGCGTTCGGCACAAGAAGCATACTACACAGATCACGCTAAACATAAATGACCTTGATAAAACAAAGGTGGATGCTGTTGAACGCTATTTATCCTCTCAAATGCAGCCAGCTAATACCCAAGTGAAATTTAACAACCTGCCTGCCCGAGATTTTCTGAATCAAATCCAAGAGGAAGTAAACATCGGCAAACCGAAAACCCGGAATTTGATTTTCATTGATCCATACGGCTACAAAGAAATCAAGGCGGATACCATCTACAACCTTCTCAAAAATGGCACTACGGAGATTGTTTTGTTTCTTCCGGTGTCTTTTATTTACCGCTTTGCTGAAATCGCCCAAGTTGAGAGCGAAGTGAAGCAATATGAACATTTAAGGGATTTGATCTCTGGGTTTTTCAAGCCTGACCATCCAATTCAACGAAATGAGGTAAAATCCCCACTTGAATTTATCAAAAGTCTGAAGGAGGCAATGTCTTTTGATGAACGGTATTACTCCGCTTCGTACTACATACAGCGAGACAGAGGCAATTATTTTGCTCTTTTTTTCATGACTCCGAATTTAAAGGG
The DNA here is from genome assembly GCA_046153695.1 of Saprospiraceae bacterium. GTDB lineage: Bacteria > Bacteroidota > Bacteroidia > Chitinophagales > Saprospiraceae > M3007. The sequence continues at coordinate 743 of JBJXEZ010000357.1, forward strand.
CTTAGAAAAATTTTTGGAAACAAAGTGGGAAGTTGATCCTGTGAAGGGACAAGGCTACAAAATGCCAAATCCGAAAGGGCCGAGTTTATTTGACGATCAATTTGAAAAAGATGACAGAGACGACAGATTACAATCGTTTGCAGATGCCTTGAAAGATTTCCTAAAAAGTAATCAGCCACATGATTTTGATATTTATAGGTTTACACTGAACAACGAGTTTGTTCCAGTACACACCAATGCAATACTCAAAGAATGGCAAGATGCCAATGCATTAGAAGTTTGGGACAAGCGGGAAAACAAACCCGCCCGAAAAGGCTCCTTCAACATAGCTTATGATAGCACAAAGGCAGCAGGGTCTAAATTCACTTTTAAAATGAAGTAATCGAAATGGCACACTCTTCCATCGAATGGACCCAACAAACGTGGAACCCCACAACAGGTTGCACCAAAATTTCTCAAGGCTGCAAGTACTGCTATGCTGAAGTCATGGCTCGGCGCTTACATGCTATGGGTTTGGAAAAATATGAAAACGGCTTTGACCTAACGCTACATCCCGACGAACTGGAGAAGCCCAGAAAATGGAAACCCTCGGTGATTTTCGTAAACAGTATGTCCGACCTTTTTCACGAAAAAGTCCCTTTGGAGTTTATCAAGCGCGTTTTCAAAGTAATGAATGAGTGCCCTCAACACCATTTTCAGGTGTTGACCAAACGTGCAGAACTAGCCGCAGAATACTCTTCTTTTTTAAACTGGACACCTAATATCTGGATGGGTGTCTCCGTGGAAGACCAGAAAGTTGTTAGCAGAATTGATTTTTTGCGAAATATAGGGGCACATGTCAAATTTCTCTCCCTTGAGCCACTCATCGGGCCGTTGCCTAATCTTGATTTGAGGGATATTGACTGGGTTATCGTCGGAGGAGAAAGTGGACACAGGCCCCGTCCTATGAAACCTGAATGGGTACAAGACCTTTTATCTCAATGCCAAAAAGGCAACGTTGCCTTCTTTTTCAAGCAGTGGGGCGGCCGAAACAAAAAAACCACGGGTCGAGAATTGAATGGACAGACTTACGATCAATATCCGGTAAAAATTCAAAAAGCATTCAAACGTAACCCAAGCAATAGTAGCACACAACAATATGTATAGGGAATTCAAACACCTCCACCTCCCCACCATAGACGCCGAAATCCGCCAGTTTTGGGAGGACGAAAAGATTTTTGAGCAGTCCGTCCAACAGCGGCCGACCGACCGTTCCTTCGTGTTTTACGAAGGCCCGCCATCGGCAAACGGCAAACCAGGCATTCACCACGTCATGGCCCGGACCGTCAAAGACCTGTTCTGTCGTTACCGCACCCTGCAGGGCTACCGCGTGGAGCGCAAAGGCGGCTGGGATACCCACGGCCTGCCTATCGAACTTCAGGTGGAAAAAGAACTCGGTATTACCAAAGAGGACATCGGTAAAAAAATCTCCGTGGATGCCTACAACGAGGCCTGCCGCACCACGGTTATGCGTTACAAAGACCTCTGGGACGGCGTAACCCGCAAGATGGGTTATTGGGTAGATCTGGACAACCCGTACATCACGTTCGAAAATAACTACATCGAGTCCGTCTGGTGGCTACTCCAGCAGTTGTACAACAAAAAAACGCCCGCAGGCGAGTCGTACCTGTACAAAGGCTTCACTATCCAGCCGTTCAGCCCGGCGGCAGGTACAGGCCTGTCGACCCATGAACTGAACATGCCGGGAACGTACAAAGAGGTGACGGATATTTCAGCAATAGCCATGTTTACGGTCAAACGCGATGCTGCTTCCGCATTTCTCTTTGACTCGGATGCCGAAGATGTGCGCATCCTCGCATGGACGACCACCCCCTGGACGCTGCCCAGCAACGTGGCGCTCACCGTCGGGCCGAACATCGAGTATGTCAAAGTGCAAACCCTTAGCCCGTACACCGGTCAGCCGGTGAGTGTGGTGCTGGCCAAGTCGCGTTTGGCCGCCTATTTCAGCCCCGAAGACGAGGGCCAGCCGTTTGAGAACTTCAAGGTCGGCGATAAAAAACTGCCGTACAGCGTGGCAAAAAACGATATCCCTGGAAGAGTCCTCGTCGGTATCCGCTACGATCAACTCCTACCCACCCAGGCCGCAAGCACGCCCGAACTGGATGCCAACGCTTTCCGTGTCATCCCCGGTGACTGGGTGACCACCGAAGACGGTACCGGCGTGGTACACACCGCGCCCTATTTCGGCGCCGATGACTTCCGCGCCTGCAAAGCCGCCGGCGTACCGTTCATCGGTTTGCCCAATCCGAAAGCACCCGACCTGCCCTTCCCGCTCGTGGATCGGCAAGGGAAATTTGTAGATGAGGTGCCGGAGTTCGGCGGTCGCTTCGTCAAGGCCGAGTACTACCCCGCCGAGGTGCAGAAAGACAAGGATTTTAAGCCCACTGACTTGCTCATCGCCCTGCGCCTTAAGGAGGACAACAAGGCGTTCAAAATCGAAAAATACAAACACACCTACCCCCACTGCTGGCGCACCGACAAACCCGTGCTGTACTACCCGCTCGATTCGTGGTTCGTACGCGCCTCGGCGGCCAAAGAGCGCATGGCCGAACTGAACAAAACCATCAACTGGAAACCTGCCAGCACTGGCTCGGGCCGTTTCGGCCAGTGGCTTGAAAACCTGCAGGACTGGAACCTTAGCCGCTCGCGGTACTGGGGTGTACCGCTGCCTATCTGGCGCACCGAGGATGCAGAAGAGGAACTTTGTATCGGGTCGGTCGAACAGTTGCGGACAGAGGTGGATAAAGCGGTGGCAGCGGGGCTGATGAAGGAGAATCCGTACAAAACTCAAGTTTCTTCAGATGATGATGAAGGCGCGCTCTCCCGGTACGTATTCACTGGCGACAAAATGGTCTGGCACATTTTAAAAACACACGGCAGGGATAACCGGAAGACTCCAACCGAGGCAGAAGATGTGCTTTGGCAAGCGCTTCGCAATCGGAAACTGGACGGTTACAAGTTCCGCAGGCAACACCAGATAGGTTCGTTCATTGCTGATTTTGTATGTGTTTCTCAAAAATTAGTGGTTGAAGTAGATGGCGAGTATCACAATACAGTCGAACAAAAAGAATTTGACGAAGCACGTACGACATACCTGAATAGCGCCGGATTTCGAGTGATTCGATTTACGAATCAGCAGATAATGCGTGAATTAAAGGGTGTTTTGGACGCGTTGCGCCACGTTTTTGCCTCACCCCCCGGCCCCCTCTCCA
>JBJXEZ010000363.1:0-4815 GCA_046153695.1 Saprospiraceae bacterium
CGTGGATTTGGGATCGACTGTGCAAAACTTGTTCGAAGCACGTTACATCACCAATGGATGGGCCTACCGCTACACCTCTTCAGACTAAGACAAGTATGGTGCATAGGCCCTGCACCGCCCCGTTCACTTACCCACCCTTCAAAAGCCGGAACATATTCTTCTTATACGCTTCCACGCCCGGCTGGTCAAACGGGTTGACCCCAAGCAGGTAGCCACTGACGGCGCAGGCTTTTTCAAAAAAATAAAACAACTGGCCGAGACAATACGGTGAGGCTTCCGGGATGGCGATACGCAGGTTGGGCACGCCGCCGTCGGTGTGCGCTTCAAGCGTGCCTTGAGCGGCCTTTTTGTTTACATAATCCAGCGTTTTACCTGCCAGGTAATTTAGCCCGTCGAGGTCGTCTGTTTCGGCCTCAAGGGTGATGTCGGCCTCCGGTTTTTCGATGTCAAGAAGCGTCTCGAACAAGTGGCGGCGGCCGTCCTGGATGTACTGGCCGAGTGCATGCAGGTCGGAGGTAAAATTGGCACTGGCCGTGAAAATACCTTTGCCGTCCTTGCCCTCGCTTTCGCCGTAGAGCTGTTTCCACCATTCAGCGAGGAAATGCAGGCGCGGCTCGTAGTTGATGAGCATTTCGATGTCCTTGCCTTTTCGGTGCAGGATATTGCGGGTGGCGGCGTAGCGCAGCACGTCGTTTTCAGCAAATACTGCCGTGCGGTAGCGGGCGCGGGCATCTGCGGCACCGAGCAGGAGCGCGTCCACATCTATTCCGGCTACAGCGATGGGCAGCAGGCCGACTGCCGTGAGCACCGAAAAGCGCCCGCCCACATTGTCAGGCACAACAAACGTTTCGTAGCCTTCGCGGTCAGCTAGGGTTTTCAGGGCGCCGCGGGACTTGTCGGTGGTGGCGTAGATGCGCGAGCGTGCGCCCTCCTTGCCGTATTTTTCTTCCAATCTTTTTTTGAAAATCCGAAATGCGAGTGCCGGTTCGGTGGTGGTTCCCGACTTGGAGATCACGTTTACAGAAAAATGGCGGTCGCCCAGCACCTCCAGTAGTTGCGCCAGGTATGGTCCACTGAGGTTGGTACCGGCAAAACAAACCTGCACCGGGCCTTTTTTCCGGCCGGGCGCTGGTGCAAGCGGGGGCGTGGGTCGGCAAAATTCCAGCGCCGCCTTGGCACCGAGATACGAGCCACCAATGCCGATGACGACCAGCACCTCGCTTTGGCGCTGAATTCGTTTTGCCGCAGCTTTGACACGGCGAAACTCTGTCCGGTCGTACTTCACCGGCAGGTCCAGCCAACCCAGGAATTCGGAGCCGGGGCCGTTGCGCCCGTCCAGCACCTTGGCTGCTGCTAAAACCTGTGGCACGATGGCTGAAAATTCTTCGGGGCGGATAAACGCCTCGGTATGGGCAAGGTCAAGCCGGATGTTGGGCATAATTAGCAAGTTCGTTTTTCAAGTATTCGATTACTTTGATTTCCACAGCATCTACGTTGCGAACCTGGGCGAGGTAAAACGAAGCCCAGTCTCCAAGGTGAACGAGGTAGAGCATTTTTTCTGCTGTGGATTTCCCCTTGGAATACACTTCGATGGAGGCTCCGGAAAAATGTTCGACAATTTCTTTGACAATATTCAGGCGCACGGCGGTGCGTTCGTGGTCGTCGCGATGGCGCAGCCACACCACAGCAATATCAGGCCGTTCGGCACGCCAGCCGACAAGTTCGTTGTGGTTCATTTCCGGCAGGACATGGTGCCAACACAGCATTTTGGCGTTTTCGTTGATTTGCTGTCGCCAGCGTACAGCCACGGCTTCTGAAGTGTCTGCGCAATAGAGCACGGGAGTTTTATCTGCAAGGAACCCGGCCAGTTTTTGGGCGCGTTTGTGGATATCAGCCTGATCGCGAACGAGCAATTTCCGGGCGGCCTCGATGTGGCGGAAAATCCGCCCACTGATCAATTTGGCACCGCGCAGTACCGCCAACTGTGTCACGATGGAGTAGCCCACGCAGGCTCTCGGGCTGCTCCAGCCACCGGGCACCTGTACAAAATCGAGGCCGTGTTGTTTAGCCAGCTCGAGCAGTTTGCCCCCGGAAGTTACGCACACGATCTTGGCACCGGAAGCGAGTAATTGCCCGAACACCGACAGGGTTTCCTCTGTATTGCCGCTGTAAGAAGAACAGATGGCGAGCGTGTGTTTGTTTACCCAATTCGGAGCGTCGTAGCCCTTGTTGACGACTATGGGCACCTTGCACTCGGCGCCAATGAGGTCTTGTACAAAATTGCCGCCAATACCGCTGCCACCGAGGCCGGAGACAAGCACGGTGCGGATAGGCGAAGTATGTTTTTTGATTGAAACAGCTTGGGCGATTTGGAGCGCCTCGGCCAGTTGGTCGGGAAAACGAGCGATCATTTTGTCCATGGCGCGAAGGTATTAGGATCGCGGACAAAATAATATACCAATTTCGTTCGCGATCCTAACGCGGGAACGGATTAGCGCAAGTTTGGATGTTTCTCGCTGTGCTGAAAAAACAAAAGTCCCGGTACAGACGGGAGGATCTGACCGGGACCTGCAATTACTTCCATGAGATTAAACTATTGGAACGGATTAAAACCGGCGGCACTACGACCGCGTAATACAAAGCCAATAGCGCGTCGAACAACGGAAACCAAAAAAGCAGTCGTTCATCGCGGAATTGGCGCAGAATTTTCCAATGAATGAGGAAGGCGGGAGCCATCCGTACAGCCCAAAGTGAAACACAAATTGTGCCAAAGCCGGAAAAGGACAGGGGTATTAACAAAAAATAGTGGGCCGTATGGCTAAGTGCCAAAGCGCCCAGCAGCATCCGGTGCAAAAGCCGATACCGTGTGCCCGCTGACAGGTGCCGCCGTTTTTGGTGCCACCATGCTCGCCATGTTTTTTCGCTTTCAGAAAAAACAAATGCGTTTTGATCCAGGCAAATAGCCGTGTTGTGGGCGTTCGCTGCTACATTCACCAGTAAATCATCATCGCCCGAAGCGAGGTCGGCATGGGACTCAAAGCCGCCCACCTGGTTGAACAAGTGTTTCTGCCAGGCGAGGTTACGACCCACACCCATATATGGCTGGCCGATGCAGGCAAATGAAAAATACTGCATGGCCGTCTGTACCGTCTCGAACCGTACCCAGTGGTTGAGCAGGCCTGGTGCCGGGCGGTACGGCGCGTAGCCAAGCAGCACCTCAGCATATTCGTCCGACTGAAAAGCAGTGCTCATAGCCTGCAACCAGAATGGGCTTGCCGGGCGGCAATCGGCATCCGTGAAAACGAGGTGTTCGTGTCTTGCCGATTCAATACCTCGCGCAAGGGCATTTTTTTTCCCGGGTGTCGTTTTGGGTGAAACCCGCAGTGTGCGCAAATTGGGATACTGGTTTTGAAAAGCCAGCAACACGGCGGGCGTATCGTCGTCGGAGTCATCATCTACCACGATCACCTCAAAATCGGGGTACTGCTGTTCCAGCGCGAGCGGCAGGTTTTGGCGCAGGTTGTCGGCCTCGTTTCGTGCGCAGACAATAACAGAGAAGGATAAATGCCGGGTACTGAATGGCTTGACTGGTGGAGCATAAAAAGCCAGACGAGCAAAAATACCAACCCATGCAGCCACCTGCACCAGCGTGGCGAGGACAAAAACAGCAAACAACGTTTCTCCAAAAATGTCGGGCATGTCGGGGCGAAGGTAAAGCCTGACCCAAGCACGGGTACTTTTTCCAAACCTATACACACGTATTGACCAAAAATACCGTTTTTGGCACGGCTTTCTGCCACTCACCTAACACACAATAGAGCAAATACCATGAGCAACGAAGAAAAGTCTACAAAAAACGTCGCCTTAGGCATTATCGCGGGCATTCTACTGGTTGTCGCTATCGGCGCCATTATTTGGCTCGTTCGGGCAAAAAACGCTGAAAAAGCCCGTCAGGATGCACAGATCGAGGCGCTGACGCTGGAAAGGACCCAATTAGAAACCAGCCTCGATAGCCTGCAACTGGCACTGAACGACGTGCGCACCGAAAACGAGGAACTCGAAGGCAAAGTCAGCGCTTCCGCTTCAATAATAGAACAAAAGTCTATTGTCATCAAACAGTTGAAAGACCAGAGTACCAAGGACCTCTCTCAACTGCAAGGCCAGGTAGCCAGCCTGCAAAAAGCAAAAGCGGAGTACGAGGCCATCCTCGCCGTGCTGCGTGCCGAAAACGATCAACTCAAGGCCGAAATCGCTGCGCTAAAGGCTGAAAACGCTGGCCTGCGCGATAGCACTTCCCAACTCAATGCCAAGGTCGGCGACCTCGACACCAAACTGGCCGATCAAATTCGTAAAACCCAGTCGGCCCGATTTAAGGCCACATCATTCCGGGTCGAGATGGAACGCAAAACCGACAAGCTGACCGCCAAGGCCCGCCGCGTGCGCAACCTTGCTGTCAGTTTCGATCTGGCCGAGGTGCCGGAACAATATTTAGGCCCGCAAAAACTCTACCTCGTCATTTCCGACGCCAACGGCAAACCCATCACGGCAGCCAATCCAACCAAAGTGACCGTCTCGGCACCCTCGGGCGACATTCCCATCATTTCCCAGCAGACCAAAGCAGTCAACTTGGTAGAAACCCAGCGTGTGGCGTTCAATTACAAGTTGGAGGAAAAACTCAAGGCAGGCAACTATGTCGCCGCTGTTTATTGCGACAAGGGGCTACTGGGCGCGTCCAGTTTCCGCTTGAATTAGGAACGGCGTTAAGAGAGGACACAAAAACAAGTTGCACAGAGGCTCACGGAGTTTGAGAGGACA
>JBJXEZ010000365.1:0-13013 GCA_046153695.1 Saprospiraceae bacterium
GATGAAGTTCAGTTGCGCTTTCCAGTCATCGGCAAAACTGCCGAGATGGGGAATGATGAAGTTCACATCCGGGTACTCGGTGGCGAACAGTTCAATGCTGGTCACGTTGCCCATCAGGTCGTACAGCACCGGCAGTTGGTAGGCACGGGCCGTTTCGCACACCTCGCGGGTCAGGTCGGCATCGTGGCGGTGCGCCTTGATGCCTCGAAACCCGTGCTCCTCCACCGCTTCGCGCACGAGGTCGCGGATGCGCCCACGGTCGCGCTCGGCATGCACGAAGGCAAAGCCGAAAAAACGGTCGGGATGCCGCCGAACCAGCCGGGCCACGATGCGGTTGGCCGTGCGGTAGTCGGAGTGGAATGCCGCAAACAGGTTGATCCGGTGGATGCCCGATTGGTCTGCCCAGCGCAGGAACTTCGTCAGGTCGGCGCGGGTGTCCCAAGGTCCATTCATGCCGTCGCCGGGGCCGTAGTGGCAGTGCGCGTCAATGATCGGCAAGTGGTTTTGACGCATCCGCCGCCGTTCGCGCCATACAGGAAGCCGGGCGCGGTCTTTTCCGGCGCAGGCCGGGCAGGTACACGCGAAGGGGTGGCCGCCCGTGTGGCAGCCCAAGGTGATGGAATCGAACGTCATCGGAGGGCGGAGTTGTAGCGGTTGGAAAAAAAGAGTCAGGCGGCAACTGGGCGGTCACCGCCTGACTTGGTGACGATCACGCGACCTTCCCGCGCTGTTCCAAGAGCCGACGCTGGAGATGTACGGAAGGCTGCACCGCATCAATCCGACCGCCTGTGATTTCGGCAGTGAGGTCCACCCCGGTGACGGCGCGGTAGGCATGGATGTACGATTGAATTTCCGAGCGCCAGAAATTGGCCCAGTTGGCCGCCGCTTCACGCGCGATCACTCGTGACCAGTCTCCGAAACGAATGGAGAGCAGGAGCTCCTCGCCAAATACACCCAGATCGCGGAAATGCAACACCGAGGTTTGCGTCCAACCCATCATGTTGTTCAGAGATGCCACTCGGGGCATCCAATCCTCGGGGTAGGCGACCATGACCCGTGTGGGCAAAAACTCCCGGAATTCAGGCCGGGCCAGCATCCACTGCTGCATGAGCATCTCGGCTCGAGATACGGAGGGCAGGTCGCCATATTGGTTGTGGGCCCCTTCGGAAAGCACGAGGTGTACTTCCTTGAGCGCGTTCAGGATGGGGAACGCATCAGGCTTGACGGTCATGTCGTCGGCTTGACGGAAGAACTTGTGGGCCAAGTTGAGCAAGGTATGGAAGCCCTCAATGAACTTGGAGCGGCTGTCGGCAGGGCGCAGGTTCTGCACGGCTGTTCCCTGCAGGGTGATGCCGTAGTGGTGGTCGTACTCGTAGGCGCGGCGGCGCACGGTGAGGCGGTTCGGCTCATCCTGCAAATAGCCCCAAAGCAGGTTGCTCAGCGGGCGCAGGGGGTCAATGTTGAGCTGAGTGAGCGGGTCGGATGCTCCCGGGCCTTTGATGTTCTGAAAGCGGCGACCAATAGCGTTTAGGCCCTGAACCATCATACTTTCCTCGTGCCAATACGACCAGATGAGCTCCAGAAAACACGGATTAGTGAGTTTCTCCTTGATGATACCATAGCAATTAGAGGGCGTGGTTGCAGAAGATTCAATATACTGTTGCAATGCATCTTCAAAAACAATGGTCTTCAAGTCCACGCCTTCCAGTTTGCCCTTGATGGTGCCCAAGTACGGAATCGTGCTACCAGTTTCAGCGCCGTTCACCCGCACTTTGTAGGCGTTCCACCACTTTTGAATCGTGGCCGCGTCCGGGTTTCCGTTTACGAGCGGCAGTTGCTTTTCCAGTTCGGCGATTTCTGCGTCGTCGAATTGGTCGTCGGTCATGCAATTGACCATGACAAAAGCCTCGGCGGCCACTTTGATGCTGCGGTAGGCATCCACGCCCATGTACGGCAAGCCCCGGCTGTTGCTTAGTTTGCGGGTCTTTTTCTGCAGTTTTTCGTTGTCCAAAAAACTGGGTGCTGCGCCCCCGCAAAAAACATGGTCCATGAATCCTTGAAAGCGGTCGAAGGAGAGGTCTTGTGTGCTCAATTTGATTTTGTACCAAAGCGCCACGTCGTTCGTCGCCTCCTCCCGCGAGGGTTGCAGGCTGGTATTGAGGGTGCTGGACAACTTGCCAGCAATAGTGGCACCGAGGTTTGCAAATGAATCGGCAATCTCGTCGGCCACCTTTCCCAGGGCGTTGGCGTTTCCTGTAATGTTGGCGCTATCTTGAAGGAAAAGAATTTCAAAATTGCTCTTTAACTCGGCGTTGAAGGCAGCCAACAGGGGATCGGGTTGCGGGTTGGCATTGGCCAGGGCAGGAGAAGTGGCCTTTACATTCGGCTCAGGTCCAACTCCCAATTGGGGGTACAGAACGATAGAATTTCCTCCAAATAAACTGCACGAGAATTTGAGATGCACGAGCCAGTAGGCAGAAAACGAGTCGGCACCCGTAGCCGATTGCAGGGCAACGTTCGTGTGGCGCAAATTGGCTCGCGCCCGCGGGTCTAGGCTTCCGCCCGTATCCATGTTCATGTACTCGAAATGCAGGTTGTTCGCCAGACTCGGGTCATCGTTGAACACGACATCGTGAAGAAAACGCCTGAATCCTTCGGCCGTGGTCAGGGCGTAGGGTGTGGCAGAAGCAGGGAGCACCGCGTTTTCCGGGTCAATTTTAACCTTAAACGACATTTCTGTCGTGAACGGAACACCTGCTCCCACCGTCGTTTGATTGACATCAACATTCAGGGATGTAAGTTCCAAAATGACATCAATCGCCTTTTCGCCCGCAGCAGCCGCCCGTTGGTATCGGAGCCTCAGTTTATCAAAATTTGCGCTCATAATTTTTCAGATTTAAAGTGAAAGTTTTTGTTGTTGCATGACTGCCCACTGGAAGAGCATTCCCGTGAGGGCCTTGTTTTCTGTAAAAAGCGTGATGGCCTGATCGGCCCGCGCTTGCCCGACGACAGCGAACACCATGCCCGGCCGCGCTTCATAAATCGCTTTGGGCTGCTGTTGCCAGAGCCGGTGTGTTTGGCGCAGCCGTTCCGGGCGGCGCTCGTCGAGTGGAAACACCTCGTGCAACACCCGGCCCCGAAGTGCCCGGGGGCGGTGGTGTATTACCGTTTGCACAAAGTCGGGCAGGGCTTCTTGCAGCGCCCGTATGATCGTTTGCTGCGCGGGAGGCTGTTCGCCCGGCGGGTAAAAGCGTTCCCAGATTTGTTCCAGCCGATCCCACTGCGGATCGGGGTAGAGTGCGCGCCCGAAGGCGATGCTGATCTTGACCCGAATCCATGGGAACGGGTGCGGATCGCCGTCGGGCAGCCGGAATACGAAATACTCCGGCAGGCTTACCACGCTCATCAGCCCGGTGGTAGCGCTCACGCCGAGCGTGGCAACCGACCAGAAGTCGGACAAAATCTCCGAAATCCACAGGCGGTAGAGTTTCCAGGCGGCGGCCCTGTCGGGCTGTTGTTCGGCCTTTTGCTCCAGCACAACGGTGACGGAGTTGATCAGGTCCAGCAGCGCCGCGCCCTGGTGGCCCACCTCGTGTACCAGCGACGAGCCAATGCCGCTACCCACCATGCGCTCGCGGGGTACCTTGATGATGGCTACCGGGTTGGAATGGCCGCCCGGTAGCCGGGTTCTCGCCCGGCGGATGGCGGCCCCATGCCCCCGGTCGAGGTAGCAGATCAGCGGCGGCGGCTGGTAGTAGTCGCCCTCGATGCGCAGGGTATCGCGGGCAAGGATGTCTAATCCGGCCAGCCAGATTCCTGTGTCGTGTTCGCTGCGCTGGTTGAGTACGTCGGCAAAGATGTCGAAGGTGTCCAACAGCGCGTTGAACCGCAACTTGAGCAACGAGAAGGCGTGTTGCAACTGTTTAGGCGGCACGTCGCTGTTAGTTTGCAGGTCTGCGACAAACAAGGTCACTTGCTGCCTCAGTTGCTTGCGTCCGCTTCGGATCAGGTCGTGGATATGGCGCAATGCCCGGGTTTCCAGCCCAGCGGCCACCACCATAGGCATGGTGGTTTCGAAAGGCTTGACCTGAGCGAGCCGGGTCAGCAGTGCTTGCGCTTCGCCGATGAGGTGCCGCCGGTGTACATCGGACACCACCTCGTTCTGCTCGGCGGCAGCCCACATCACACCCCGGTCAGGACGAGCTGATTGCCTTGCCGGTACCATGTTCCGCTGGATTGTGGCTGGTCGGCCATGGGAGAGGTGGTGGGTTCGTCCGTTTCGCGCATCATGTTGCTCGCACCGCGTGCTGCCCAGAGCAGTCCGGGAAAATGCTGGCGGGCCGTTTGAGACAGAATGCCGTGTACCATGCCGCGGTTGAGCGGCCGCCCCGAATGTGCCTGACGAGCTATCCGGCCAGCCGTTTGTTGGGCAGTGCGGATGAGGTTGCGGGCCAGCGTGAGTTCGTCGTGCATCTCGCCGTCGTACTCGTTCAGGTAACGGTCTGCCGCCCAGGAGCCAGCCTTGGCACCCCAATTGGCACCAGTTTGGCCACCGATGTAGCCCCCGATTTTGGCACCGAGTTTTGGCAGGGCGCGCCGCCCCATGGATTTGAGGCCCGACACCACCTGGCCTTTTATGGCCTGGCCCATCGGCGAGTGGTACAGTTTTTTGGCACCGCTCCACGCCCGCTTGAACAGCTTGCCCAGAAAGTAGTCCAGTTCGGCCTCGTTTTGCACATTGAGCAGTTCGTAGGCCAGTTCGGTTTCGTGCATTTCTTGCTCTGAACCGTATTCGAACTCCGGTTGGAGGTCGTATGCTTCATAATTTTCGTAGTTCATGATAATAAAACTTTGATGGTTAGAGTGTTACGATGATTTGGTCACCCTGGCGGATCCAAGTGCCAGAGCCGGGAAGATCGGGCGCCGACATTCCGCCGCCGCCGCCGTTGTTGTAATTGACATTACTGGTCATACTGCCGCCGCCAACTGGCGTAAGCAGCCCGGGCGCGTGTTTTACAGATGCCTGTTTGAGTGCGCGGCGGGCAAAGGCGGCGGGAGACATACCCCGGTGGCGCCCACGCCGGATGCCGGAAGCGGCGCGTCGAGCGGCGGTGTTGGACAGGCGCACGACCCGGCGAGCAACTTCAAACTCGCGGTCTTCATTGCTCATACCTTCGAGGTTGACTTCGAACAGGTTGGAAGCAAAACTGCCGACTTTACTACCGATCATTCCCCCCACTGGCCCCCCAAAGAAGGAACCGGCAACTTTACCCGCTATGGGCAGAGCGGTTTTGGCTACTTTTTTCAGGCCACCGATAAGTGCGCGTCCGGCATTAGACTTGGCAAAATTGGACACCCTGCGTGCCGCACGGCGAACTAATTTGCCAAGAAACTGGTCCAACTCGGCCTCGCTGTTCACGGCCAGCAGTTCAGCGGCCAGTTCGTACTCGGCTTCTTGGCTTAGGTCGTATTCGCCGTCCCATTCTTCCTCACCTTCCCATTCGTTTTCGCCCTCGCCGTCCCATTCCTCTTCGCCGTCGCTTTCAAAATTGTACTCATGGGCAAATTCGTGTTGGTCAAATTCGCCCTCGTTGAGGAAGCCATACTCGTGGCCCATTTCCTCGTTCATGATGCGATCCAGATTGTGCATAGCAGAAAAATTTTTGTTTTTGTAAAAGATGGAGAAAAGCATGCTATGCCAATACCCTTGCAATCCGGGTACCAAAAAACTTAAATCATTGACAATCAATATAGTTAGGATGGGATGGGCGAAGATTTTTTCGTAAAGGGCCAAAAAGCGGGCAGGCTGCCGAAATTTTTTTCAGCATGCTGGACAAACCTCGACTACAACAGGGAATTCTCTACAAACGCAACCAGCTAATGGCCCCAACAGGTTGCTACGGGTATTTTAGGAACGACATTTACCCGGATGTGGCATCAGGCTGTGGCCGTCCGCGTTCCTAATTGCCGTTGGCGGAAGAAAAAAGTATGGAACGTGTGAGCAATAACTTGTTACTTTTGGCTGCTTGATTTCCGGCCATACTGCCCCTTTTTTTGATTAAATAGCCCCACTATTCGCACAAAAACAGGGTTGCCTGCCCAAAAATCAATCTACCCAAAAGTAACAAGTTATTGCTCACACGTTCCATATTTTTGTGCTTTGTTGGAATATTGAATCAATCCACATGATTTCATTTACCGAAGTTATTGAACAAGAAAAGGAACAGCTTCGTGTACGGCGCCAAAAACTGGGTATCGAACATGGCAACCCTGAACAGGAGAACTGGTTCGGTATCGCGCTGTCCGGCGGGGGTATTCGCTCGGCTACCATCAATTTGGGTTTTTTAAAGACCCTGCACCGCTTTGGTATCCTGAAAAAGGCGGACTACCTGAGCTCCGTATCGGGCGGAGGCTACACGCATTCCTATGTGCAGGCCACCGTCAAAGAGGCTGGAAACATGGACGCGCTTTTTTCGGAAACACACGCGGATGCAATGCGCCAACACGGCGAATACATGACCCCGGGCAGAGGTTTTTGGAAAATAGGCAGCACGCTCCTGCTGATCGTAGGCTTTGCCATTAGCTGGGGCATGAGCCTTGTCAATCCGCTCATTGTAGGCGGTATCTTATACTACGCCTACAGCCTTGTGGCCGGATTGTTTGATGCCAACCCGTTGCAAAATTCCATGACGTTGGCTTCCGACCTGACGGCGTTGTTGCTGTACATCGCGGGCGGGATTTTTACGGTTCACTTCATCACCAACGTGTACCTGAACTACCACCTCGGCGTGTCCAAACTATTCAACCGAATCGAATCGGGTTTGGCGGCGCTTTTTCTTGTCTTGTACGCCTGGACGTTCATTGCCGACCTCGGTGGCACAGCCTACACCGGCGAACCGTTAGATGCATTGCTAAAGATGCTGACCCTGACAGTGCTTGGTTTTTATGTAAACCCCAACGCGATCAGTTTTCACCGTTTTTATCGAAAACAACTCTCTGACTTGTACCTGGGCTTTGCCGGGAAGCACCAAAATATTCCATTGAATAAACTTTTCGACGCCAAAACGACCGATTCTCCCGGTTGCCAAGCGCCCTATCCCCTCATCAACACCTGCCTGAACCTACAGAACCCGGGTGGCGATGCCAAGTTCATGGGCACCAAGGCCAGCGACTACTTTCTGCTCAGCCCTCTTTTTTGTGGCTCCAAACTCACCGGGTATGTGCCAACCGACTATTACGACGACTACCGCAGTATGACGCTGCCGGCTGCCGTTACTATCTCCGCTGCTGCCGTTAACCCCGGAATGGGGATGTACTCCAATTCCTTGCTCAGTGCGTTGGTAACCTTGTTCAATGCTCGACTCGGATGCTGGGTGTCCAATCCATTGGTGTTGAAAAAAACCTATGGCATGGTTTGGTGGCCTATCTATTTTTTCCGCGAACTGCTGGGTCGTATTGGCTCGAATAACCGCATGATCAACATTTCTGACGGCGGCCATATCGAAAACCTCGGCGCCTACGAACTCCTGCGGCGTGGTTGCAGGCTTATTATTTCCGTAGATGCCGGAGGCGACCCAATGTATCGGTTCGACGACCTGAACAACTTCCTCTTGCGTGCACGAAACGAGCTTGGAATCGAAATCCGCTTCCCCGATGGCCAGCAACCCGAGGACCTGATTCGCCCGCGCCCCTCATCGGTGTATTCGCGACAGCGCTATGCTGTGGCCAAAATCTTGCAATGGTGGGAAGACAGGATAGTGACCGATCCGGTAACTCAAAAGGAGCGCAAGGAAACCATCAACCTCAAGCACCCGCGCGAAGTAGGTACGTTCGTTTACGTCAAATCATCTGTAACGGCACCAACCGGGAAACCTGACCTCGACCCTGATGACAAACTCCGGTATGGCACTTACAAGTACAAGGTGTACCACCCGGAGTTTCCCCACGAGTCCACGAGCGATCAGTTTTTCGACCCCGTCCAGTGGGAGGCCTACTACCAATTGGGGCAGTACATCGGTGCGGATGTACTCGGCCTCGAGGACCTGGATGCCTACGCCACAGGCAAAAAAACTGCCCCGGACTTTACAGTTGAAAACCTCACGGACTGGTTTGACTACCCAACCAAGAATCCGCTTTTCCAGCCTGAGAAGACCAAACGCTCGGCTTCGGCAGGCGACTATGGTTTGGAAAGCGCTCGAGGTAGCGAGGAAACGGAGGAATGCAAGTACCGGATGTAAACACGCTCACTCAACCACTCCGTCACTCCATGATAAACTGGCTGCCCTGGCTCTTTCCAAGACTGAACAAATCCAATGAAGCGGGGCGTTATACGACCCTTAACCCAGACAGTATTTTACAAACAATCCGGCAGCTTGAGCGGCGTATCGGCGAGCGGTTCCCGGAATCGGGCCTGCTGCAAGTGTGCATAGATTTTCGGCATCTGGCCTCCGAGGCTGCACAATTGGCCCGACGGCTCGGGCCTCCGATCTGGCCAGTGCGCGTAGTTACCGTTCTGGCAGCAGGGTTATTATTGTTTGTAGCCGTAGGTGCGGCCATCGTGGTAGCACAACAATTTTCGATAGACACCGACAATATAGCCGAAGTGCTTCAAGCCACCGAATCGGGCATAAATGAACTGATCTTGTTGGGCCTGGCGCTGTTTTTTTTGACCAGTTTGGAAACGCGCATCAAGCGATACTCCGCGTTGCAGGCGCTGCACCGCCTGCGTTCCATTGCGCACGTGGTGGATATGCACCAATTGACAAAGGACCCGGCGTTACTGCTTTCCCAGTTTAAAGACAGCACAAAGTCGTCGCCAAAACGCACGCTCACCCGCTACGAGCTAGTGCGCTATCTGGACTACTGCGCGGAGATGTTGGCCTTGGACAGCAAAATTGCTGCGCTTTTTGCCCAAAACATGGATGACCCGGTCGTGCTGAACGCCGTGAACGATATGGAGTCGCTCACGCAGGGTTTGGCTGGCAAGATTTGGCAGAAAATAATGATCCTCGATTTGGCGGCCGAGCAGGGACGTGGGTAGGGTAAGGGGGTTCTCCGCCTTACATATGCAATGACCGATTCCCTGTAGCTGCCAGCGCAGCCTCTTTGAGCGCTTCCGTATACGTTGGGTGGGCGTGGCTCATTCGGGCGGCATCTTCAGCGGAAGCGCGGAACTCCATAAGTACCACACCCTCGGCGATTATATCGGCAGCACGAGCGCCCACGATGTGTACGCCGAGAATCTCGTCGGTTTCTTTGTGCGCGATCACCTTGGCCATACCGTCCATGTCCATACTGGCGCGGGCGCGGCCCAGCGCCCGGAAGGGAAACTTGCCGGATTTGTACGGCACGCCCTTTTCCTTGAGTTCTTCTTCCGTGTGGCCTACTGATGCCACCTCGGGCCACGTGTACACTACGCCAGGGATGAGGTGATAGTGTAAGTGTGGTTGTTGGCCAGCCATTATTTCGGCTACGAATACACCCTCTTCCTCTGCCTTGTGCGCTAGCATGGCACCCCGAACCACGTCTCCGATGGCATAAATACCGGGCACAGTGGTTTCGAGGTTGTCATTCACGGGGATCCGGCCTTTTTCGTCTGGTGTGATGCCGATGTTTTCGAGGCCGAGGTTGTCTGTGTATGGGCGACGGCCAATGGCTACGAGGCAGTAGTCCACTTCAAAGTTCAGTACGCTGGATTCGTCGTCGCGGCTTTTAGCGGCTACTTTGACCTTGGAAGCGGAAGGCTTGACCTCCGTAACAGCATGGCGGAGGTGGAACCGCATGCCGAGGCCTTTGAGGCTTTTCATTAGTTCGCGGCTGCAATCGGCATCCATGGTGGGCAGGATTCGGTCGAGGTATTCTACCACTGTAACTTCCGTGCCAAGGCGGGCGTACACGCTACCGAGTTCCAGGCCGATGACCCCGCCGCCAATGATGAGCATGCTGCCGGGCAGTTTTTCGATGTTGAGCGCTTCAGTGCTGGTGATGACGCGCTTTTTGTCGTAATTGAAATTGGCAGGTACGATGGGCTTGGAGCCCGTGGCGATGACGGTGTTACGGGTCTCGATCTCGACAATTGTTCCGTCAATTTGGGCGATCTTGATCGTGTTTGGGTTTACAAAAGAGCCGTGGCCGTAGTACACGTCAACTTTGTTTTTTTTCATCAAAAACTCTACGCCCTTGTTGTTGTCCAAAACCACCTGGTTTTTGCGCTGAATCATTTGAGACAGGTTTACCCGTAGGTCTTTGATCTCAATGCCATGGGTTTTGAAGGTGTGTTGGGCATTGTGGTAGTGCTCCGAGGAGTCGAGCAGGGCTTTGGACGGAATGCAGCCCACGTTGAGGCAAGTGCCTCCCAACGACGGGTAACGCTCGATGATAGCGGTTTTCATACCCAATTGGGCGCATCGTATTGCGGCTACATACCCACCGGGGCCGGAGCCGATGATCGTGACATCGTATTGCATAGGTTACATCTATTTTTCACCGCTTTTTGGTCCTTTCCCCCGGAATCGCCGCTTGTCCCGGCCTCGGTTGTTGTTGCCTCCTCCGTCGGAAGTTTTGCCGTCCGTTGGCTTGCTGTCGCCTTCGGATTTGGGCGGAACGGGTTGTTGCGGCGGGCGCGGCGGGCGGTTTTCAGGGCGTTGTTGCGGCGGGCGTTCAGTGCGATTTTCCTGCCGGGGCGGTCGGCTTTCCGGTCGGCTACCGCCTCCCTGCCGGTTTTCAGGCCGGTTGCCGCCACCCGGGCGCTGGTCGCCTCGGCGTTGTGGCGAGCGGGTGCGTTCGTCCTGACCGGCCTTTTCCACAGCGGAAGCGAGGCTTTCGCCAGCGCGGCCTTTTTGTTTTTTCTTGCGCTTCTTTTTGCGCTTTTCAATGGGTAGTTGGATCACATTGTCCACGCTTTCGTAGTCGTGTGTCTCCTCTTCCTCGGTTTCTTCCACGACAGGGGGAGGGGCCATGGCCAAAATATCATCAAGGCTTCCCGGTTGCTCGCCTTTTTTGATGAGGTCAAGGGCCTCCCAAACCTGGTCCACATGCAGGGAGTACAGCTTGCCGCGGTCTTCAGCATAAGTGTAGTACATAATGCGCTTGAACACGTCCGTCTTGATCAGAATGGCGAGTCCTGCCCGGGTTTTGATGCGCTCGGCTTTGTCCGGGAAATCTTCCAGCGCATCAATGTATGTATCCAGTTCGTAGTTCAAACAACACTTAAGGCGGCCGCACATACCCGATAGTTTAGTCTGGTTAATGGCCAGGTTTTGGTATCGCGCGGCGGCGGTGTTGACGCTCTTGAACTCGGTGAGCCAGGTGGAGCAGCACAGTTCCCGTCCGCAGTTGCCGATGCCACCGATTCGGGCCGATTCCTGCCTGGCACCGATCTGGCGCATTTCTATCTTGACCTTGAACTCGCGCGCATAGTGGCGTATGAGCTCGCGGAAGTCCACGCGGCCATCGGCGGTATAGTAAAAGGTACACTTGCGCCCGTCGCCCTGAAATTCCACGTCGCCAACCTTCATATTCAGGTCGAGAGTACGGGAAACGGCTCGGGCACGAATCATGATATCGCGTTCCTGTTTGCGCAGTTCGTCAAGGCGTTCCAGATCGCGGTCATGTGCTTTTCGGATGACGCTTTGCTGTTTGGAGTCGTTTCGTACGCGTTTGCGCTTGAGTTGCATACGTACAAGCTCGCCCGAGAGCGTAATAGTGCCTACGTCGTAGCCGCCCGATGATGATTCAACGAGCACCCAGTCGCCCGTGATGGCACGGGTATGCGCGGGGTTTTTAAAAAACTCTTTTCGCGACCCGTTTTTAAAACTAATCTCAACTACTTCAAACGGTTTGGCATCCTGAATGCCGCTGGCCGAAAGCCAGTCATATGTATTGTGTCGGTTGCAGCCGCCTGTGGAGCAGCCGCCGTTGGAACGACAACCCGAGACGGAATCTTTACCGGTTGAACAAGAACAGCCTATACAGCCCATGATTTTGGATATTGAGTCTTCGTTTTTGTTCCTCTACTTAGTTTGGGAGGAGCGAAAACGAAGGCTGTGAAATAAGGTTTTTGCGCACTGCTTTTTTCATTGGTCCCTTGGGGAGGGAGGAGGCCATCAAGCGCTCTTCATTATTTTATGCATTTGGATGGAGGTATCAAGAGCCAGGATTTTTGGGTTGGCATTTCGTTCTATAAAGTAGATATTGTCATTCAGGATAGTAGCCAGGCGCGTTATTTTGTCAAAATTGAGTACGGTGGCCATGTTTTGGGCGGTTTTCATCTCTTCCGGTCGGAGGCGGGCATCCGGTTTTTGGGTAGCCACCAAGGCCAGGAGTTCACGTAGAAAGTGGAGGCTGTAATGGAGGAACTGTTTTTGGTTTTCACGGCCTAATTTGGCGAAAGCATCCGTCCACCGGACGATTTCCACGCCATTGCCGCGCCAGCATTTGCGGAGCCAGTCGAGCAGGAGCGCCGCGTCATCGTTGTCGGGGTTGTCTGCCGAGCTGAGGGCGTGGTTGAAATCACCCTCTGCAAGGAAAGCGATTTGTCGGGCGCGTTCGGGGTCAAGGCCTCGCTTTTCCTGGAGTGCCGTTGCGATATCCTCGTCTTGCAATGGGTCGGTTTTCACTATCTGGCATCGGGAAAGAACAGTCGGCAGGATTGCGTCTGCATTTTCGGCCACAAGGAGGAAAATAGTTTGATCTGGCGGTTCTTCAATGAGTTTGAGCAGGCGGTTGCCCTCTTTGCCGAGGTATTCGGGCAGCCACATGAGCAAGATTTTGTAGCGGCCCTCAAAAATTTTGAGGCTCAGTTTTTTGATGATAGCGTTGCACTCCTCCTTGGTGATATTGCCCTGCTTGTTTTCGGCACCGATACGCTGGAGCCATGTATTCGCGTCGAGCCAGGGGTTTTCGCTGAGCGCTGAGCGCCACTCTTTGGAAAAATTGGTGCTCACAGCATTGGCTCCCACCGTTGGGTAAGAAAAGTGGATGTCAGGGTGAATAAACTGAATTGACTTGCGGCA
>JBJXEZ010000370.1:0-15651 GCA_046153695.1 Saprospiraceae bacterium
GTGCTCGTGTGGTGGTCGTACGCGACGAGCCGGAGCGGGAGTGCCTCGTGGGCTACGACGACGAAAGCCCCGGCCAGCCCGTCCGTATTCGCTACAACCTGCCCGATCGTAACGACAATTTCAACCCCACTATTCGCTTACTGCGTACCGTGTTTGGGTTTCCCGTCACACTCAACCTGCTGGAAGTAGACGTGGATGCTCAAGGCCAGTACCGACCGCGCGTGTTCGTGGTAGAGCCGGACTACTTAGTGGACGTGTCGGCCATTTCCGAGTGTTTCAAGCCGGAAGGCGCTCAGCCGCTGGGCTATTTGGCAAAAAAATTCCTGCCCTACGAGGCTTCTTCCGCCATGCTGCTCGGCAACGTGGCCAATCATTTCCTCGACCGCCTGCTGAACGA
This sequence comes from Saprospiraceae bacterium, assembly GCA_046153695.1. GTDB lineage: Bacteria > Bacteroidota > Bacteroidia > Chitinophagales > Saprospiraceae > M3007. Next base: position 398 of record JBJXEZ010000370.1, read on the forward strand.
ACCCACCGCTGGCTTCCCTGACCTGCTGCGCGAAACCTTTCGCTTGTACCCGTTCGTGTACGCGCCTATGCGCGATACCGAGGTGCGGGAAATTTCCAACAAAGCCCAAAAACACTATTTGAATTTGAAAATGATGGCCACCACCGGCCTGGCCCAGCAACAGATAGAACCCGAAAACTGCGTGCTGGAACCTACATTTTACAGCGAGCAGTACGGCTTGCAAGGGCGGCTCGATTTGTTTTATCGCACTCCGGAACGCTCGGCCATCGTGGAACTCAAGAGCGGGGCGGCCTTCAAGCCCAACAGTTACGGTATCACGCGCAGCCATTTCACCCAAACACTGCTGTACGATTTGCTCACGCGCTCGGTGTTCGGCCCTTCTACCGACCCGGCAAAATACATTCTCTACTCCGGTGCAGATGTGCAACCGCTGCGTTTTGCGCCTACAGTAGCACCCGAACAATGGGAGGCCCTGCAAGTACGCAACCACCTGCTTGGTATCGAGCGCCTGCTGGCTCGCATCCGGCCGGGCGATCTCGATGTACCGCTGCTCCAGCGCTTGCGAGCCGACCAGGCTGGTGCCCGCGATTTTATGTCCCGCGATTTCGGCGCTTTCGAGGCCGCCTACGGCAAACTAAGCCCGTTGGAAAAAAAATATTTCAATGCTTTCGCGGGGTTTATCGCCCGTGAGCAGTGGCTGGCCAAAGTGGGCGAGGAAAACAGCGACGCGCTCAATGGCAATGCTGCGTTGTGGCGCAGCAGTTTTTCGGAAAAACAGGAAGCCTTCGCCATACTCAGTCACCTTGAAATAGCCGAAAACCGCGCCGATCAGCCCGACCCGGCAATTGTTTTTCGGAAAACTAGCAAAACCAACCCGCTGGCCAATTTCCGTGTGGGTGATATCGCCGTGTTGTACCCCGCCGAAACCGAGGACGATACCGTGCTCAGTCACCAGGTCATCAAATGCACGATCATCGAACTCGGTGCGGAACAAGTGGTGGTGCAGCTGCGCTACCGCCAGTTCAACCTAAAACCCTTCGAGACGAACAGCCTGTGGAACCTCGAGCCGGATATGCTGGATACGGGCTTTTCGGCGATGTATCGGGGGTTGTTTGAGTGGGCTGCAGCAGCGAAACGGATGCGGGTACTCACCCCCACCCCCATCCCCTCCCCCGAGGGGGAGGAGGGTGGGGGTGACTCGCCTGCACAAATCACCCAACCCCGCCGCGCAAACCAACCAGAAAGCCACAACGTCCCTTCCACCGCAGGAAAAACTGACAATCGCACCTCCATCTCCCTCCTTCCCGGGAGGGATGGGCATGGCACTGACTTTTTCCTCCTCTGGGGCCCTCCGGGCACTGGCAAAACCAGCGTCATGCTCCGCGACATGGTGGCCCGTGTGCTACACGATACCGACGACAACCTCGTACTGCTAGCCTATACCAACCGCGCTGTGGACGAGATTTGTGATGCGCTCGACAGCCTTGACGACGGCATTCGGGAGCAGTACCTGCGCATCGGATCGAGGTATTCTACCGCTGAACGGTTTCGTGGGCAGCTGCTCAGTACACGCATTGCCAGCGTGCAAACCCGAGGTGAGCTGCGGGCCGTATTGGAACCGTGCCGCATTGTGGCCAGCACAGTAGCTTCGTTTGCCCAGAACGATAAGTTGATGGAAATTAAAAAATTCCAACGGCTCATCGTGGACGAGGCCTCCCAAATCCTCGAGCCTCAGCTCATCGGATTGCTCACCCGATTCGAGCATTTTGTGCTCATCGGCGACCACCGCCAGCTGCCCGCCGTGACCGCGCAGGCTCCTGAACTAACCCGCGTGGACGATCCGGACCTCAATGCCATCGGCCTTTTTGACCTGCGCGATTCGTACTTTGAGCGACTTTACCGGCGATGCGTGGCGCTGGGCATGCACGACAACTATAGTCAATTGTACCGCCAGGGGCGTATGCACGCCGATATCATGGATTTTCCAAACCGCCATTTTTACGACGGCCTGCTGCGCACACTGGCGGAAGATGAAGCGGATAAGGAGCATTACCAGCATCGGGCACCTGGCCGACCCCTTTCGGGTGAGAAACCGCCGGGCAGCGGGCGCGCCCTTTTCCTGCCCGTCATTTCGCCCCTTGCCCTGCCCAACCAAAAAACGGCTCCTGAAGAAGCGGAGTTGATCGCGCAATTGGTGCAGTTTTTCAAAAATCAATACGCCGCACAGGGCAAGCCCTGGCAACGGGAACAGAGCCTCGGCATCATTACGCCCTGGCGGGCGCAAATCGCACAAATCCGGCAAGCCATTTCGGAGGCAGGAAACAACCCCGACGAAATTACGATTGACACGGTGGAACGTTACCAAGGCGGCGCTCGCGAAGTGATCCTGATATCCTGTTGCGTACACAGCGCGAGCCAACTGGCCAAACTCGTGAGCCTGTCGGCGGAAGGTGTAGACCGCAAACTGAACGTAGCGCTCACCCGAGCACGCGAGCAGGTGATCCTGCTAGGCAATCCTGAGGTGTTGCGCGAGGATGCGCGGTACCGGGATTTTATCGAAAAATACGGAGCATAGGCTTCATGCGCCAAGACATTTACACTTCTGTCACCGCAAAAAGTAACGGCCTGGAAGGGCTGACATCCAAATCGAACGATGCTGTTTGCAGGTTGAGCAGGTAGTACCCATCTTTCACCACATCGGGCGCGAAGATCATTTCTGTGATGGTACAGTGTTCTCGAGTTGCGCCGGGGTAAAGCCAAAATGCCCGATGGGCCAGCAATTGGCCACCGTCCTCTTCCCGGTCCACCGAGGGCAGATCGAGCAGGAGGTGCTGTACGCCACATTCGACCAGATAGGCCGCCGCATCGGGATGCAGATAGGGCGGGTTGGTACCGGAGTAGTTGCGCTGTTTTTTCAGGTCGTCATTGGGCAAGGTACGCAGCACAAATGCCTCGACTTCGCCAGGGGCGAGCACGTCCTCGAGCTGATCGCGGAAAACAACCCGGTCGCCCTCCTCGGTTGGTCGGGGGTAGAGGCTCACCAGTTTTGCAAAAAAATGGTGCTCGCGCAGACAAGCGTTCAACACATACCGTTCGCGGGCGATGTGGCCCACGCATTCCGTGTGTGTGCCATTGCCGTGGGGATTGAATCGAACGTTGAAAAAATTGACCGGCCCGCCGCGTTCCGTGCTTCCGACAAAATCGCCCGCGACGACCGGGGCGAATTCCACCGGTGGTGCCCAAAAACAATTCGGGTTTTGCGGGCCGTTGCGCAGCAGCAACGACAGGTTAATTGGCCGGGAGAGATCGGCCCGGTACCGTTTTTCGGTTCGCTCAAACTGAATTTCCATGGGTAAGGATTGGCTGCGGCTGTTTCGTTGTTTTTTCAAGCAAAACTACCGCTTCGTTGTTTGGGCAGCAAAAAACATTTTTCCAAACACACAGCCGCAATTTTTTGCCCAACATCGGACCATCGAATTGCGTTTATTTGCCCAAAAAAATGCTCGCTATGAAAACTCGTTTGCTTTTGCCTGCTCGCTTGAAATGCATTTCTGCCTTTTTGTTTTTTTCCCTTGCGGTACTTGCCCTTTCCGCCCAAGGCCCGTGGGAGGGTTTGCAGCGCCTGGCAGGCACCTGGAAACGCACGGGTAAGGCTAGTTTTGAAAAATGGGAAGCCTCCGCTCCCGATGTGCTGCTCGGCGAGGGCTATGCCCAAACCCCCGACGGTGGGAAAACTACCCGTGAGTACCTGCGCATCGTGCAGCAAGGCGATGGTACTATCGTATACCAGGCAACAGTACCCGATCAGAACGACAGCGCTACGATCAATTTCCCGCTCACGTTTTTTACCGCTTCGTCGTGGACATTCGAGAACCCCGCCCACGATTTCCCGCAAACCATTGAGTATTGGCTGCAAGACGACGAGACCCTGCGTGCCACCGTCAGCAACAGCAGCCAGTCCTTCGAGTTGTGGTTCAACCGCGTGACCGAAGAACAAATCCGGATCGTGCCAACGCTTGTTGGCTACGACCTGTTCGTAGGTAACGACAATACCGGAACGGTAGAACACTACGACGCTTTTACTGGCCAGCACAAGGGCAGTTTTGGAAAAGAACAGATCGGGGGGCAAACCAAAGGGCTGACTCTAGGCCCCGATGGCATGCTGTACATCGTGTCGTCGTCGGCCCGACATGTGCTGAAATTTGATCCGGCCACTGGTGTTTTTTTGGGCAATTTCAGTATCGGACACGACTTGCGCGGCGCAACCTGCCTGGCATTCAGCCCGGACGGCTTTCTCTACGTCGGCCAGTGGGGCGACGGGCGAGGCAATGTACTTCGTTTCAGTGCCGCCACAGGCCAGTTCGATCGGGACGTGACCGGGCCATTGGCCGGACCGTCGGGACTCGCTTGGGACAAGGCGGGCAACCTGTATGTAGCCTGCACGCACGAGGCCGGCGTTAGGAAATTTCCCGGTGCAGCACTTGTTTCTCCTCCCGGCAGCCTGCGTGGCCCTTCGACGATTTGGTTTGCACCCGATGGCGACCTGTTGGTGGCAGATTTGGACCAGGTTTCCATCAAACGCTTTCGGAATAATGGCGAAGCGTTGGTATACCGGGGTGCTTTTGCGGAGGGCTTTGGCCGAATCGGCGGCATTACACCTGGCCCCGACGGTTTTTTGTACGCTTGTGATGCTCGCTTGAATCTGGTGAAAAAACTGGAAGCCGAATCTGGCACCTCTATCGGCGTGTACCTCGAGAGCGCCAGCCTGCAGGGGCCGAGTGCTTTGGCTTTTCGGAAGCGGTGACGGTGTAAAATTTTTTACCACCTTTACGCCGGGCTTTTTGGAGAAAAAACTCCGCGCCTCCGCGCAGCTGCGGTAAACAACTCGAACGCTCATGGCAAAACAGCAAGGCCAACTCGTCCGCAGCCTCACTCTTGGGGCTGCCACTATTCTCGTCGTCAGCTCGGTCATCGGGTCGGGCGTTTACAAAAAAGTGGCACCCATGTCGGATGCGCTCGGCTCGCCCGATCTGGTGTTGTGGGCGTGGATACTGGCGGGTGTCATCAGCCTGTGCGGTGCGTTGAGCAACGCCGAGATCGCTGGCATGATGGCCGATTCGGGCGGCGAGTACGTGTATTTTCGCCGGATTTACGGCCGATTCATGGGCTTTCTCTGGGGCTGGACGACGTTTGCCGTCATCAAAACAGCGGCTATATCCAGTATTGCGTATGTGTTCTCGCAGTCGCTCAATGCCATCTTGCCCTTGCCGCACCTGCCAGAATCAATCGAGGGCATCGAGATTTGGGTTTTCAAACCCTTTGAAAACGCAGGCGTGAAAGCGGTGACCATAGCGCTCATTCTGGTACTGACATTTATCAATACCCGTGGTTTGCGCGGAGCGGCGGCGCTCAGCACATGGATTACACGCATGGTCATTCTGGGGCTGGGTCTGATCGTGGTGTCGGGCCTGCTTTTTGGCGGCGGCAGTTTCGAGACGTTCCAAACACCGGCAGCCCAGTATGTGGACCGCAGTTGGTTAGACTTCGATTTTATCAAAGCCATGTTCGCAGCGTTGCTGGCTGCTTTTTGGGCCTACGAAGGCTGGAATACCGTGGGCTTCCTCGGCGGCGAAATTCAGAATCCGAACCGGAATCTGCCGCTGGCGCTATTCTCCGGCATGCTCATCATCATCGGGGCCTATGTGGTGGTGAACTTCACCTACCTGTATGTGCTGCCCGTTGACGAGATCGTGAACGGGTACAAAAACCAGAACGAGATTGCCGCTGTGGCCGTGGTGCGGCATTTTGCCGGCGACGTGGGTGGTGTGCTCATTTCCGTCATCATCCTTATCACCACGCTGGGCTGTACCAACGCTACTATCCTGATGCCACCCCGTGTTTACTATGCCATGGCACGCGACGGGTTGTTTTTCCCTCGCGCTGCCGAGATACACCCGACCAGCCACACGCCCAATCCGGCACTTTGGATGCAAGGTGTGTGGGCATGCTTACTGGTGCTATCGGGTAGTTTTGATCAATTGACTGACATGCTGATCTTCGCGGCCTTCTTTTTCTATGGAGCCACGGCCTTGGGCGTGTTCATCATGCGCGTACGCGAGCCGAATGCCGAGCGCCCCTACCGGGTGTGGGGCTACCCGGTAGTGCCGGCGCTGTTCATTTTGTTCTGCGCGGCGCTTATCGTGATCACCTGCATCAACCACCGGCGGGAGGCCATGCTGGGCGTAGGGCTGATGCTGACAGGGGTGCCGTTTTATTTCTGGTGGACACGGGGAGGCGGTAAGCGTTAGGGCGTGTTTTCCAAAAAATCCGCTTCCGTCCAGGTTTCAATGCCCAGGGCCTGTGCTTTTTTCAGTTTGCTACCCGCTTTTTCGCCTACCACGAGGATGTTGAGGTTTTTGCTCACACCGCTGGAAATACTGGCTCCGGCAGCGGCAGCGCGGGCTTCGGCCTGTTCGCGGGAAAGCACAGCGAGTGTGCCGGTGAACAAAATCGTTTTGCCCACTAACGGCCCGTCGGCAGCGCTGGCCGGGCGTTGATCCTCGGGCGTCCGGCTCAAATTCACGCCGAGCGATTCCATGCTGCGGAGCAGTTCGAGGTTGTGTTCGTTTTGAAAAAAATTGTACACGTTTCGGGCCAATACCGGGCCGATGTCCTTGATTTCCTGGTACCGTTCCAAATCCCAATCCTTTAGATCAAGTACATGCTCTACCACGGCGGCGAGCAACTTGGACGATTTTTGACCCAAATGGTGTACACTCAGGCTGTGCAGCAGCCGGTGGATCGGGTTTTGTTTGGCCTTTTCGATGGCCTTTTGCAGATTGGCCGCAGATTTTTCCCCGAAACCCTCCAGTTCCGCTATTTTCGAATAATCGAGCCGGTAGATATCGGCGATGGAATGCAGCCAACCGAGTTTGAAAAACCGCTCGATCGTGCTCTCGCCCATGCCTTCGATGTCCATGGCGTGTTTGGATGTATGAAAAATCATGCGCTCAATGACCTGCGCTTCGCACTCCGCGTTTTCGCAACGCCAAATCGCTTCGTCTTCTGGTTTTACCAAAATACTCTGGCACACCGGGCAACGGGTTGGGTATTCAACGGGTCGTTCTGTACCCGTTCGCAGGTCGTCCAGGGCTTTGACGATATAGGGAATTACGTCGCCGGCGCGTTCCACCAGTACTTGGTCACCGATTCGGATATCCTTGCTGCGAATAAAATCCTCGTTGTGCAAGCTTACATTTTGCACAGTCACCCCGGCAAGCTGCACGGGTTCGAGTTTGGCAACAGGGGTCACAGCGCCCGTTTTTCCGACCTGAAACTCCACGTCACGCAGACGCGTGGTAGCCTGTTTGGCTCTGAATTTAAACGCAATTGCCCACCGTGGGTGGTGGGAGGTAAATCCGCACTTGGCCTGCACGTCGAGGCTGTTCACTTTGATGACCATACCGTCAATTTCGTAGGGGTAGGCATCGCGGTAGTTCTGCCAGGCATCGCAAAAGGCAATTACATCGGCAATATTGGCGCAGGTGCGGCGCTCGGGCAACCCCATCCCCTCCCCCGAGGGGGAGGGGGGCTTGCCCTCTGACATGGCCGGGGTTTGTAAATCGGCAAGGCCTTGCTTCCCAACTTCGGATGTAGCCCCCCTCCCCCCCGGGGGAGGGGATGGGGGTGGGGTTGCGTGTGCCGCAGGCACCTTAAACCCAAGCCCTTCCAACACCTGAAGTGAATCCTCATGTGTAGGAAAATTCCCCAACATGTTGTTCCCCTGCGCATCCACGGCATACCCGAGTTGATAAATGAACGCCTCAAGGCCCCTGTTGGCGGCTTCTTTTGGGTCTTTCATGCGCAAGCCGCCCGTAGCGGCGTTGCGGGGGTTGGCGAAGAGTGTTTCGCCAGCGGCAAGGCGACGGGCGTTTGCCTTTTCAAAAACGTCTTTTCGGATAATGGCCTCGCCACGCAGTTCGACTTTCATGATGCCGTGGCGAGAAAATTCGGCTTGCAAGGGGACAGAGCGCAGGGTGCGAATGTTGACGGTGATCTCGTCGCCAACGGTGCCATTGCCACGGGTAGCGGCACGCACAAGGCGGTCGTTTTCATACACCAGCACGACGGTGCCGCCGTCGAACTTAGGCTCCACGGCGTATTCCACATCGGATTCTTTGGGCAAGCCCGCCAGTTTTTTTACGGAGGTATCGAAATCCTCCAAATCGGTCGCGTCATAGGAGTTATCCAACGACAACATAGCCGTGAGGTGCGCTACCTGGTCCATGTTCTCCGTCAGGTCGGGCGATACGCGTTGGGTCGGCGAGTCCGGTGTGACCAGTTCGGGGTGATGGCGTTCGACAGCCTCCAATTGTTTGTACAGCTGATCGTACTCGAAATCGCTAACGACGGGGTCGTTTTGCACATAATAGCGCCACTCGTGGTAGCGGATGACGCTGCGCAAATTTTCTGCACGTTCGGCGACGGTTTCAGAAAACAGATCGGCCTGCGGCGTGTGGAGCAGGGTTTTGGACAGATCGAAAAGGGTGCGCTGGGCTTCGGGCGTGTACATCTATTGGTTGGAAGATTTCTGGTTAGGGGGAATAGAAAAGCCCCCCAAAAGTAGGGCGAAATACAAAATTGCCAACAGGCAAATCGCGGCTTGGCCCTTCACCACACCACCACCCGCTCTGCCAGCACCCGCCCGTTCTCCGTGCGCAGCACAAAATGGTACAGCCCCGCAGCCACCCCCTCCAGCCCGATCTCCTGACTGCCCTGCCCCACCGGCCACACTCCCGACAGCACCTCCTGCCCAGCACTGCTGTACAGCGCCCACCGCCCGGCGGCCATGTCTTCGCCCATTAGTTGCACCGTGCAGGATGCCTGCGCCGGATTGGGCCATACCGCCAGCCGCGCTCGTTCCGCGCCCGCTGGCTCACCCGCAGCCACCGGGCCGTTGATGCCCAGCGAGTCACAGGGGCTGCCCGGCAGGTCGTAGAGGCGGAAGTGGGGGAAGTTGGGGATTCTCCAGTGGTTTCTTGTTGGCAAAAGTAGATCGTGTTGCCTAAAATCGCACGCCAAGCCCAACGAGTCAGGGTTGTGGATGACGTGTAGGACATTGACCGTGCTCGTGCAGGTCATGTAAATATTTCCGTTTGGGGCCAGCATCATTTGGAAAAACGTAGTAGGCAACCCGGTAACATCAAACCCGTCGTATTTCCCTATGAGCGTTCGTGTTGCAGCCACGTTGGGCATGGTCAGGTCATATTGGTACAGTTGCAGACCCGTGCTGACGTACAGGCGCTGCGAGTTGGGCGAGAAGGCTACGCCGCAGGCAAACAGGTCGGGATCGGGCAGGATTAGCTTAAGAGGCTGAGATAACAAGCCACTACACCGGTCGAAGCGGAACAGGTGCAGTTCATTGTACGGGTTGGCGCGGGCATACCAGCTGCCGTCTGGGGAGAACGCCGACTGGCCCGACCAGTCCTCATAACCCCATGATTCTCCCGCCCACTGGATGGACGGGGACGATAACCCCGAGGGGCTGAGCAATAACGTGTAGTACGCGTTGCCGTAGTCCCTTGGTATGATCACCCACCAGTCGCGCCCGTTGCCGTGCCGAACGGCAGTAAGCATATTGGCGAGGGTGTCGTCTATGGCAGACTGATTTTTGACCGGTCCAACATCGCCCATGCCTGCGTCCAGAGCCATATCAACAATGGAGTACAGCAGCTCCGTTTTGATCGCATCTCCCTCGGTTCGCGTATGAAAGAAAATATAGTTGTTTTCGTGACCAGGCCATGGCAAGATCAAGTTGCCTTGCCAAGCAGGGTAGCCGCTTTTACAGTAACCATCGTGTATTTTTCCAGGACTGATGCCATCTCCGTTCGGCATGATCTCGTGATTTCGGTTTGATATCTGGCATCCGTTGGTGTAGAAGAGTAATTGCCCGCTGGGATCACTAACCGATGTGTTTGCTCTGAGAAAAAATGGAATTTCAAAAAAAGAAACCTGTGGCGGCTCATAATTAAAATCAAGTCGAGAACCACCGTAAAGTTCTTGCGGCAGGTTCGGCGGGTAGCCCAGTATCCAATGATAGTCATATTTGTCTTGGGCACAAAGTCCGATTGGAAAAATCAAAATCAGTAATACTATTTTATTCATGGTACGGAAAAGTTGAGAGGGAAAACGAAAATCCCCAAGCCTTTGCAGGGCAAATGCTTGGGGATAATGTTGGCAAGCCGCGTCAACGCAACACCATCAACTTTTGAACAACAGTAACGCCGGAATTCGAACGCACCTGGAAGTAATACGCACCTGGAGCAAAGTCTTCAAGACTAATCTGTTGGCTGGCTTGTCCTTCGGGCCAAGTACCGGTACGTGTAAGCGCACCGGTTGAAGAAACGATGCTCCACGCTCCCGCGCCCAGGCGCTCCTGAGTCACGCGGATGCTACTCGTGGCCGGATTGGGCACGATGGAAACAACCGGCGCGGAGGTTGGGGCCGAAGCAGCCAGAGGCCGCTCTTCTTCCTCGCTCTCGTCTGGCGCGATACGGAAGTAACGTTCACAGTCGGACAGGTAATGCCGGGCATGCCGCACAGCGCCACCGTAGTCGGCCTCGTCGGCGTTGGCCACGTCCATCAGGTCGTCGTAACCTGCCTCTTCCGGCTCGTCGCCGAGGGCGATCTTGATCTGGTACGTTATCAGGGTCTTGTAGGCCTGTTCGTAGTCTTCGGTGATCGTGATGCTGTCTAATTCGAGCAAAGCCTGATTCAGCACCGTGTCGTGTATGGCGCTCAACACGTCCTCGATAATGCGGATGCTGTCGGCCAGAACGGCCATTTGGGCGTGGACAACGGGCAGCATACTGTCGGCGGGGATAAAAATATTGTTGGCCAGGTCCGAAAGTGTGGTGCGCGTGTTGAGCGAATCCAGAATGACTTTGGCCGCCTGGTACTGCACTGCCTTGGCCTCGCGCACATCCCACAGCGGGTTGGTAGAAAATCCACCCTCGGCCACCATCTGGTTGATTTGGGCAAACTGACCGGCGCTGCTCGTCAGGTTCTGCGTATAAAAGGCCTGCATGGTCGTGTCACCCGTGAGTTGGCCGGGGTCCCGAAGCAAGGTTTCCATCAGCAGGCGGGTTGCCTCCCACCGCTCGGCATCCGAAATGGACAACTGCCCGCCTCCCGCTGCCAGTGAGTCCTCGAAGCCGGAGATACCTCTCGTCGTACCATGGCAGTGCTCGATTGTGCCCGTGACTAAAGAAAACCATCCATTGACAGGATCGATCTTGGTCGGTTTTTTTTCGGGGCTGTTATCTTCGATCAAAAACTCCGAAAGGTCGGAGTCTGCCGTACACTTTGCCGCCTTGTCCGAGTACTGGTTTCCGTCCGCATCCCAGAGGTTTCCCCGGCGGGTTTGTTCGGAAATCATGCCCGAGGAAAGTGGCGGGCCGTTTGGGTTCGGGATGTGTCCGATCAGCAGGCCGTTGTCGTGCGTCCCGACCTCGTTCGTTGACCAGTTGGCGTTGTCGTTGTTGCCGTAAAAGTGGAAGCCGTTTACGCCGCCGTTGCTGATGTTGTCGCAGTACCGTACGTTACGGGCTTTTTCCAGGTGATAGTTGCATTGTGCCCCTCCGGTGGCATCGTTGCCGTCTAATCTGTTCCAGACTCCCTCCATGTCAGTCATGAAGATTCCGAAAGTCTTTTCGGAGCCTTGGGGGGTGGTGAACATATTGATCCGATTGGCCTTCAGTTCGATGTTGCTGGACTGATTCCCGTACACGACAATACCGTAGCACGGGTTGTCTAAAAAGGAGTTTTGCACTTCTATCGTGTTGTCGTTCACCGACATGTGGTCAGTACTGGGGACAGGGCAACGGATGTCAATAGCGGCTATCGGGCTTACGGTGTTGAGCACGGGATCAAATTTGTTTTTGTTGATAATGGTCGAGTAGAATCGCCCGCTGCCGTTGGGGCGTTCGAGGTATATCCCTGCCCGGGCGAGATTGAACCCGCCTACCTTGTCAAAATCACAATTCTCGATCGTTTGCGGCCGAAAATCGGTCCTTCTGGAGGCGATCCCGTAAATTTGTTCATCGCCAAACACCGCCTGGTTGACGTTCAGCATAGTTTGGCTGGCCCTGATGCCCGCTGATGCGCAGAATCGAAATATGCATTCGCCGTACACCCGATCGGCTACGGGTTCATAGTACGCCGACACGTTCAAGGTGGATCCGATGGCGTTGATGCCGCAGCCGGTAAGGATTCCGCTGCTGGTTGGTTGGGGCCGCATGAATGTAAAATAGCAATTCGAGATGTGCGCGGTGGTAGTGCTGCCGTAAACCTCGATGCCTGCTCTGAGATGGCTAAAATCGTTTGAGTACATAGTGTAGTGATTGGGGTCGCTGTAGAAAAAGGGCGTACCGATGATGGCGTTGCAACCGGCCAGTCGAATGCCTGAGTGCGGGAGTGTGCCCGGGCTGCCCGGCAGGGCACTGCCACCGTAAAAGGAGTTATTGACAAAATCGGTGAAATACAATTGGGTGCCCTCCTCGACCGAAACTATACTGTGGTAGTTGCGCCGAAACCGATTGTCTATCAATGTGGATTCTGCCGCTCGATAGTCCTTGCTGAAGACAATTCCGTACAGGGCACCCTCGATACGGCACGTCTGAAATCGGATGGCACCATTCGCCCTGATCTGGATGCTTTCCCAGGTCTTGTCTACACAGTTGGTGAAAAAGCAGTCAAAGCCCTCCAACACTACAGTTCCCGACGTGATCATGGTGGCGTTCTCATCAAAGAGCACGTTGCACTTTTCAAAACGGATGCTTTCGTCAACGGTAAACGTGCCCGAGATTTTGATGTTCATGTTGGTGATGACGACCGGGTAGGGCCCCGAAGGGTAAAGGGCCGATACCGAAGCCTTGCCGATGCCGTTAGCACTGCCCCAAAATTCGTGAGGTGTATCGGTCGAACAGTTCGGCGCGGCAGGTTCTTCGAGTGTCGGCGGGATTGTCGTCATGGTATCACAAATTTCTTCTTGTGCGGCCAATATTTGTGCCGAAAAGAGCAGGGCCACAATCGGCACCCCGCGTGCCAGCGCCCGGGCAGCAGCCCGAACAGGTCGTAGGGTTTTCAGTAAAAAAAATTGGTTGGCGAGGAACGAACAGTTCATCATCATGGCTAAAAAATTTAAAGGTGAACGAAAAAGTTTGACTGTGCGCAAAGGCGTGCCGCCCCGCGCTTGACAGGGTCAAGCGAAGGCCACGAACGGATCAGGAAGGGCACGAAAAAGGAAGGCCCTTGGACGGCAGGACGCGTCAAGGGAGCAAAGAGAAAATGGGTGAGAAGAGTGGAAAACAGCCGGGGGCAGGGCGCTCGCCTCAGGCGAGACAGAAGGCCGCGAAAAGTATCGCAGGCGCTGGGTACGGGGGTACGGGGGTACGGGGGTACGGGGGTACGAAAGGCCTCATGGTCGGAGTTTTTAGTGCTCGGATAAATCTTTGAGGCAACAAAACTAAAGGATTATTCGAGATACGCAAGATTTTTTTCTGTTAAAGTTTTTGGCGTGCAAGAGAACGTCGCCAAAAACAGTACCCCGTTCGTGGGCAATTTGTAGCACAGGAACCTGTGCGGCCTGCTGGCTGGCAGCCCCAAATCAATCAAATTCAATCGTATCCCCCGCCTTGAACGTCTTCTTGTTGCCATCCTCCTTGGCCTTCGGTTTGTGCTCCGGCAACGGTTCCGGTTCGCCAAAGAGGTTGCCCTGCAGCGGTATGTCTTCGGTTGACGGTGGCGGTGGCGCGACTGCGGGTGCTTTCGCCGCCTTGCCTTCCACTTCCTTGACGCTGCTCAGGAGTGCGTCGCTGAGCTTATTGCCTACGGCTTTCCAGCCTTTCACGTCCATGAAATCGCCGAGGCTGACCTCGCCGGGCATAGCCTTCCCCTTCACTTTGATGGAGTAGTTAATACGCGGGTTGGGCTTCATGCTGGCAAAGAGCAATTTGGACTTCGGGTGGTCGGTCAGGTAGGAGTAGCGTTCCTTCAGTTTGGTTGTTTCGATGAAGAATCGCTTGATCATTGTCCAGCCTTTGTGGCCGTCAAAATGCACAGCGCTGACGGCCTGTTTGGGGTCAAACTTGCCGAGGTACAGGATTTCTTTCGGCTCGAAACGCTGGAGCACGTCGGTATCGGTGAGTTCGTAGCTGCCGTCGTGGTAGAGTACGAGTATGAGGTCGCCGTCAAATTCGCCGAGCAGGGTGCCTCGTTCCTGGGTGTTGAGGCGGCCGGTGATGTCATCGTACCAGAGTTTTTTGGCGCCAATGGTGCTTTTTCCCACTTCTTTTTGGCGCAGGTTTTTCACCGGGTACTTGGTCAGGATGTTGCCCTGCGCGTCGCGGCCTTTGATGGCGAGTTCGCCGAAATCGTAGTCGAAAACCTTGACTTTAGCCGGGCTGCCGGGGCTGAGGGTGACCGTCACGATCTCGCTTTCGCCGTTGGGGTTGGCGGTCAGGTAGAGGATGCGCGAGCCTTTGCCGTCGCCGCCCACCGGGTACTCCTTATCGCGGGTTATGGCCGTCACGTTGAAGCGTTTGACCATAGCGCGGCCCGACTTGCCATCTACATACGCCAGGTTGTAGGTGGTGCGCTCGTCATTTTTCTTCCAAACAGCGATGTGCTGGATATCCTTGCCCACAAACACTTTTTCCCCTATTCGCACGACTTTCATCACGCCGTCGCGGCGGAAAACGATGATGTCGTCAATGTCCGAGCAGTCCTGCAGGAGCTCATCTTTTTTGAGGCCTGTGCCCAAAAAGCCGCCTACCCGATCTACATATAGTTTGGCGTTGTTGGCTACCACTTCATTGGCTCGAATGTCGTCAAAAACAACGATCTCGGTCCTGCGCGGGTGGTCTTTTCCGTACTTATCCAACAAGCGTTCGAAGTAGCTGATGGCATACTCGGTGAGGTGGGCGAGGTGGTGCAGGGTTTCTTGCAGTTCCCCGTTCAGTTTGGCAATCTCTTCGTCGGCCTTGAACGAGTTGAACTTGGAGATACGCTTGATCCGTATCTCGGTGAGGCGCACGAGATCGTCCTCGGTGATGTCGCGCAGGAGCTTGATTTTTTTGAGTTCCTTGCCGTAGCCAGCATCGGATGGCGTAATGACGTATTTGCGCAAGCCCTTGTCAATGGCCTGCAGTACAGCCTCCCAGGTTTCACACTCTTCGATGTCGCGGTAGATGCGG
>JBJXEZ010000376.1:0-6711 GCA_046153695.1 Saprospiraceae bacterium
AGGCTAAACAGTTACTTTGAATTTATGAATGTCCCCGTTTTACAGCGATGTTCAAAAATTATTTCAGTCGCCATATCGCACTGACTTGAAACGGCATTATCAATTTCCCAAATGGCTAAAGTCGAGCGAGGCTGGCGTTCAAAAATTCAACGCTGGCAACAATGCCGCTGGTGGCCGTGTTCGCAAAGCGGTGCAAGATTTGGAAAACTTGGCGCAGGGCATGCGCAAAGAAGTGCTGGATGCGAAAAACTCCGGGATTGCGAAGTAAAAACCACGGTTGGAGCGGCTAGACTCGGGCTGTTCCGTAAGGTTTTGAAAAACAACATGAGCCATCCCATTAAGTTGGGATGGCTCATGTTGTTAAAGCCGGAAACGACGTTGCGTTTAATTGTTGGCGCTGGTAGTATTGTAGCGCTTCAATTCTTTGATACGGGCTTTCTTGCCGACCAAACCGCGCAGGTAGTACAGACGTGCGCGACGAACGCGACCACGCTTGACCACTTGAATGCCGGCAATGTTGGGGTTGGAGAAAGCAAAAATGCGTTCCACACCTACGCCGTGCGATAGTTTACGCACGGTAAACGTACGCGTCAATCCGTGGCCCTTGATTTGCACAACATCACCGCGAAAATCCTGCTCGCGGGTTTTATCACCTTCTACGATACGGTAGGTGACGATGATCGTGTCGCCCGTTCTGAATGCCGGAAAGCTCGGTGCATTCAACATCTGACCGTGCACAAACTGGATGGCTTCCAATTCTTTCATATTATTTTTCTAATTGAGTGCCTCTGTTCAAAAAATGAGGCGCAAAGGTAATTTTACTCACCGCGAAATAAAAACAAAGCGCGTAAATTTATTTCAAGCGGCAAAAAACCTTAACGCAAGGTTAAATGTTTCGACATTTATTTTTCTGACACTTGAACACAATACCTTTGTGCCCTGTTTCAATGACAACATTTATTCACTGTTCTAAAATTGTAATTCTGACATGAAAAAATTGCTTCTTCTCCCGCTTCTGGCCGTCTTAGTGATGGCCGCTACTTCCGTTTCCACCTACAAAGCCGACCTTGTTTCCAGCAGTATCGTTTGGAAAGGCTACAAAGTAACCGGCGAGCACTCGGGCACTGTAAAAGTCAAAAGCGGCAACCTGCAGACGACGGATGGTAAACTGACTGGTGGTGCCTTCGAAATCGACATGACCACGATCACTTGTGTTGATCTGGAAGGCCCGGTTGCTGGCAAACTGGTAGGTCACTTGAAGAGCGACGACTTCTTTGGCGTGGAAAAATTTCCCACAGCCAAATTTGTCATCACGCGTGCCATTCCGACCGATTCGAAAGGCAACTACAAGATCATTGGCAACCTGACGATCAAGGAAACAACCAAAGAGGTCAAGTTCCCTGCCGCCGTTTCGGAGGCTAACGGCCAAGTAACGACCACTGGCAAAATCACGATTGATCGCTCGGAATACAACGTCCGGTTTGGTTCCGGCACGTTTTTCGATAACCTTGGCGACAAAACCATTTACGACGAGTTTGACCTGAATGTCACGCTCGTGACCAAAAAGTAACCCATTCTAACTCGTACTGTTTGACGGCCGCCCCGTGGATATTTCCACCGGGCGGCCTTTGTTTCAAATAAGCCCGTACCTTTACCCCCCTTGTCAATGTCGCCCCATTTTGTACAATATGACCTCGTTTGGACGTTTGTTGGTTTCTGGTCCAGCGTATAGGTCAAAACTACTTTTCGTATGCATCGTGTCGCCACTCTTGCCGCCTTGTCTCTCTGCCTGTTATGCCTGGCGGCCCGCCAACCCGGCCACCCAGTATATTGGGATCACGCCTACCCGGCCAACTCAACGTTGGCCAACGTTCTTTGGGATAACCTCGGAAGCGACTGGACAGGCGCAAACCATTTTCTGGAAAATGAAACACCTGATCCGTCAGCGTTTGGCCCGCAGGTGTTGATGCTCAATTATTCGTCCTACGACAGTGCTTATGTTGCCAAGATGAAAGGGCTGATTTCAAAACGTATTCCCGGGGCAAACCTGACCGACTATTGGGGCGGAAACGCCCGAGAACTTTCCGAAGCCCTTGCTGGCCAACACTTGGTGGTTGTGACGTATGCAGCCAAAGGCGACCCGAAATTGGTTAGGGCCATGGGGAAAGTGCTCCGACAATATATCCAGCAAGGTGGCGCGGTATTATTCAGCGGTACCGACCAGTTTGGAGTTTTACAGCAGTACGGCCTGTTCGATTTGGAGTTCGGTTATTTTTGCTCAGGCGTTCAGGTTGATGAAGAAGCCGTGGAGCACCCAACCTTGTTGGGTACCCCCAACGTGTTTGCCTTGTCCAACTATGTCTACCCATTGGATGTGTCCGATCCCAACTTTGTTGTATTGGCCGAAACGCGTGGTTACCCGACCATAGGCTTCAAGCCCCTGGGCGAGGGGAAAGTGGTATACCTCGGTATGGAATACTACTATGACGAGAGTATTTCCAGCCAAATTTTGGAAAATACAGTCCGCTGGCTCTGCCCGGTCAAATCAGAAACTGCTGTACAAGACCGCTTCGCGGAAAACACTGTTACGCAGGCACGATCCGGGCGGCGCACAGAAGAACGCCTCTTCGCCGGAAGTGGCGGTGCTCCAACAGCACAACCTGGCTCACGCGTGCCCTTATTTAGTCTCAAATTGTACCCCAACCCGTACACGGTGAAAGCAACGGTGGACATCAATTTGGAAAAACCTGCTCCCGTAATAGTCGAAATGACCAACGAAGCCGGGGCGCTTGTCTCGCTTTTGCTTCCCTATCGCTTGCTGAATCAAGGCACCTACCGGTTAGAACTGCCCAACCTGCCGCCCGGTATTTACTTTGTGAAATGCCAGGTGGGCGACCAAACATCCGTGCGAAAGGTCGTGAAAGTCGCTGAACCGTAGGGTACGCCGGAAAAAAGGTACAACTTTTACGGCCTAGTTTTGCCGCCGACGCAGGTTGTTTAGGCTCTAAGTATGCCTACCTGCGCCCCAACAGCAACTACAACGTTGTTGTACTATTCTTCCTGAACCGAACCACGTAGGTTGGGCACTCACTTTTGTTTGGGGTTCTTCTTCTCTTCCTGGATCCGAATGATGTCTTCCATGATCTCGTTGAGTTTCTCCGCTCCGATGCGCTTCATCAGGATCTCGTGCTTGCGATCGAGCACGAATATCTGTGGCGTGGTTTGCACATCAAAAAGCGTTTTGTAGCGACTCTGAACATAGGGGTCATAGTTGTTCAGGAATAGCATATCGTTGAACTCTTTTTCCTGTAGCCCCTTCCAGCAGGTATCCTTTACCTTTTCGGGCGTGTTGGCGTCCTCCTTGTTGGTGGCCACCGCTGTACATACGGCGAAGACTTTTACGCCCCGGTCTTTGAATTTTTTGGCAAATTCGACCATGTGCGGGGCAGATTTTTTGCAGTGGCTGCAGTCGGGTGCCCAAAAGAACAGCACGGTGTAGTCCGCATCCACGTCCCACAAAGAAGCGGGGCGGTCCTGGTTGTCCTTGACGATGATGTTAGGCGCGATCTTGCCGATCAGGATCGGTTCAAGGCGCTTGGCGTTGTCGCATATTTTCTCCAAATCTTCGGTTTTTACCCAAGGTGCCCCGCCGTTGCAGTAATAGTTAAGGGCGAGGTGGACATAACACGCGTCCATACCCACGGTGGTGGATTTGGCAAATGAATTCAGGTAGTGGATCAGGTAAAACTTATACGTTTCTTCGGCGCCCTTCATTTTTCTGATCACCTCGTCCATAGCTGTGTTGATACTGTCGGGGTGCTGGGGTACGATCTTGGAAATATAGTTGTCTACCTTGGGGTGTAACACCGGGCTGCGCAGAAAACAAGGGTCAGACAGGTTAAAGTTGTCGAAATAATGGGCGCGGTACCAGTAGTATTTTTTCATCTGGATCTCGCGTGCATCGGCACCCTCAAATTCCGGGATTTCCAGTTCGAGCGAGCTCTTGATGATTTTGGCAGTGAGCGTTTCGGCGTTTTTAGTGATCAGATCACTCTGGAACTTGCGCACCTGTTTGTCCAATTCGCCGCTTTCGTTGACGAGGCGCAGGGAGTCGGCTGCGTTGCCGCTGGCGCGAGTCATTTTGGCCTTGATGGTATCGGCCTGCGTGCGCATCGTGTTCAAAAAAGCGAGGTATTCGTAAAACAGCTTGTTCTCGGCGCTGCCCTTGATCTTCATTTTACCCACCACGTCCTTGGCATCGGTTTGCATGGTGAGTTCCTGGTCTTTTTCGGACAGCAGGATTTGGATGAAAGCGTTGTCGGGCTTGAGCACAAACAGGTACACGCCGCAGGGCAGCAATGTGTCGGCCTGGAAAGAAAAGTAGCCGTCAGCGTCGGCGGTCACGGTGTCTTTCACATACTGTTTGTCGCCGTAGTGGAAGCCAAGGACGAGTTCTTTTTCGGCGTAGTTGTCCAATTTAACCCGAAGGTTGTGCCCCTTTTGGGCATTAAGCGTGGAAATGCTGAAAACCAGGATGAGAAAAAAAGCACTGAAACGTACGGTCATGGTTGTGGCAGGTAGTTTGAATGTTGATGTCAAAGGTTGTACTGTTTGATTTTTCGGTAGAGCGTTCGTTCGGATATTTTCAGTTCTTCGGCGGCTTCTTTTCGCCGGCTGTGGTGTTTTTTCAGCGAACGGCGGATAGCATCTTTTTCGATTTCATCCATGGCCAGGGGAGCATCTTCCACATCGGATCGGTCAAATGTTGCGGGCGGTTTGGACGGTTCGATGATGATCGGGGTCACACGCATGACGGAATCGTTTTCCTCCGGGTCGGTATTCCGGGCCGGGTAGTCCGCCCGATGGCTTGGGTATGTTTGGTCAGAAAAACCAAAAGACGGCTGTAGGCGGCGCAGGTTGCCGATGTCGGAAATTTGCAGGTTGTTGTTTTGGATCAGTTCAAAAACGAGGCCCTTGAGGTCATTGAGGTCGTTTTTCATGTCCAAAAGCAGTTTGTAGAAGATTTCCCGTTCCTGAAAATCGCTGCCTTTTCCATGTGCTGCCCCATTACGGTCAGCGGGGATAGGCAGGTTGCGGGAAAACAACTGCGGCATTTGGCGCTGAAGCGCCTCGGCGCTGATCTCGCGGTTTTCGGACAAGACGGAAATTTGCTCGGCCACGTTTTTCAATTCACGGATGTTGCCCGGCCAGCGGTAGGTTTCGAGGGCCAACTGTGCGTGGTCGTCAAGGCGAATCGGCTGCATCCGGTATTTTTCAGCAAAATCGTGGGCAAATTTCCGAAACAGCACCGGGATGTCCTCGCGCCGGTCTTTGAGGGCAGGCACTCGGATGGGCACCGTGCTCAGGCGGTAGTACAGGTCTTCGCGAAATTTGCCCCGGCGCACACGCTCTTCCAGGTCCACATTGGTGGCAGCAATGACACGCACATCCGTCCGCAGTACCTTGGACGCACCGACGCGGATAAACTCGCCGTACTCCAATATGCGCAGCAGGTAGGCTTGGGTATCAAGCGGCATTTCGGCCACTTCATCGAGGAAAATAGTGCCGCCGCTCACCGTCTCGAAGTAGCCCTTGCGGTCGTTCACGGCACCGGTGAACGCGCCTTTTTCGTGGCCGAACAGCTCGGAGTTGATCGTGCCCTCGGGTATGGCACCGCAGTTGACGGCGATGAACTCGTTGTGCTTGCGGGCGCTCAGCGCGTGTATGATTTTGGAAAAAACTTCCTTGCCCACGCCGCTCTCGCCGGTGATAAGTACGGTGAGGTCGGTAGGGGCCACACGCACGGCTGTTTCGAGGGCCGCATCCAGCAGATTCGAGGTGCCGACGATGCCGAAGCGCTGTTTTATGGATAGGAGGTTGGACATCAGGCGGCTATCTCGACAGGGTTTATGCGGAAAAAGTGTCGAACGGCTTTCCAGTTCGGGCACATTTCCGGGTCAAAGTACACAGTGTGTAACTCCGTATATTCTATCATTGCATTTGCGCGGGCAATGTTTCCGACAATAACCGGATGCCCTTTTTCGGGAAATTCAACCAAAATAAATGGCTCGGAGGGCGTAACATTGAGTAGTTCAGACTCTGGTACAATGCCGTTGAGATAACGGAGCAAGGTTTCATATTGCACGCGCCAGACCAGCCACCGGTGTGAATTGGGAGCCACATCGTACCATTTGTACAGGTAAAAATCGCCATCGGCATCAGCAAACAAGGACAACAACGGGCCGTCGTAATACTCCAAATCGAAGAGTTTAGTGACATTTCGAATATCCATATCTCAAAGATTTTCAACGTTTATAATGCAATTGGTCAAATCAGAGGTGCGGGAATTGTCATGTCGAACACCGCGCTGTGGTATGTCTAAAAAATTCGGTATGTCTAAAAAATAAACTTAATTGTGAACTTTATAATTTATCAATTTCATTTTATATTTTTCTATCATTTTTATTACTTTTATTGATTACGCTTTACCCTATACACAAATGTCTAACCGTTTTCAGTTCACTTATTCGATCGATTTTTTTGACATACCGAATTCTTTTGACATACCTCAGCGCGGTGTTCGACAATATAATTCCCAACACCCTGATTGGTGGAGGTGTGGAAATGTTTTATTACGCACACCATCGATCCCTGCACACCCAGATTTGCGGATGGGGTGTGGGGGGGGCGGGGGGGGGGGGGTGGGGAGAT
>JBJXEZ010000382.1:0-25942 GCA_046153695.1 Saprospiraceae bacterium
CGTGGACTGGTGAACCCTTTGATCACCACTTCTACGGGTTCTTCAGTTTTTAGTCGTGCGAGCACCAATTCACACAACTGATCCAACCGCTCGTAGCCACGGCGTACTTCCGTGTCAAAAAAACTGTCTACCAGCATCTCGGCGGCATCCCGCATAGGGCCGGTCATGCCTTCGGAAAACCGCTCTCGGTACTCGCTCTGGCGCTCGAGGTAGGCCTGAACGGTTTCCACATAATTTTTTTGGGTACGCGTGCGCTGGCTGCGTTTGTCCGGTTCGTCGTTGTCAAAATACAGCGGCAACCCTACGAAATCAGCCAGAACGGGCGTCGGGGCCTCGGGAAGTTTCGGTTGAAGTTGTTCTACCGGTATCATCGGCCGCTCAATGGGTTGCATTGGTGTTGGGGGTACTTTCTGGTCAGTAGCCGGCGGGGGTATCGGTGGGGGGAATCGCACAAGAAAAATATCATTACAGCAGGCCTTATTGGCTTCGTCGAGGTACTGCGCGCCGGGGCGATTGCTGCTCAGGTAGCCGCTCTTGCCATCGGGGCGCAGGGCGAAATACAGGTCGTTGTAGCTGGTATTGATTTCGGGGCCAGCGTTTTCGGGAGCAGCAGGCACATTGCCGGTCATTTTGGCGCGAAAAATATCATAACCGCCAAAGCCTTCCCGGCCGTCGGAACTGAAATAGATCGTCTGTGTCTTGTCATGGGAAAATGGCGTGGCATCGTTGCCGGTGGTATTCAATTGCGCAACATTGACCGGATCCTTCTCAAAAGGCGGCAGTCGAAAGGGCTTGCGGCTGTCCAGGGGCACATTGCAGGGGCAAAACCAGTTGGTGTCCAAGGGCATGGTCCACAAGTCGAGACCACCTTTGCCGCCGGGCCGGTCGCTGGCAAACCACAGGGTCATTTGCTGGCTCGCCGAGTCGAGCGATACCGCCGGGTGTGTAGTTGTGAAGCCGGGCAAGTTGACGGGTGCTGGCATCCGAACTGGTGCCCCCCAGCGGTTGCGAATATCCTGCACAGCAAGCCAGATCTCACAACGGATATCCGAGGCGTTGATATTTTTGCACATGGTCATGAAGAGAAATTTGCCGCCGGCAAAAAACGCTGCATGGGCCACATGTACCGAATCTACGTTCGGAAACGCTCGCGTAGTCTCGCGTGCACGGCCGTCGTTGACTGAAAACATGACCTTGGTCAGTTTGGTCTTTGCTTCGCCCTTGGGTACGCGCTTGTCGAATCGGTAGGAAGAAAAAAACACCGTGTCGCCGGAAATAACCGGCGCAAAATCGCTGAACGGGCTATTTATACCCTTGCCCGCGTTAGCCACTTCAATGCCCGGAGAGGCTGGCTGCTGCTGCGCCCAACGGCAGGCGGCCGCATTTGCGCGTGCCTGATCAGCCAATTCGGAATCGGGTTGCTCAGCCAAAAAACGCTCGAAATGCTCCGCTGCTTCTGCGTAGCGGCCTTGGCTGCGGATTGTTTCGCCGAGGCGAAACGGCAACATAGGCAACGGCGATTTGCCATCGCTCAGTTCCTGCGCATTGCGGTACATTTTTTCTGCAAGGGAGTAGGAGTGGATCAGGCGGGCGCTTTCGGCGCATTTCCACATCGCTTCCGCGTCCTCGGACTTGCGTTCCAAGGCCACCAGGTAATTTTGTAAGGCAACGCCGTAGTTTTTTTGTTCAAAAGCCTCGTCGCCAGCACGCAGGTACGCCCGGCGCGACTGACCAGACGCGTCAGGCAAGACCACGCCCAACAAAAACACCGCGATAATCGGAAACAAGCGGCAAGCCTTGGTTTTTTCGATTGGGAAAAATTTCCAGTAAGATAATTGCATAAACAGGTTTGACGGCCACTCAAAAAATCGGGCACGATTTGAAGGTCTTCGGGGGCGGCACGGGCAGGGACCGATACAGAACGGCCAATTCAAAACCACCGCGACCATTCGTGGCCGTCTCGAATTGGGAGGTGTTCCAGTCGTAACTGAGGCCTACCGCCCAGTCGCCGAATTCGTATTGCACTGCTGGAATTACAGCATCGCCCAATCGAACTGCCACGGTGAAGCGAACTGCACGCTCGCCAGGCACCAGCCACATACGGGCACCGCCGCCAGCCAGCGTCTCCCGCGCGGTTCCCATGTGCCAAGCCTCGGCAAAAACGACAAGATCAAAATTTTGGTTTAGCAGTACAGTCGAACTTGCCGTGGCCGAAAACCGAACAGGCAGCGGCTCGCGGCTGTTGCCGCGAAATCCGACTGAAGGCTGGTTGAGGTGGAACGCGCCAATGCCCACAACGGCCTCGGTGCGCATATCGGGAAGCGCCAGCCGCCAGCCGAGGCCAGCAGACAACGTAGGCAGCATACCCGACGACAGATCGAACGCCTCGTTGGTAGGCAGGGTTGAGTCGTACACGTCTCCCGACCATTGCCGTCCGAATTTCAGCCCGGAAATATCAAAACTGCGCTGTGCAAGTCCCGCTCCGATGCCGACCGACACGGAATGCAGCGCGTTCAGCGCCCGTACTACGCTGCCCGAAAATCCAACCTGTGTCCACGACAGACCCGCGTCGCCTGCTTTGTCGTGCTGAACAAGCAAGCCTGCGGCAACGGAGAAATTTTTGTTCTCCAATACTTTTTTGTCAGCTCCCAGGGCTAAGGTGCTGTACGACACCGGGACACTTGTCCATTGGCTTCGGTACAGGCCCATAGCCCGCAAATCGCCGCCAAAGGCACCGGTCAATGCCGGGCTGCCGTGCATTGGATTGTTGTAAAATTGCGAGAAATGAAGGTCCTGCGCACTCACGCGGAGTGCGGCGCACCAGCAAACAAAGGCGAGAAGACGTATCGGCATATAAAACGGGAATGATGATAAGTGCCGAGGCAGAATGGAATCAGGCTTTTGGGGGACTTACCCGTTCACCCGGATATTTTAACGTTCGCCGGACAACCCTCGCAGAAGCACGGTGGTGTGATATTAACCGTCGTGAGCTCTGTTGGTATCGTAAAATCGCACACATCGAACAGACCCGGGCGGCCCGAATCATCCGGCAGAGCGAGTTTTAGTTCCACGAACTGATTTCGGCCAGCCTTGCGCACCGAAAAGACCAATGGCTGCGGTGCTGGTGGCAATGCGATGTCGGTAAGCTGGCCGTCAATGTAGATCCGCACTTTATTGCGGAACCGGTCAAGACCCTTGTCAAGGTTGACGGTCACTTGCACATCACGGCATTCGCAGTAGCCGGGCAGTTCCAAGACGGGGTTAACGGCGCGTCCGCTGCCTTGGCACTCGCAGTTGCTGTCGCCCACACGCACGTTCACGGGTTGGCCATTTTGTTTTACCCAAAAAATCACCTGCGTACCTGCAGCATTTTGTTCGAATTTGGCCAGGCGATTGTTGTTCAGGTAAACCCACGGCGACCGCATCGTGCGCGGTGTGGAAAAAATCACCTTGGTAACAGCAGATTTTTTATCGTCGTCTGTGGTCTCGGTAACGGGGGTCGGTTCGGGCGATTGGCCACCCGAGTAGTTCTGGGCACCAATGCCGGTTTGCACTATCTGGCCGGGGTTCTGAACCCTAAAACGTATCGATTTGGATGGTTTGGCTCCGTTGTTGCCCGTGGTTGCGAATAATACGGGCTTACCGTTCGGACCTCTCCTGCTATTCGGACTAAGTATCTGAAACTCATGCTCACGAGTGGTTTCACAGAAATTGATCACATACCGGTTTGGGCTCACTTTGCTGCCTTTCAGGATATGCTTGCGGTCAATCAGGACGAGTATCGTATCGAGGTCGGAAACAACCTCGAGGTAGGTTTTGCAGTCGGTAACGGGCGAAGTCGGCTTGCCTTCGCGGGCGTTGTGAATTTGGAACAATTCGAGCGGGATGAAAGCCTCCCCTTTTTTCACCGTACCAATGAAATCCAGTTCACCGTCTTCCACGATCAGCGTTTTGGGCTGGGTGAGCGCAGCAATTGGCGCATCAAGTTTGAGCATACGCCGGTCGGTCTTCATGACCTCGAAGCGCATACCCTGCCCGTCGAAGAAGATAATTGGATTAGCAAACTGATGACTTGATGCGAAAGCGAACTTCGTCTCGTGTGTTTTGTCGCCGCCCTTGAGGAACCAGTAGCCAGCGATCAAAAGCAAGATCAAGGCCAACAGCAAGATCAGCCCGTTATTTCGCTTGTTTCCTTTTTCACCTGGCTCTCGTTTTTTGGGTTGTAAAGCGCCAAGCGCTCTACGGAAAATATTGCCTTTCCGGGGAGCCTCTTGTTGATTGGCTTGAGCAGAATTGGTTGTTTCCATAAGTGTGTGATAATTAGACCAAATGAACGTTCGGGTAAAGGTAGGTCTGGTCACCGAAAATTGGTTATTTTTTTTGCTTTTGGCAAGTTCGCTGCTGGCCATTGGCTATTTGCCAACAGCCTACCACATCACAAAATCCGTCCGCCGGTTGCGTGAGCGTCCGTCGGGCGTGTCATTGGTCTCGATAGGCGTGGTTTCTCCAAAGCCTTTGAAGCGCAGGCGCTCGGCGGGAATCCCGGTTCGAGCAAGGTAGTCGTAAACAGCTTTGGCGCGGTTTTCCGACAAGGTTTGGTTGCTTGCGTCGTCACCCACATTGTCGGTGTGCCCGCCAATCTCGATTCGTAAGGCGGGCGTTTCGCGCAGCAGTGTTGCCAATCGATCCAGTTCGGTAGTAGAGGCGGGAAGCAGAGCTGCCGACCCGGTCTCAAAAAATACATTGCGCAGCACCACTGGCGTGGCGACCACGGGCCGGGCATCCGGTTCGAGAGTGGGGGCGGTGATAGGCTGGAGCGGTATTTCCAACAAAAACGGCTTGTCGAACGAGGCTGTACCTACCAGATTGAAGTTTTCGGAGTGAAACAAGTAGCCTGTTTTTGACACATTCAGCCCGTAGTCTTTGCCTGCCGGCAAACAAACCACAAATGTGCCGTCGGCGCGGGTGCGGGCCGACACAAATGCCTGCCCGGTTTTCAGGTCAGTGAACTCGATTTGGGCCACCAAAGCATTGCCTGTGGCGGCATCCGTCACGCGGGCTTTTGCGTAGGTGACGGGTTGTGGGCGTGCGTGCGCGGGCAGGTCGAATGCGTAAATGTCTATGCCGCCCGCGCTTTCGGGCGGGTTGGCACCAAAATAGGCGGTCATGCCATCAAGGCTTACGGTCAACGTGCCTTCGTTAGCCTTGGTGTTGATGGGGTAGCCGAGGTTTTGGGGTTTGCCCCAGGTGCTGTCGGGGTTGCGCCGAACGAAGTACAAATCATTTTCGCCCATGCCTGGCAGGCCGTTCGAGGTAAAGTAAAGCGTTTGGCCGTCGGGGTGGAGAAAGGGCGTTTGCTCGTCGCCGGGTGTGTTGATCTCCGGGCCAAGGTTTTGCGGCTCGCTCCAGCGGCTGTTAGGCAGGCGGGTGGTGAACCACAAATCCTTGCCGCCCCTGCCACCGGGCCGGGTGCTACTGAAAAACAACATCTTGCTGTCGGGACTGATGGCTGGCTGCGCATCCCAGTCGGGCGAGTTGACGGCACTGCTGAACGGCACGGATTTGGTCCACGCCCCGTCCTTGTGTTGCGACCAGTATAAGTCGCAACTGCCCTGTGAGCCGTCGTTGCGGCGGTTGCAGGCAGTGAAAACGAGCCACACGCCGTCAGCATTAATGGCCTGTGCACCTTCGTTCTGGGAAGTGTTCACGCCCTGGAGGTACACAGCCTGGCCCCAGGAGCCGTCGGGTTGCCGGGCGCTGGTGTAGAAATTTTCGTCGTAGCCGTCGCGGCGTGTGA
Source organism: Saprospiraceae bacterium (assembly GCA_046153695.1). Lineage (GTDB taxonomy): Bacteria > Bacteroidota > Bacteroidia > Chitinophagales > Saprospiraceae > M3007. The sequence continues at coordinate 5,798 of JBJXEZ010000382.1, forward strand.
AGATCATGGTACTGCCGTCGGCGGTGAGTGCCGGCAGGTATTCGTCGTTGGGGCTGTTTACGCCAAGGCCGACCGACCTGGGCGCGAATGGCACGGGGTTTTTCACCGCCTCGGCGGCAAACAAGCAGTTTTCGGCCAGTCTTTTGGCTCGGTACAACATGTCGGCATTTTTCACACCCGACTGCAAAAAGGCGTCAATAGCAGCGTAAGCCTCCATAAATTTGTCCTGCCGCCATTTGCACAAAGCCAGGTTGAACGGCACGGATGGATGGAAACCGGGATTGAGGCGCAGTACGATTTCGTAACCACGGGCGGCATCATCCCAGTGGTCGTTGTCGAAATGGACTTCAGCCCAGGCGAGGTGCGCTTCGATGAAGACAGAGTCCTCGCCGATGGCTTTTTCAAATGCCCGCAGTGCACGCGGGGCATCGTCCTGGCGCAGGTAGGTGCGCCCGTCGAGGTAGGCGGTTCTGGCCTTGGGCGCAGTGCTCTCGGCGGTGGTGTAGCGTTGCGAAAAAACGGCTTGGGACAACAAGCATGAGCCGAATGCGATCAGCAGGCGGCCAGTGGCGGGGATGTGAAATAACATGGATTGAAAGAACATAGATGGCGTTTTTTTGGGGAAAACGCCGAAAGTGGCGACGTGTTTTGTGACTAAGCAACCGATATTAATTGCCACGCATCATGCTAAGGAACTCGGACGGAATAACATACCAACTTTGGCGGCCTTGTTTGGCCCCTATCATCGTTGCTCGGCGGTTGCTTAGCACCACTAAACGCCCTTCTCGCGCCTCAACAGGGGTCAAACCGGCTCCCCAAAGTTGGTATGTTATTCCGTCCGCGTTCCTATTCAAATTTCTAATTTTTCACAAAACCTGTTAACTCATGCTGAACCGCCTTTTCCTGCTCGTTTTTTTGGCCGTTGGCCTCGTTTTTTCTGCAAATGCTCAAGTGTCCATCGGGGTCTCTGCGGGGGCTAACCGCTCTTTTTGGAGCTGGTACATCAAAAATATTGAAACCGATCTCGAATTCGATCCTGGCATCGGCTACCGAGCGGCGGCAGTGGCCGATTGGCGAATAAGCCCACTAGTCGGCTTGCGAGCCGAATTGGGGTATCAGGTTTTACGAAGCAGCACTGGTAGAAAATTCACGTCCCCGAACGATCCGGATGGCGCGTTCGGCCATTTCAATGAACGCTACCACTTTTGGACAGGCGGTCTTATGGCTAATGTGACACCATTTTCGGAGAAAAGATTCTACTTGTTGACGGGGGCATCGGTAGCTAAGATGGCCGAAGCCTGGAACACGACATCGGTTGAAGGCGGCCCCGAGCCATTCCTCTCGACAAAACCAATTGATTTGACAAATTATAACCGCACACAGGTCTTTGCCGATTTCGGCGCGGGTTTGCGCTTCCCGACAGGGGAAAAAGGCGCGTTATTTACCGAAATACGCTACCAATTAGCACTGACCAACCTCTCCTCCCATTCTAACGTGGACTCAGGGGTCAACTCGCTGGGGCTGAACGTGGGGTATTTGTTCAAACTTTAAGGCGCCCGCATCTCCCCCACCATACTACTGTACGAACGGTGTTATACCCGGCGGAAAGCGGTTTGCAAAAACTATCGATTGCTTGCACGATTCACCGGGTGACTTGAAGTCACCCGGTGAATAAACTTCAGCCACAGAAAACTAAATCACCCGCCCATCTTGATCTCAATCCCGCCGCTCGGCTTGTCGAATCCCGACAGCGAGTAGCCGAATGTGAGCATGAAGTACCGGCCCAGCACGTTGCTGCGCTGCTCCTCCACATAGTTCAGGTTGCTGTTGCGGGCGATGCCCTGGTTTTGTGCCAGCAAATCGAACACCGACAGGCGAACACGCGCGCGGTTGTTTTTCAGGAAATAGTGTGTCACACCGGCCCGCCACAGCGGGATGGCCGTCCGCTCGCCGAATGCCTCCTCGGAGTACACCGTGTAGTCGAACTGGGTCTCCAGCATCCATCGGCGCACGGGCGTGTAGCGAATTTCGCTGTACAAGGCGTGGTTGGCAAACTGCTGGTTCAGCGCTGCGCTCACCGACCAATCGGTGCTCGTGGTATTGAGCCGGATGCCCGCCAGTACGTCCACTACGTCCTTGTTGCGGTTTTCTACGGAAAAATCGATGCCGTGGCGCCAGTCGAGTACGTCGTTGCGCACGTCGTTCACAAACAGGATGCGCTGCGTATGGGCGGAGTTGAGTCGCAGGTTGAACTTCATTTTCAACGGGCGAATGGGCGAACCGAACTGCAGGCTGCCGCGCAAGCCTACTTCCCGCTCCACGTTCACAGGCCAGATCGTGCGCCGCAGCACCGAGTCAATGACCGTAGCATTGGTGATCTTGTCGGTCGTATAGGTGCCCGACAGGTTGGCAAACAGAGAGGTAAACGAAAACTGGTCGTACAGGAAATAGCCTGCCCGCAGTTCGTGGGTGTACTCGGGCTGCAAATTCGGATTGCCGATGTACACGTTCAACGGGTCGGCGTTGTTCACCACGGGCTGCATCTGCTCCGGCGATGGCTCGGTAAAGCGGGTGGTGTAACCAAAGTTCATGTTGTTGGCCGTTGCAAACTCATACTCGCCGAACACGGCAGGCAAGAAGCGCGAAAAACGGATATTAAACGGCTGGTCTTTGCCGACTACGGTATTTTCGAGGCGCGACTCCTGGAAGGCAACGCCCGCCGTGATCTTGAATCGGTTGCGGGTCAGCATCAGGTTCACGCCGGCCCGGTCATACACATAACCTCGGCGGAAGTGGTTGGACAAGTTATCGTTGCGATTTTCGCTGCCGGGCAGCAGATCGAAGAAGTCGCGGCGGTTGTCGTTTGTGTAGTTTTGCCGGGAGGCGTTCAGTTCGAGGTAGCGGCTACGGCCCAAAGGCTCGGTGTAGGTGAGTGAAATGCCATACTGGTCGCTACCATCAGCCACATCCTGCCGCTGGCGGATGGTGTCGGCAATGGTCGTTGTTTGCGCAAAAAAGCGGTTTACAGCAGACAGGGAGCCGTCCTGCTGGCGGTCATTCGCGCCGAACGAGCCTTGTGCCACCACGGCGCGTCCGGGCCTGCGAAAACGCAGGCGGTACTGGAGCGAGGAACGGAAATTGTAGCTGCTGCCCTCGCTGAAATAGTCGCGTTGGCCGTCGTTCAGCAGGTCGCCAAACGGGTTGAATGCCTCGCTGTTGCCACGGCTGTCGAACAGGGCATCATTGAGTCCGCCGTTGGCACGAAGGATGATGCTCTGGAACGAGTCAATCTTATGGCGAAAATGCAGGGTGAGGTTGTGGCCAAAGTTGCGGCTAATCTGGTCTTCGATTTCTGTACTGGTGAACAGGCCCTGAGCGCCGAGGTTTTGCCGCCAGTTGTCGCGGTCGAGGTCGTTGCGGAAGCGGTTGAGGAAATACGAGGCGGTGAGTTCGGTGTTTTGAGAAAAATCCTTGCTCCAGTTCAGGCCGCCTGCAAGGGAAGTCCGTACGCCCTGTTGACCTTGGCCGGTGTTCATGGGCATACCGCCGCCGTCGCCACCGATTTGGATGCGCCCGCCACCGCCCGACATCATGGCACCGATGCCGCCCATGAATTGCATGTAGTCGTCCATGGAAAAGCCCTGCTGGTTGGTGTTGTTAGCCATTCCGATGACGGAAAGGCGGTCGCCGGGTGAGAAGCGGTTGATGTTGAACTTGCCCTCATAGCGGCCTTCGGTACCGGCACCGGCATCGGCTTTTCCAAAGTAGCCGTCTTTGTGTCCGTCCTTCAGTTTGAGGTTGATCGTGCGTTCGTCCTGCCCGTCCTCAATGCCCGTGAACTCAGCCATGTCAGATTTTTTATCATAAACCTGCACCTTGTCCACGGCATCGGCAGGCAGGTTTTGGGTAGCTACGCGGGTGTCTTTTCCAAAAAACTCCTTGCCGTCTACAAGCACATTTTGCACGTTTTCGCCGTGCGCCTTCACTGTGCCGTCGCGTTGCACCTCAATGCCGGGCATTTTTTTTAAAAGTTCTTCCACGGCATCACCGGGCTGCACTTTAAACGCGGCTGCGTTGTACTCCACGGTATCGCGGCTGATCCGCATAGGGTCTCGCTCGGCACTGATCTCCACGGCGGGCAGCACTTCGGACGAGGGATCGAGTTGGATGCGACCGAGGTCCATCTCGGCCCTACCCGATTCAACCGTTACAGTCTGCCAGTGGGTGGTGTAGCCGAGGTAGGTTAGTTGTAGCAAGTACTGCCCGGCTATTTTGGCTTTCAGGGAAAACCGTCCCTGGTCGTTGGACGTGGCAAAGGCGTGCATGACGGAGTCCTTGGTCATCAGCACGGCGGTGACGGCAGGCAGCGGCGTGCCCGTATTGTCAGAAACACTGCCCTGCAGCACCGTTTTTTGTGCTGTAACGGTGCCGCAGAGCAGGGTAAGGGCGAGGATAAAAACTGTTTTCATAGCGTAACGAGTAGTGTTGATATTGCTGGGTGTTCGCTGGCTCGTAGCGTGTACAAAAAAAAGTGTCACAGAGGCTCGCAGAGCGTGACTTCGAAAAAAAGTAGTGTCACGGAGGCTCGCAGAGTTTTGGGAGGCTCGCAGAGTGTGACTTCGAAAAAAAGTAGTTGCACAGAGGCTCACGGAGTTGAAGAGGACATAGAGAAAAAAGTAATTGATTCTACGGGAGTTAGTACATGATTTTTCTATGTCCTCTTCAACTCCGTGAGCCTCTGTGCAACTTTTTTATGTCACGACGGGAAAAAACTCTGCGAGCCTTCCAAAACTCCGTGAGCCTCTGTGACACTACCTTTCCCCTCGCAAACGGGCGAACCACAAATTCAATGACCGCCCGTATCCTCGGTACGGATGATCATGCGAACGCCCTTGGTCTGGCCGCCCATTTCCACGCCCATTTCCTTCATTTTTTCGGCCTCAATGGCCTTGAATTCATCGGCAGTGACCTTTTTGCCTTTGCTCGGTTTCTCGATCTTGCCCACGGCCTTCAGGTCTACTTTGGTGACGATGGTTGTGCGTTGGCCGTTGTCAATATCCAGTTCGAGGATGAGGCCGGGCAGCATGCCGTAGCCACCTGGGCCGGCAGATACGGGGATTTGCGGCGTAAACCACGCCACTACTTGAGAAGCGGTGTCCTGCAAAAGGGCTTTTTGGCACTCGTAGTCGCCGATTTTCTTCTTCTCACCGGTCAATTTCCACTTGCATTCGCGTGCCGGGCCAGTGACGAGAAAATCGCGGCCAAAGAACTCCTGTTGGTGTACCGTAGCGCTCTCGTCTATGTCCGTGAACAAGATGCTTTCGGGGCGCTTCATTACAAATTTCATTGCCCGGCCTTCTTCTTCATGACCCACTTCCACATCCCCTTCGCTCTTGGCACCGGCGTTTTTGTACAGCGAGACGGTTTCGTTGAACACCAGCACTTTGGCGGCCGATTGCGACGGCGGGATCATTTTTTTGAGTTCCTCGTCGCCGTCGGGCAGTTCGATCTGGATTTTGATGGTTTCCTTGTAGGTGATTTCGCCGGAAGTTGCCTGGGCAGCAAGCAGCCATGGAACAAGGATGACAGTAGTGAGAAGCAGTATCTGTTTCATACAATTTTGATTTTGTTAAAAAATGTGGAGCAAAGGTATGTAGCCGTACCAAGGGCGCAGGTTAACGAACCTTGATGCAAGGTTAAATAAGGTTAACAGCCATTTCAGGCCGCCGGAAAAGCCCCTACTTTTGACCCGTCAAATGCTCACCGACCGCTCCATTCTTCTTGCCCGCGCCTTAATGGCGGCCAGCCTGCTCCTGCTGGGCTGCTCGCTCGTTTGGTTTTTGAACCGTACGTACCGCGAGGAGGAAAGCGCCCTTTCCCGTGAGGTCGGCTTTATTTTTATCAACACAGTGCGCAACATTGAGGGCGGGCTGTTGGACAAGATCGTGTTTAAGCGCAGGGCCGAAACCACGTCCGGTTTGCAGGGATTGCCCCGCATAATGCACGCAGACTCGTTGCGGGTAATGACCTTCGTGGGTCAGGGTATACACGCTGCCGAAGTAAAAAGTGACCAGCAAATTGAAATCCGGCTCAGCCAATCGGGTAAGGGCGACCTGCCGCTCAACGAACTGACCGGCTCCATTTCCATGTTCGTGGCCATGAGCGGCGACAGCCTGATGATGGATTCCACCACTTGTCTGAAACCGGATTCTGATGCTTTTTTCAACAGAATAAAAACTGATTTTGGCCGTGAACTGCAGGCTGCGGGTTTGCCGGTGGAGCACCGCGTCAACCGGATAAAGTCCGGGGATAAAGTCCGGGCGGAAAAAATGATGTCGGGCCTGTACACCGATGTAGCCAACGGCGAGCGCTACGGTGCCGAATTGAGCGGCTACGGCCTGTATTTGCTCCAAAAAATGCTGCCGCAAATCTTGTTTGCCCTATTGTTATTCGGCTTCGTGGCCCTGGCGTTTTTCTTCGTTTTCCGCACCCTGCGGGCGCAACGGCGGCTCACGGCGCTGAAAACCGAGTTTATCCAAAATATCAGCCACGAACTGAAAACGCCCATTGCCACCATGAGCGTGGCCTTCGAGGCCCTGCGCGATTTCGATGCGCTGAAAAACCCCGGCCAGACCCGGGAGTACCTCGACATTTCCCGGTTGGAGCTCCAGCGCCTGTCACTTTTGGTGGAAAAAGTGCTCGGAATCGCCCAATTGGAGCGCACAGGTGCCGTGCTATCCACCACCGTTTTCGACTTTCGGGAATTGACCGAGGAAATACTGGCCACCCTGCGCCCCCGCTTCGAGCAGGCCGGGGCAACTGTGTCGCTGGAAATCGAAGGCGCGGATTTTCGGGTCAATGGCGACCGCCTCCACCTCGCCGGGGTGCTGTACAACCTGCTCGACAACGCGCTGAAGTACGGCGGCGAAAAACCCGCGATCGGCGTGGCACTCCGCTTCGCCGACGGACGCATTGCGCTGCACGTACGCGATAGCGGCCCTGGCATCCCGGAGGCGTACCGGTCGCGTATTTTCGAGGCGTTTTTCCGCGTGCCGTCCGAGTCCGGCCACCAGGTGAAAGGCCACGGCCTGGGTCTGAGCTACTCGGCCAAGGTGGTGGAGCAGCACGGCGGCACCATCGCGCTCGATCCGGGCACTGACACCGCGTTCACAGTCGAACTTCCCGCAGATGGCTGACATCCGGGTTTTGTATGTGGAGGACGAGCCGTTTTTGGCCAAGATCGTGCGCGAATCGCTCGAAAGTCGCGGGCTTGTCGTGCGCCATTTACCCGACGGGCGCGGTGCCGTGCAGGCTTGCGAGCAGTTTCGGCCCGACATCTGCGTACTCGACGTGATGCTGCCCTTCGACAACGGATTTGCGGTGGGCAAGGCCGTCCGGGCGCAATTTCCGCACCTGCCGATCATTTTCCTCACCGCCAAAGACCAGACGGAGGACGTGCTGGAGGGTTTTGCCGCAGGCGGAAACGACTACGTGCGCAAGCCGTTCAGCATGGAGGAACTGCTCGTCCGCATCCACAACCTCCTGCGGCTGAGCGGGGGAGAAAAAAACACCGCCACGCCCACCGCCGAAACAGTCGCGCTGGGGCGTTTCCGCTTTTGCCCGCTGCGGCAGGAACTCCAATCGGGCGATCAGGTGCGCCGCCTCTCGCACCGCGAGGCCCAGTTGCTGGACATGCTGTGCCAAAGCGCCAACCAGACTGTTTTGCGCAAGCATATACTCGACACGCTCTGGGGCAACGACTCCTTTTTCAACTCCCGCAACCTCGACGTGTACATCGCCCGCCTGCGCGAGTACCTGCGCGACGACGAGCAGGTGCAGATCATTACGCTGAAGGGGGTTGGGTATCGGTTGGTGGGGATGGGGGCCTAAGAGCGCGTGCGCCGTTGCTATTTCTGAGTTTGTTCTGGTTGTTTGCGGCAGAGAAAGGGCGCTAACCGAATTTCAGGCATGCCAAAAAGCCCGGTGATATTGGAAAAAGTTTGGCTCTTCGTGACTTTATATGGGTTGGCATAGTAGAAGATTGACTTGGCTATGATGACCCATGTAAAGTCACGAAGAGCCGTATTTTTCAATACCCCGTGTACAACAGTACCTCCAATCGGGCGATCACGTGCGCCGGCTCTCGCACCGCGAGGCCCAGTTGCTGGACATGCTGTGCCTAAGCGCAAACCAGACTGTTTTGCGCAGGCGCACTATCCTACCGACCCCGGTTTTGGCAAACTAATTTTTCAGTAAAACCAATTTGAATTCACCGAAATAACCCGTGTCGGTCAAGGTCAATTTGACAATCGGGTTGCGCAGTTTTTTAGCCCAGGTCTCCCAATGTTCCGACATCGCAGGGTCGTCGGCAAACACAACCTGAAAATTTTCCGGCCGAAAACCCGCCACCGCTGCCACAATATGGACATGCTGCGGTATCGTCCGCCCCATATATTTTTTCGGGTAACTCGCCGGTCGGATGCCACGGATTTCAAACCTGCCCGCCGAATCCGTCACTAAAAAACCCTCGAGGCGCGGATCGTTTTCGGCCATACCGCCCGTAATGGAATCCGTTGGTGCATAATATCCGTGATTGTCCGTGTGGAAAACATGGAGCCGTTCCCCTCGAAGTGGGTTGCCGGTTTCGTCGGTCAATTGGCCACGGAGGGTCAATTGGGTACCCGATTCGGTGGCCGGGCAAGTCGACATGGACGACCAAATGGCGTGTTTTTCAAGTGTTTCACGCATGGTTCTGCGATCGGCGGTTGTCAATTCAGCATAGTTTTCAGCCAGAAAAAAATGGAGAGAATCGTAGTCCTTTCGTGTTTTTGTTACTTCCAAATTAGCCTTAAAGTCGGACAATCTGGCCACTATTTGCGGTTGTGCCGGTTGTTGCATGTTGCAGCAAATCGTACCGAAGGAAGTGCAAATCGCTATCAAAATCGAAGAAAAGTGGGCGCTGCTCAATTTCATCTGTTGAAATTTTAAAAAACAAAAAGGGGGCGGCCAAGCCTCGGCCTATAGCATGTTAGGGGGGGGCAGCGGCAAAAGCCCCCAACATGCTCTAAAAACACGCCCATTTCACGGCCTGGCTTTCAACCGTTCCATGCGCTCCCGGGAGATTTTTTCATACAGTGTTTTGCGTTGTGGATCCAAGTCCGAGGTTGGAATTTTGGCTAAACAAGTCCTGCTCGCTGCGGCAGCCCGATCATTTTCGCCTGTCGTTTCGTAAAATTCGGCCAGGCTGTCCCAGGCATTTGGTGAGTCCGGGTACAATTCGGTCATCCAGTTGAAAACCTCAAGGGCCGGCGCATTTTTTTTGTTGTTCATCAAATCATAGGCCGCACGATTGATATCATCCTCGGTAAAAAACAACCAGTTGGGCTCGGATTTGGTGGTTTTTTGATAGACTGATTTTGCCCAAGCGATGTCGCCTTCGACCAGTTTATCAAAAAAACTACGACTGCCGGGCGGTGCGGTTTTGCCCAATCTTTCAAATGCGTTTCCCAAACCGTCATAAAGTGCCGGAGTGGGCGGCGATTTTTTCAATAAATAACGGAAAACCGCCTCGCTCTCCGCGGGCTTCGACTGGAGGAAACTTATCGCCACGGCTTTTAGCTCGCTGGGGTAAAAAAGCGGGAGGGGGCTGACGGACGACTCGTGTTTTTTTAAACCGACCTCAAAACCCAAGTCGCGTACATCCCGGAGAAACTGCGTTTCGATGACCTTGCCCGAGTCGGGTTTCCAACCGTCATATTCCATGTAAAGAGCGGTATTTTTTGCAGCCTCTTCACCTTTGATTTTGGCCACTACATGCAATGCGCCGTCAATGCCAGCCGATACTCCGGCGGTTGTGATGACCTGACCATTGTCTACAAAGCGTGCATTGACGAGGATTTTCGCAGCGGGTGTGATCTTTTGCAGTTGGTCGATGTAGCCATGGAAGGTAGTCGCCTCCTTGCCGTCAAGTAATCCGGCCTTCGACAACAGGCCCGCTCCTGTACAGACGGACATCATGATTTGTGTGGTTTCTGCACGTTTTTTTATCCACTCTATCATTTTGGGCTCATTCATGACACTACCCGTGCCGCCGCCTGGAAAAACGAGAATGTCCGTATGTGGGCAATCATCAATCGAATACTCCGGGGTGATGGTGATGAATCCTTGCGACACGATGGGTTCTTTTTTGAACGCCACAACGAAGGGTTTGAAGCCCGGTGTGGAGCCAAAAACCTCAGATGGTCCAGAGAAATCGAGAATTTCGACACGCGGATAGACGAATATGCCTACCGAAAGCGGTCTTTCAGGCGGCTGCGCCATCAAGTGTATGGCTGCAAAAAAGAGGAAAAAAGCGATTGCGATACCCGAAAACTTTTTCATGTTCAAATAATGTAAATGGTGAAACAAAGCGCAAAAGTCAAAGCCACAAAAGGAACTGAGGCGAATGCGGCTGACGAATGGGTACTAACCCTTCCAAATGGACATATTTTGGCAAATTGAGCCGTGCGCTGACGGCAAATGCCGATTTTTGCCGGATGAATCACCCGGGCATATTCATTTCACTACTATATCTGGTGCTCCTTGCTGGCAGCATTGCTCTGGTCGACTACTTGAAAAATAACCCCGGGCAAACGGGCGGTTACGTTTGCCCGCCCTGCGGCTGTTCCAGGCACGACTATGTCCTTCCCGAACCCGGCATTTGCGAAGGTTGCGAGATGCCCTTGATTTCTGTGAACCGTTCCAAAAACCAGGCATTTGCGTTCATCTTCGATAGTTCGGAAACCAATTTTTACCACCACAAACTGTTTTACCCGGTCAATTTTCTGGCGATATTTATCAGCGTTTTCGCGCTTTTTCGGTTTCGGCGAGCGGTGCCGGTGGTACTTTTTCTTGCGTTTTTCGGCTGTTTCGTGCTGTACAGTTTTAAAAACCAACTCCATGGCACCGAGTATTCGATGCATGCGGCCAAAAAATGGACGTTTTTCCCCATATCGTTTTTGCTCGCCGCCGGGCCAGCGCTGTTCCTGTATGTTGAAAAAATCTTGAAAAACGAAAATCGTTTTTCGAGGCGCGAATGGTTACATTTTCTCCCGACGGCATTGGTTTTTTTGCTGGATGCCCTCCTTTTTTTGGGGCCGGAAAATTGGCGAAAACTGGCTTTGTACAACAATTACGACCACTTCCCCGGGCTGGCTGAACAAATCGCGTTTCTGGTTAGTGGTATTTTTTACGGCATTTTAGCAGGAAAGATCGCTCGCGAAAGTCAGCCTGCTGACCCGCGGTTTGAAAAATGGCAGCGTAGCCTGCGTTTCTTTTTCGCAGCGGTTGTTGTCATGCTCGCTGCGATGATTCTCGGCAACTTTTTCTACTTCGATTTGATGTCAACCTGGCTGGATTACCACCCGGTCTGGCTCTGCATAGCGGTGTTTACCTTGTGGTGTACCTATTTTTTGGTGTTCAAAAATGAAGTCATTAGCCAGAGTCAAAAAATCACTGTCCGGGAACAGCGCTTGTCGGACGAAAAAATCATGGACTGGAAAGCCCTGGTAGAAGCGGTGATGCAGGACCAAAAACCGTTTTTCGATCCCGAATTGAGCCTCCAAAAACTTGCCCAAACCGTTGGACTAAAAGAAAAAGACTTGTCCGAAGTACTCAATATTGGCTGTGGGAAAAGTTTTCACGATTTCGTCAATTATTACCGCGTTGAAGAAGTAAAACGCTTGCTTCTGAACCCGGAAAAACAACATCTCACCAACTTTGCCTTGGCACAGGAGGCCGGTTTTAATTCAAAGTCGGCCTTTTTTGGTTTGTTCAGAAAATTTGCGGGGACAACGCCAGGCAAATTCAAAAAGGAAAACGGGCTTTGAAAGAAGGTATACCACGCAAATCTTGATTGCTGACCGTGCCCGATGCTCACCATAAGCCGGTACCACAAGCAGCTTTTTTGTCTGACCTTTGTCATTTCCAGCCTTCCGTGTCCACTACTCCCTTTTGTATGAAATCTGTTCTGTTGTTCGGCTTTTTCTGCCTCCTTTTCTGCTGCCGGGCTTTTGCCCAACCCACCCAACCTGCACCAAAAACCAATCTTGACCCGCCTAAACGCCAGTATTTCACCGAAAAAATACCCGCCGGAGCCATCGAATTAGACGGAAAACTGGATGAAGCCGTTTGGAAAAACATTCAGCCCGGCACTGATTTTGTCGAGCATGAGCCTGACAACGGTACGCCACCAACCAATCCTACTGAGTTTCGCATCCTGTACGACGACAAGTTTCTCTACATCGGCTACCGCGCGTTTGACCCAGCGCCCGACTCCATCGTGGAACGCATGGGTCGTCGCGACGAGTTTCCCGGCGACTGGATGGAGATCAATATTGACAGCTACCACGACCAGCGCACAGCCTTTTCCTTTACCTTCTCGTGCAGCGGCGTACGCGGTGATGAGTTTATCAGCAACAATGGCAACAACTGGGATACCAACTGGAACCCCATCTGGGACGGCCGTTCCAACGTGGACGAGCTAGGCTGGACGGCGGAAGTGAAAATTCCGTTCAGCCAACTGCGCTACAACAACGACCCCGAACAGGTCTGGGGGTTCCAGGTACAGCGCCTCATTTTTCGCAAAAACGAACGCTCCACCTTCCAGCTCATCCCGCAAAACGGCAGCGGCTGGGTCAGCCGTTTCGCCGAACTGCACGGCCTGAAAAACCTGCCCCGCAACAAGGGCGTGGAGATTGCCCCCTACGTGCTGGCCAAGACCGAGCATTTCCAAAAAGAGGAAGGCAATCCCTTCGCCGACGGCTCTCGCCAAAATATAACCGCCGGCGTTGACGGCAAACTCGCTATCACCCGCGACCTGATCCTCGATTTCACCGTCAACCCCGATTTCGGTCAAGTAGAGGCCGATCCCGGAGCGGTGCGCCTCGACGGCTACCAGATCTTTTTCAGCGAGCGCCGTCCGTTTTTTATGGAAAGCCGCAACCTGTTCGACTACAACCTGACCGGTTCTGCCACCGATTTTGACTTCGACAGCGACCTGCTTTTTTACTCCCGCCGTATCGGCGGCGCGCCACACGGAAGCCCCAATCTCAGCGCGGGCGAGTTCACCGATTTGCCTCAGGCTACGTCCATCCTTGGTGCCGCCAAATTTTCGGGAAAAACCAAAAAAGGGTGGTCCATCGGTATTTTGGAAAGTATCACCCGACGTGAAAACGCGGTGGTGGACAACAACGGCGAGCGCCGCGAAGAACTTGTAGAACCACAAACCAACTATTTCGTGGGTCGCCTGATGAAGGACTACAATGAGGGCAATACCATTTTTGGGGCCGTTTTAACAGCCGTCAACCGCGAACAAGGCATCGACTGGCTACACCGGAGTGCGTATTCCGGCGGACTGGATTTCCAACATTTCTGGAAAAGCCGCTGGTGGAATGTGACGGGCAAACTGCTGTTCAGCCATGTAACCGGTACGCCCGAAGCGATATTGGAAACCCAACGCAGCTTCGAACACTATTTTCAACGCCCGGATGCACCGCATGTGGAAGTTGACCCGACGCGAACGTCGCTCACGGGCACGAGTGGAACGTTCAAAATTGGCAAGTACGGCGGTGTCCCCGACAAGTTGGGTGGCATCACCAAGTTTGAGGTGGGCGGCACTTGGCGCTCGCCGGAATTCGAGGTGAACGACATCGGGTTCATGCAAAGCGCCGACGAGATCAACCATTTCGTGTGGGCGGGCTACCACATCCAAAAACCGTTTTCGGTATTCCGAAATGCCCGTTTCAACTACAACCACTGGTTCAAGTGGGACTTTGGCGGGCAGTACTTGTTCTCATTCCTCAACGTGAACGCCCACGCTTCATTCCAGAGCAACTGGGGCGCAGGTACCGGTTTTTTTCTCAACCCGCACGATATTTCGAACAATGCCCTTCGCGGCGGCTCGCCGTTGCGCCGCCCGGCAGGCCTCGGCGGCTTTGTTTATATAGAGGCGGATGAACGGAAAAGAGTGGCGTTCAATGCCAATGGCGACAGGTTCGTGGGCTTTGGCGGCGTGGTCACCTCTAACGGAGTAGGTTTTGGCATCAATTTTCAGGCAGCCGACGCGCTGCGCTTTGGCCTTTACCCCCGCTACAACTACAACTGGCGCAAACAAGACCAATACGTGGCTTCGGCGGTATTTGGAAACGAAACGCGCACCATCGTCAGCGAAGTGGACCAGCGAAGTTTTTCGCTCACGGCCCGTTTGACCTACAACCTGACTCCCAACCTGACCGTGCAGTACTACGGCCAGCCGTTCATTTTCAGGGCCAAATACCAGAACTTCGGTATCGTGACCGCCCCGCTGGCCGAGGAGTACGACGCGCGGTTCCACCGGTTCACTGATCAGGAAATCTCGGTGGCCAACGACGAATTCTCCGTGGACGAAAACCGCGACGGCACCACGGACTACACCTTTTCAAAGCCCGATTTCAACTTCATCCAGTTTCGATCCAACCTCGTTGTGCGCTGGGAGTACATCCCCGGGTCGGAGTTGTTCCTCGTCTGGTCGCAGGGTGCCACGCCCAATGCTTACAGTGATTTGGACACGCCGCTTGTACGCAGCCTGTTCGACAACGTATTTGACGCGCAGCCTACGAATATTTTTTTGGTGAAGGCGACGTATCGGTTTTTGAAGTAGGAAGCGACACCCTGCCTGCTACCGCCCAGCCCAAAATCCTTCCAGCGTGTCCCGCCGTCGCCGCGACACCGGTACCACCGCCCCGCCGTTCAGCACGACAACCGGAGGCTCCCCTTTTTCCAGTTTTTGGATGTGCGCCGTGTTCACGATGTGCGACTGGTGCACGCGCAGGAAGCCGGGAGCGGGTAGCATTTCCTCATATTCCTTGAGATTGCGGGCGTCCAGATGGCGTTCGCCGGAAGAAAGAAAAACAAAACTGTAATTGCCGCAACTTTCGATATGCCGGATATCGGGTACAGGGGCGAAAACCAGTCCTTTGCCGGTTCGAAGGGTGATACGGTTCAGGTTCTTGCTTTCCGTGGCGCGGAGCAGTTCGGTCAATTGCTCCTGTATTTGTTTGGTGTGGCGGTTTTGCTGCGCCTTGCGAACTGCCGCCACCAACTCGGTGGGGTCCACAGGCTTTAGCAAATAGTCCAGTGCATGGTACCGGAAGGCTCGGACGGCGAAATCGTCGTGGGCCGTGGTGAACACCACATTGAATTGAAGGGAGGAAACTCGGTCGAGCAGATCGAAGCCGGTGCCGTCGCCCATTTCCACGTCGAGCAGGAGCAAGTCGGGTTGGGTTTTTTGGAGCAGGTCAAGCGCTTGCTGCGCCCGGCGCTAGTATCCATGGACATTCGATCCCTCTTTTTTTAACAGGTTCCGCCAACGGTTGTGGTGTAGCGATAAACTGACTTATTTTGAAAAAAACAAGTGGACAACGACGGCGGCTATAGGCAAAAACATCGTGCCGGGCGCGGGCGCCTCGTTATGGAGCAGCGGAGGTTTTGGATTTTTCAGAACAGACTCGAACACTGGAGAAACGGTGCGCCTTGGTAACCTGGATACGCTGTCAAACTTCGAGCGCACATTTTCGATAGCAGAAGATCGCAAGGGAAATATTTAGGTGACAACCAACTCCGGCCTTAGGCTTTGGAAAAACGGACGTTTTGAACTGCCCCCTCTGGAACATCCGATGCTGCGGTATCAGCCGCGTCAACTTGCCTTGCTGTTCGACGGCAGTTTGGCCATCGGGTTGAGCGCCGAAGGTTTACTAATCCGATATCCATCCGGCCTCATTTTTTACCTAAACCAGGACGAAGGCCTGAGTTCCGGTGCAGTGACCAAATTAGTGCCCGTTTCCGGGGGAATGGTCTTTGTTTGTTCAAATAACGGACTGAACCGGCTTACTCGTTTTCGACCCGATGAAAAGTGGCGAGTAGACATGATTAGTATCAAACAGGGGCTACCGTCCAGTCAGGTCAATGACGCAGTCATGCAGGGCGGGTACATTTGGGTGGCCACAAACAAGGGGCTGGCGCGTTTCCGGGAGGGTTTGGCCGCTGCTCCGATGCCGCCGCCGGTGTTGGAAAAACTGCTGGTGAACAACCAACAGGTTACCATCAAGCCGAACCTGCGTCTGGCGCACGACCAGAACAACCTGACCCTGCGGTTTTTTGCCCTGCACTACCGCTCGGAAGGCAACATCCGCTACCGGTACCGGCTGCTGGCCGCGGTGGACGCGGGGTTTATCAGTACCCAAGAGCCTGAAGTGAACTTCTCGAATCTGGCACCGGGTAAATACACCTTCGAGGTGCAGGCGCAAAACGAGTCAGGTCATTGGGCCGAGCGCACGCGCTGGTCGTTCGTGGTGCGCGCCGCCTGGTGGCAAACGCCCTGGTTTTGGGGGGCCTTGGCCCTATTGATGGCGGCGGGGTTGCGGTTGTACTACCTGCGTCGCCTGCGCAAAACTCGGGAAGAGGTCGCCGTGTAGGAAAAAATTCGCGACCTGGAAGCGGCGGCGCTGCGAGCGCAGATCAACCCACACTTCATTTTCAACTGTTTGGCCAGCATCCAGTACTTTATCGCCGACAACGACGCGGCTTCCGCCACGCGCTACCTCAGCCGTTTTGCCCGCTTGGTGCGCCTGGCCCTGCACGGTTCGGTGGACGGGCGGCACAGCCTGCGCGAGGAAATGGACATGCTGGAAAACTACCTCGCCTTGGAGCAAATGCGCTTCCGGGGCGCGTTTGTTTTCAGTGTCGAAGCCGATCCCGAACTGGAGTCCGATGCGGTGCTGCTGCCGCCCATGTTAGTGTAGCCGTTCGTGGAAAACGCTTTAGTGCACCGCATGAAAAACAAGTCGGACGGCGGGCGGATCGTCGTAGTGTTTACCTTGGACGGAACCGCCCTTGTAGCGACGGTGACGGACAACGGCCCGGGGTACGACGGGCGGAATCGCACACCTGACGGCGGCGAGCCGGGGCACAAATCCGTGGGCATGATGCTCACACAAAGCCGCTTGGCTGCCTTGGCCACTGCACCGGGCGAAGCGGCTTTTTCCATCGAGGCGGTACGAGGGGACGACGGGACGGTTTGCGGGACGCGGGTGGTGTTGCGGTTGCCGAGGGGGTGAGGGAAGGGGGGGAGCGGAGGAAATTTTGGAAAAATTGGTTGACACTGGCCGTAGTGCGCGTACTTTTGCAAAAAAAATACTCAGATCGGTATGCAAGCGATTGACAAGAAGTTGCTAAAATCGGCCCTTGAGGAAATGTTGGCCGAGCGCAACCCGGAATTGGGGCGCGTGCTCGAAGAGTTGCTGATCAAAATTTTGGCGACCAAATCTGTCACGGATCGAGAAGCGCTGGCGGACATGGAAGGAATCCGCCGAAAATATGCATTGCGGCGCGAAGCCTTTGTCCCGCTGCACCAAATTTTTGGAGATGCCCCGCCTGCCGCGGAACTCGTAAAAAAACTCCATAAATGACCTCATGGATTTTGTCCTTGACACCAATATCCTAGTTCATTTTGTCCGCAGCGATGCACATATCCGGCAATTGGATGACCGGTTTCATCTGTTCGCACCGGAGAATTCCACATTTGTTTCTCTTGTTTCGGTTGGTGAAATTCGCTCACTTGCTTTCCAACTAAACTGGGGAGAAGCGAAAATCCAACGGATGAATTTTTTCCTACACGCACTGAACCCTTTTCCGGTCGAAAGCGATGAAATCGCTGCTGCGTATGCCGATTTGGATGCGTATAGCCAATGCCTACATCCCCGATACCCAACCCCGACGGGCATGTCCTCACGCAACATGGGCAAAAACGACCTCTGGATCGCGGCAACGGCCATACTGTTCAATGCCACGTTGCTGACGACGGACGCAGATTTTGAGCACCTTGCTCCGCTCTTTTTGAAGGTCGAACGAGTCCGTTTTCTGCCCGCGTAGCGCCGCCCGTTTACCGAATCTCACGGCATTCCTACCGAATCCCACTTTTCGATACACCAGCCTGAAAAGGGCCTGCACATTTGTTGCGTGCGGGAAAAACCCCGCTTGGACGTATCACAAAACTGAACCGAAACCATGACCGCCACCTACGACGCGCCCACTTTCAATCGCTCGCGCCACAACATGGTTGACGGCCATTTTCCCCATCATTTTGGGCAACCACAACCTGGTGCTGAGCGCTGCGCAGATCATGGGCGCAAACGGAGTCATGGCGGTTGGCGTGCCCTACCCGGCAGTCTCCAGAAAACAAACAAGGATCAGGATGAACGTCACCTCGGAAATGACGACAGCGCACCTCGACAAGGGCTACGACGAGCTGTGCAACGCCATCAACGAGTGCAATGCGGCGGGAATGGGGTAATGCGGGTGTGCCGCCCAACTCCGGCAATATTCACTTTCCGATGGGGGGGGGTAACAACGGGGCAGGGGCGGGGATATATGAGCGGATATAGTGCGCGTTCGCACCTTCAAAACCCACTTTTCCCGCTGGACAAAAAATTCAACTTTTCATCTTCTAAATTTACAAAAAATGAAAGCATTCATTCAAATCTGCCTGTTTGTCACTTTGGCAGTATCGTTTTCCAGTTTCACTAACCTGGCGGCTCCTGAAATTAAGGACGTAAAAGGCCCCCTAATTACCGCGACCGTGAGCACGCAACTGTCCTGCAAAGCAGGGAATTCGTGCTCAAGCATGATGTATAGCACAAAGCGCTGGCATGGTTTTAAAATCACGTTGACCGGCGCTTCCATCTCGTTTTACAATTCCAATTTCACCTACAAAATATACGCTGGAAGCAATCCTTACGCGGTAGGAGCCATACCAATCGCCACGTTTCCATGCACCAAAAACGTAGTGGAATTTGCCGGCAGCCAGCTGCTCAACAACACTACTTACTCGGTGCTCATCGCTACATCCGGTGCCAGTGGCATGGTGACGTTCAACACGGGCACAGGCGCCGGTACAAGTTGTGTTCAAGATGGGGGGGCGATCAAGACCAGAAACTGATCGTTGCATATTCAGCCTTATCCGCAAGTGTTCCGCAACTTACAAAACGACGTGGCTGGCGAGCGTCTTTGACGCGACGCGTGGTGTCAGCCAGTCTTTGACTGGCAGTATACAAACAAGATCGTGGTGGTGGACGCGGTCTACCCCTGCTGGGCGCAAGTGTTCGGCAACTTAAAAAAACGACGTGGCTCGCGAGCGTCTTTGACGCGATGCGTGGTGTCAGCCAGTCTTTGACTGGCGAATATGAAACGACGTGCAAAGCAAAGCAAGTCAGAGACTTGCAACAAAACGCGTCGCGTCACAGACGCTCGCGAGCAAACGAGGTAAAGGAAGAAAACAACTCGAAAAAATGTAAACCATGAGTCGTTACAAAATCAAGGATCAATACGGCCTGAATTTCCTCACACTAACCGTAGTGGATTGGGTGGACGTATTTATCCGAAAATCATACAAGGACATCATCCTCGACAGCCTGCGCTACTGCCAGAAAGAAAAAGGGCTAATCGTGTGCGCCTACGTCATCATGAGCAGCCATGTCCACTTGATCGTGGAAGCCGGCGGCAGCATACCACTGTCTGACATCCTGCGCGACTTCAAAAAATTCACCGCCAAACAAATCCTGCATGAAATTGAAAATGGATCGGAAAGCCGTCGGGAATGGATGCTGCACCGTTTTGCTTACCGGGGCACCAGGTAGCAGGAAACCGGCAGTTTCAATTTTGGCAATCGGACAACCATCCAATCGAGTTGTACACGCTTCCTGTCATCGCCCAAAAAATTGATTACATCCACCTGAATCCAGTGAAAGAGGGATGGGTGGAACGGGCAGACCATTATTTGTACAGCAGTGCTACAAACTATGGTACTGGTACCGGGTTGCTGGATGTGGCAATAGTGGATTTGCCAATGTCGTGGGTGGGGTATGTGCCGGGTACTTGAGGGCTTGCTTGAATGACACACAGTTTTTGATTTAATCTCGCACACGCACAAGTGTCCTGCTGAGCGCAAGCGTTCGGCAATAAAAACTAAACGTACTGGCTCGCGAGCGTCTGTGGCGCGATGCGCAGTGTCAGCCAGTCTCTGACCGGCGAACAAGAAAAGATGTACAAAATAAAGCAGGTCAGAGACTTGCA
>JBJXEZ010000008.1:0-8978 GCA_046153695.1 Saprospiraceae bacterium
GACCTGATTTTTTTGAAAGAAAATGATCCGGACAACGCGACACTACTCGAAAATGCCCGCCGCCGCCTTTCCCTGCTTGGTATGACCGAAAAACAAATTGGCGAAGTGGAAACCGGCCGTAAACCGCTCCTGTTGTTGCCGGTATTCAGCCCCTACGCCGGTTTGCTCGTCGAAAACCCCGGCTCCGGCACGGCCGGAACCATGCCCGGTAGTGGCATGAACGATGGCAAGACCGGGCAACGCCCTGCCCCGTTACCTTCTGCTGCCGGCAGCGCCGAACTTTCCCTGAAGGAAGGCATGTACGTTCAGCCCGGTCAGCGGCTTTTTGGATTGCAAAGCCTGGAGACCGTGTGGGCCATACTCGAATTTTATCCATTCGATGTGCAGTCATTGAAAGTCGGCCAGGCCGTCGAATTACGCACCGAATCGTTTGCCGAACCGATCCGTGGGAAAATCAACTATATCGAACCGCTGTATGGCGCCGGGAGTAAAAACCTTCGGGCGCGGGTGTATCTGCCTAATTCTGGCGGGCGGCTCAAACCTGGCGCGTTGCTCACCGCCGCCGTGCAGGCAGGTAGCAAGACCGCTCTCTGGATTCCAGGATCGGCGGTACTCGACCTCGGGCGAAGCAAGGTCGTTTTTGTAAAAACAGCCGGCGGCTTCCGGTCGCGTAAAATCAGCACAGGCCACCGCTCCGGCCGGATGCTGGAAGTAACGACGGGACTTTCGCCGGACGATGAAATCGCTGAAAATGCGCAACTGCTCATGGACAGCGAGAGTTTTGTAAAAGCAAACTAACAGACAATGAATATTTTGAAAACAAAAAATGCTCCACTGTTCCTGGCTATATTGTGGCTCGCCGCCTGCGGCAAACCAACCTCGGCGTCGGTGGAAGAAAACGTGTATTACACCTGCTCTATGGACCCGCAGGTCGTGGAACAAAAACCAGGCCCTTGCCCGATCTGTAAAATGCCTTTGGTCCGGGTAGAAATTGATCCCGATAGAAAAGAAAACGAGGTAAAACTCAGTGAAGAGCAAATCCGGCTCGCTAACATCCGGACTGATACGGTACGACTGCGACCGCTGGGCGAAGAAATCTCGCTCTCCGCGACGCTAAGCGAAAATCAAAACAGCATCAACACCGTGACCGCACGGCTTACCGGCAGGCTCGAACGCCTTTTCGTGCGCAACGCGGGCGATTACGTGCGGGCTGGTCAGGCCATTTTTGAATTGTACAGCGAAGACCTCGCCGCCGCCCAGCGCGACTTCCTATTGGCACTTCAAAGTAAAAAACGCTATGGCAGCACCGACATTGATTTTGCCCGCATTGCAGAAGCGGCCCGCAACAAACTGCTGCTTTGGGGAATGACTGAAGCGCAGTTGAAGGAACTCGAACAATTCGGCGTACCCAAAAACACGGTGACGATTTATAGCCGCTATGCAGGCTACGTACAGGAGGCTCCACCCGCCGAGGGTAGTTATGTGGTGGAAGGATCGACAGTGCTGAAACTCGCCGACCTGCGTACGCTCTGGGTCGAATCTCAACTTTACGTCAGCGATTTGCCCTTTCTTGCCCAAACACGCGAGGCCTCAATCACTTTTCCGTATTACCCCGATCGCATACTCAATGGGAAGGTCAGTTTTGTCAATCCTAACCTTGAAGCCTCCTCCAAAATCGTGCTGACCCGCGTGGAAATTTCGAATCCAAACAACGAATACCAGCCCGGTATGCAGGCCTGGATTACTCTGAAAGCCAAGACTCGCCGGGTGCTCGCAGTGCCGACCAATGCGCTCATTCAGGAAAGTCGCGGCGTTACGGTTTGGATCAAAAACGCTACCGGCGGCTTTGAAGGCCGTATGGTGCGCACCGGCATTGCCAACGAAGATTATACCGAAATCATTGAGGGATTGAAAACCGGAGAGAACGTGGTCGTGTCGGGCGCTTATCTCCTGCACAGCGAATTTGTGTTTAAAAAAGGAGCGGACCCGATGGCAGGGCATAAAATGTAAACCAGTACGTGTACCCGATAAAATTCAAAATAAAGCCTTAAACCACATTGAAAAAATCTTCCCTTCGTTTTATCGTTTTACCTTTGTGTATTCTATGAATTTTAGTCCTGTCACATTGTTTTTATTCCTCGGCCTGTTCGTCACATCGGCGAACGGTGCTTGGGCGTGCGGCGACGAACATTCCAGAAATGCGGCACAAACTCAGCAGGCTGTTTCCGAAAAGTCCTGCTGTGCCAAAGAAGAGGCGCAAATTTCCTGCTCAGACGATTTCACACATCAGCATTCCGACGCCAATTGCCCCTGTGACCATGATAACGGCGGTTGCCATTGTCCGGGTTGCGGCCTGATGTGTCACTCCGGCGCAGTCTCCGCGCTCGAAATGCCGCTCAACTTCGCGACATCCCTTTTCAACGATTCGGTGCGAAAAATGGCATTTTACTTTGCCGAACACCTGCCCGAAGCCGTCTACCTTCCAATTTGGCAGCCGCCTAAGATCGGCGACTGATGCCGCGTCAGTCCGACGTGTGCCCATTTTTTCGGTTTAGAAAGGTTTAGAATGATTTAGATGATTTAGAAAAATTTGTTTCTAAATCGCTCAAATCTGTCTATTCACTTTTCAGCCCTATTTCCAACACTCTCAATTTCAATATTTTATGAAAAATATGCTCATCGCGGGCCTTGCGCTCGCACTGTCGGTCGTGGCATTCAATGCCTGCAAAAACGACCATTCTCAACACAAAGCCCAAACGACCGAAGCCGCTGCCCCGGGTACGAAATACATCTGCCCGATGAACTGCGAAAAGGGCAAAACCTACGACCAATCCGGCTCCTGCCCCGTATGCCACATGGATTTGGAGCCGATGAAAGCCGGGGTGGAAGCCAACAAGGCCGAGTATTTCACGGCATTCACAGCCAATCCTGCCCAACTTGAAGATGGCAAGGCGGGCATGCTGTCGTTTACGCCTAAAATCAAAGGCAATGAAGGCGCCCCCGTGCCGCTCGACCTTGTGCATGAGAAAAAGATGCACCTCATCCTCGTGAGCGATGACCTGTCCTGGTTCGACCATATCCACCCGGAATTTTCGGCCTCGGGCAGCTACGACATTAAAGTGCTGGCCTCGGGAGAAAACTTCACCAATGGCCGCGGGCATAACGAAACGCGCTTCGAGGCCGGCGGCAAATACTGGGCATTTACAGATTACAAACCTACCGGCGGCCTGAATCAGGTGAACAAAACCGAACTCAACGTGGCCGGGGCGCCCGCTAGAACCGTCGCATATACCCAACCGAAAATGACGACCACGGTGGACGGGTTCACCCTCACGATGGAAGCCGGACACGGCGGCGGCGGCTTCACCACGGGCAGCCAGCAGCATATCCCGGTGACCATCAAACAAGGCGGCAAGCCCGTTGACCCCGCTACTTTCGAGAACTATTTGGGCGAAAAGGCCCATCTCGTGCTCGTGGAAGTAGCCTCCAAAGAGTTCGTCCACACCCACCCCTCGGCCGAAGGCGGCAAATTGGACATCCACACCACTTTCGCCAAGCCCGGCACTTATCGCGGTTGGCTGCAATTCCAGACCGGGGGCAAAGTACATACGGCTGATTTCGTGGTGCAGGTGGCCGAAGGTCAGTCCACATCGGGTGGCCATGAAGGACATAGCGGACACTAACCTCCATTTGAAATCCATTTTTTCACATTCAATTCTATTCTAAAACATGAAAATCCTGATTTTCATTTGCATAGCGGCTTTATCAGCCCATTACGCTTACGCTCAACAACCCGCTACCGGGACCGCGCCTGTAAAAAAAGTCGCAACTGCGGCCAAAAACACACAAACTGCCCAATTCCAGGTGTGGGGCAACTGCGGCATGTGCAAAAGAACGATTGAGACGGCAGCCAAAGGTATGAGCGGCATACAAAGCGCCAACTGGAACATGGACACGCACCAATTCACTGTCGTCTTCGACCCTGCACAGACCGGCGTTGACAAGGTTCATCTGGCCATCGCTGCCGCAGGATACGACACCGATGTGGTGAAAGGCAACGATGAAGCCTATTCCAATCTGCCTGGCTGCTGCCAGTACGATCGGCGTCAATGACGATTGCATGATTTTTTGATTTGCATCCGGGGCGCCGGGCGCTGCTTGGCTGCGTCCGGCAGCTCCTTGCATTACCATTAAAAAGGAAAACATGAAAAATTGGAGCACCTGGGCCGCACTGTCATGCGACTATTTTTACCACTGCGGCTTGCAAAATCCCGTTCATGGGCAAATGGGTATGGCGGGTCTGCTCACTGTATTGGCCGCCGGTGGCGAAAAAATAGCTTATTCCGATGGGCCACCCTATTTCAAAGATTACCACTGGCTGCTAGGCGAGTTCGATGCGGCATGGCACTTCGACCCGCCACAAGCGGGCAACCTGCCGCCTTTCGAGCCGGATTATTTTCTGGTCAACGGCAAATCCGGCGATGCTTTGGACGATTACAACGCGGAAGACGTAGCCGTTTTTTCGGCATTGGACCAATTGCCCGTGTTCCTGAACATCACACATTCAGGTGTTGGCCGCAGGGAGGTGATATTTCCGTACTTGGTAGAAGCCAGCGTGGTGATCCGCAACGGCGAGCCACAGATTCCAGCATTGCCTGTTGACACATTTGCACTATCGCCCGCCGAAAGCGTCGGCCTGATGTTGCTTGCCGTTTCCCGAACATTGAT
This sequence comes from Saprospiraceae bacterium, assembly GCA_046153695.1. Classification (GTDB taxonomy): domain Bacteria; phylum Bacteroidota; class Bacteroidia; order Chitinophagales; family Saprospiraceae; genus M3007. Next base: position 4,729 of record JBJXEZ010000008.1, read on the forward strand.
TTTGAAAGGGGTGGAAGAGGGTGAAAAAGTGATGACACACGGGGCTTACGAGGTGAAGATGATGTATTTGAATCAGTAAAATAGATAATGCGGCATATCCTGTTTGGGCAATATTTGAATTTTATCCTTCCGACATTTCGGTGCTGAAAACCGGGCAGGCCATTGAAATCCATGTCGAGCCGTTTGAACGGCCATTCAAGTTTTACCGAGATCACACATGGTTTAACTCCCGGCGAAGCGGTCGTTATTTCCGGGGCTTATTTGCTAAACAGCGAGTATACTTTCAAGCAAGGTGCCAATCCAATGGAGGGCACTCTATGTGAGGAAACAATGCTTAATCACAGGTTTTCCAAGTGTCCGACTCGATTATCCATTTCTATTTTTCCATTTATCTACCACTGCGATGCTCAAAGAAACAAAGATCACGGCGATCAAAACAGTGAGCACCGGATTCTCCCTTACCCACCCCGGATTCAAAAACAGCAACGGTATCATAGCCCTACATTTTGTGCCACCACCGGCAGTTTCACCTTACGCCCCACTTTCAGAATCCAGCCCTGGTACAGCCCATTTTTGAGTTCCCGCACATCGGAGAACCCCAGTTTCCGCAGGGCCCGAAAAGCAACCGCCGTGCGTTGACTACCCGTAGGCCGCAAACAACAAACAACCGTGAGACAGTCCTTGAAAGGCAACAGGATTTCAGCGTGCTGCTCAATCTGGTTGTACGGGATATTCAGTCCCCCGGCATCGAGCGATGCCTGGCGGTACGCCTCCCGCACATCAATACAGAGTACCGGTTGACCCGCCCGAGCGAGTCCAAGTATTTCGTTGAAACCGATGGTTTTCATGGTCAGAGGTCGTTGACGAACTGATCGCTCTTGCCGTCGCAGCGCATGCAGCCTTTGGTGATCAGGGTGTCCGGCAGGCCGCCCAAGGCGCTGGCGAGGTATTCCTTGGCCGGTTGCCGGTGGTACCACTGGTTCAGGCCTTTGGCGTTCCATACGGATGGCTCGATGTCGATCGCCTTGAAAAAGCCTTTTATGCGCGACTGCATGGCCGGCGTCCATTCGGATTTTTGAATCCCGAATACCTGCCGGATGCCATCGCTACTGGCATCTTTGCCGTCCTGGTAAGTGGGCTCCAGCCAGTTGCCGGAGGTGAAGGACAGGCAAAACGCCGGTTTGGGCACATCCTGAGACGGAACGCCCACGATCGTGCCGCAGCGCTTCGAGGCTTTGAGCGTGAGCAAATCGGACAGTTGCCCCTCCGGACTGTTCAGGTATTGCCAGATGATGGCCGCGCCAAAGTACTTCAGGGTGAAATCGGAAGGCTCCACGTCCACGGCCAGGAAAAAGCCGCGCAGCCGTGCCTCAAAATCCGGCGTCCAGTCGGCGTCGGGCACGTTCAGATAGGCTTTGGCGCCGGGCGGGGTCACGGCGTTTTGAAAGGGCGGCAGGTTTTCGGGAATGCTCTGGCATGGCAAAGTCCCCGGTGGCTGGTCGCCGTCCGGCTCCTCGCCCTGGTTGCTGCCGGCATCCGCAGCGGACTTTCCCGGACGAAAAAGGTATACGATCAGCAGTAGCAAACCGATGGCTACTGCCGCAACAATGACGATATCCCGAATGCTTTTCATTCCTTCTTTTTTAAGATGATGGCGATGATCAAAAGCGCTATGATGCCCGTGCCGGCGTAAATCAAAATCGTGTCGGTGTTCCGGCGACTTTCGTTGACATCGGCCAGCGGATCCTGGAGCGAGGCCCGGGCGTTCAGCAGTTGTTGAAAGTAGGCCTGAGCGGAGAGGACGCCCGGCGCAAGCGCGGTGGAGATCGTCTCGAACACGCTTCCGACCGCCTGGAACAACGATGGGAGCCAATCACCGGACGACTTTTGTTGGGTTACCTGGCCTTGTTCTTCCATAACAATACGGTCAGCAGGATGAGAATGACGACGGCGATGAATAGCAGCACCGTGCGCGTTCGCGCATCGTATCGCGCAGTAGCCTCCTCGATCTGGCCCAGTTTCGTTTGCTCCGGATCCACCCCGCACTCGTTGGTCCCGAAGTAATCGACGAGCGTGACCGGATCGAAGTTGTTGCACAGGTACTCGTTGGTGGACGCGTACGCGGACGGATACTTCGGGTCGGTTTCCTGGCGGTGGCAGTGCCCCAGGCAGGCGTCGAACAGCAGAAACCCCGAAGACCCGAGCGCCTTGAGGCTGCTGCAACTTTCCTCGAAACAACGCTGCACCCGGCGGCAATTGGCACGCCCGCCGCCGTTGAACAGGTAAACCCAGCCGCAATCATCGTCGGGGCAAATCGTGTGTCCGCACTTGGCCATTATTCTGGTTTTTTGGGGTTTATCAGGCCGCCGGACTTTTCTTTTTCCAATACCACCAGGCAATGCCGGCCAAGGCCGCCAGGCCCAGTCCGATCAGTACCCACTTTTTCCAGCAGGAGCAGGGTTTGTTGTTTTCGTCCTGACATGTACACATGATGTTCTGTTTTTTAAAGGTTTATGAAATGGGCAATGGTGTTTGCACGATTTGGGTAGTGCGCCCGCGCAGCAAGAGGATCAGCATGACCAGCACGGCTGCGATCAGCAGTATCCAGCCCCAGACAGGCATGGTATTTTGCTGCGTTGGTGGCGGTTGCGGGTTGCCGGAAGTGCCGGGTTGCTGGTCGTTTTGCTTGCCCGATTGCCACACCGAGCCGACGGTGATGAGGATGTCGGGCAGGTTTTTGTTCACCCAGTCCCAGAACCCGCCGCCCTTTTTTTGGGGCAGCGGGGTTCCGTCCGGGCCGACACCGGATTCGTTTCCGAAGGCGTACACGCAGTTGCCGTTCACCTCGATGTAACCGTTTGGACAATCCATGGCAAGGGGTTTTTTGTGGGGTTATCAGGGTTTGATGCTCTGAAAAAAGGTCCAGTCCTTGCCCAGCAACTTGCCGACGACCGGCAGGCCGTATTTCAGCACGTTGTAGATCAGTCCGGCGTAAGCGAAATTTGGCAAAAACTGCTGGATCACGTATTCGAGGCTCTCCTGGGTCAAAAAGCCCATTTTGAAGGTGGCCGCACCACCGGCTACCAACAGGGCCGCCGCGCCGCTGCGAATGAACTTTTGGGGGATGCGCTTCAACCCGGGAATGGCGCCGGCAAACAGGCCGAGCAGGATGGTGATGGCCACCTCCACACTGTCGGTCGCGGCAGGTGTCACGAACGACGCGGGATCGGTGTAACTGACCACGCCGAGGCTGTCAATGGCGGCGCCAAGGGAATCCGGGCCGGCAAATACGGCGCACAGACCGACAGTGGTCAAGGCGACGAGGGTGAGGGTGCTTTTGAAGATGTTGCTAAGGAGTTTCATGTTGGGAGTTATTTTTATGGTGATTTAAAGTCGTTTGTTGGCCACGATCAGCACGTTTGCGCCGGCCAGGTACAAGGTTCGGCTGTTCGTGCCGACCGTTTTTTCTATCTGGGCGTAATACCCCATGTTCGCTGAGGTTGGGATGTTGGTGGTTGTCACGCCAACGCTCACCCCGTCGATGTATCCTTCACAAGCAGTGCCGTTAGGCGATACGGCGACAATCAAAGATTGCATAGCCGACGTGCCGGTGAGGGGCGCGGTACCGGTATTGATGACCGTTTCGGTGCCGCCGGAGCGGGCGACGAACTGCCAGTTGCCCGAGTTTGTGCCGTGGGTGTAGCGGAAGTACACGCCGTTGGACGGCTCGCCCGTCGGGTTGGAGGCGTCCATCCAGCCGCAGCGGGCGTTGTAGGTGTTGGTTCCGTCGGACAGGTTGTCGAGGCTGATCGTGGAGGCGTAGCGCAGGTAGGTGCTGTTCGTGGAGCGCACCATAGCGCCCGACTGCGCCCCGATGGAACCTTTGCCCGTGGCCGAACTCGATGTGGTAATCCCGCTCAGGCCCCAGGGGCTGGCGCCGCTGCCGGAACCACTGCCGCCGCTGTTGGCCTTTACAAAAAAGTCGCCGTTGGTGCCCGTACCCGTGGTGCCGGCCACGCCGTACCGGAACTGTGCGCACAATACATAATCGGAAAAATAGTCGAACGCCGTAAGGGTGCGCCACACGGCAGAGGTAGCGTCGTACATCAACTCGACCGAGCGACCCGGCAGGATAAACCAGTCCTGGCTGTCGAACGCAAAGCGGTTGCCGGAGGTGCTCGATGCCGATTCGTCCTTGAGCATGACCGTGTACGATCCCACGTTCATCAGGGTAATACGCCGGCCCGGCT
>JBJXEZ010000009.1:0-17102 GCA_046153695.1 Saprospiraceae bacterium
GTCTCATCAAGTTGAAAAGCCAAAGTACCTGTGGCTAATTTTTGCCTTTTTTGAGGGCAAGCCCCCCTCCCAGTCGGGGGAGGGGCTGGGGGTGGGGTTGTACCGGCGGAGCGCGATGTACCCAAAAATGCCGTTGGCACCCGGCTACGGCTGCAAATTTTGCCTTGCCTGAAACAAAATTTGCTCACTTTCGCCTCGGCACTAAATTTTAAACACGCTCTTAGTCCCGCACGCCCCACCTCGAACAAATTGGGCAATATTCCGCTTTGTGACCGCGTGCCGGACAGTATTGCCGCCCGAAGTAAATAATCTGGAGGTGCAATTTGTTCCAGGTATTCTCCGGAAAAACGGCTTTCAAATCGCGCTCTGTCTTTTCCACATTCTTGCCGTCGCTCAGCCCCCAACGGGCGGCAAGTCGATGAATGTGTGTGTCCACAGGAAAGGCTGGCACGCCAAACGCCTGCGACATCACGACCGAGGCGGTCTTGTGGCCCACTCCTGGCAATGACTCCAGCGCCTCGAATGAAGGCGGTACTGCACCGCCATGCCGCTCTATCAGCAAGTGTGAAAGCCCCCGGATGGCCTTCGACTTGGCGGGCGACAGGCCGCATGGACGGATAATCTCCTGGATTTCTTCCACCGATAAGGTGACCATGTCTTCGGGGGTATTTGCCCGTGCAAAAAGCAGGGGCGTGATCTGGTTTACCCGTTCGTCGGTACATTGCGCTGACAGCACCACGGCCACCAACAATGTGTACGCGTCGGTGTGCCGGAGCGGGATGGGCGTTTCCGGGTAAAGTGCGTCGAGGATGCCTGCGATTGCCTCAGCCTTTTTTTTCAACGAAACCACTTTTGCCATTACCACCAGTTGTTCTTTTTCACCTTGTCCTCGTATCCACGCAGGTTGTAGCTCAAGCTGACCATAAAATAGCGGGCGAGGGTAGGGGCCGTACTGCGCGACACAAAGTTTTGGGTGCCGTTCTGGGTGATGTTCACGCGGCGGTTGAAAATATCGAATGCAGCCAGGCGCATTTCCATACGGTTGGCAGGGCCAAGCAGGCGGCGTATGGAGGCGTTCCAAATAGGTACTTCCTGGCTGAAGTCGAAGCGGTCATTTTTGAACAACGAGTACGTGAAATTGCTTTCTAAAAATGTTTTGGGCGCAAACTGCCACTTGACCGATCCGTTGGCCCCGTGGTTTTGTATCTTTTGGTTCTGCTCTGCGCGGATGGAGTAAGAAATGTTGTTGAAGCCGACATTGCCGCCCACACTCAGTATCAGGCTTGGGCTGGGTGTGAGTGAAAAGCCCACCCGAATATCGTAGCCAAGGTTGTCCGTCTCGTTTTGTACATCGTTCACGAAAGCAGGCGCATGACTGCTATTGATGCTGCCGTTCACGTTCATGGTCAGTTTGGTCTTGATGATCGGGAAATTGGACCACAGGTAGGTATTGAATCGGTTTCCACCCGACACATTGTCGGGGCGAGAAGTCGTACGTACGCCGATGCTGTCCACAACTTCAACGGTCTGATTGTATACGATCTGGTTGTCGAACAGGTTGTAGCTGGCACCCATGCCGACGTTGGCGAACGAAGCGGGATTCCAATAGTTGAAGTTTAGGGAAAATCCGTGCGACCGCTCCGGCGTGAGGTTGGGGTTACCCACATTTAGGAAAGCCGGATTGGTTACATTTGGTGCTGGCTGCAAGTCGTTCAAACGCGGCTCGGTCACCTGGTAGGTATAGTCAACGTTTAGCCAAAGGTTGTTGGTGATTTCGGAGCTGATATCTACGTAAGGCACGAGGTTGTCGAATGTGCGCACGAGCGGAGGGGTGAGAAGAGGCAAGCCCTCATCGAGGGAATACCTGCCGTCCAACTGGAGGCGTTGACCGGCAAGGCCAGTCGATATGTTCAGGCCCTCGTGGGAGTAGCGAAGACTGCTTCCAATGCGGTTATACAGCACCAGAAAGTCGTAATAAACGCTCAGGTCGTCCACGCGCTGGTTGTTGGCCACCGGGTCAAGGGTCTGGCGGTTGGCGGTGTTGGCGGTTTGGCTGAAGTTGTAGAACGTCTCCAGAAACCACCGCTTGTGCAGGGCTTCAGTGAACAGCAAACTGGCCTTGGCCTGCCAGGCGGAGTTGTCCTTGCGGTTCAGCAGCCGAGTTTGGTCCGTGGGCGTTTGGGCGTTGAAAAACTGGTTGATCGAAAACAAGCTGTCTGTTCCGTCGGAGGGGTTGTTGAAATACGAGGCGCTGGCGGCGATAGAACGCCCCTTCTTATTGAATCGATGCCGGAAGATGGCAGCAGCGTTTCCGTTCAAACTGCTGAGATCGGAGCGGTTGTCGATTTGGAGGTTGTTCGTTGGCACAGTGCCGTTTTCGTTGAAAAACTGGGCCTGCCGGTTTCGGTTGTCGGAGCCGCTGATACGCAGGTTGCCCTTCATGATCAGGACGTTGGACGAGTCGATTTCGTGCTCCATCCGGGCGGCCAGGCTGTGGTTGTTCCGAAACTCGGTGCGGGCAGTCGTGTCGGTATTTGTAATGGAGCCGTTGTTGAGGAACGTTTCCCGGAAGGCGAACTGGTCGAGGTTTAATTCAGTCTGGTTGTACACATAGTTGGCGTTGCACTTGGTTTTTTTGTTGTCGAAGTTGTAGTTCACTCCGCCGCCGTGGTTTTTGGTAAAACCCCTCCCGTCGAAGTTGTTCGTCAGGCCGTTGTCTCCAAAATAGTATGTGCGCCCGCCGCCGCTGCTGAAGCCGAAGTCGCCGTTATCAAAGTCGTTGAACGAGTTTTGGCCTTTGAATTCACCATAATCTTCCCAGTTCACGCCCGTCTCGTTGATGTTATTGGCAAAACCGATGAACGACAGCTGCTGCTTTTCGTCGAAGCGGTTGTAGTTGCCGCGGGCCGCCCAGCGCTCTTCGCTGCCGACGGCGGCAGTGACTTTGCCGAACGCCCCTTTTTTGAACTCCTCCTTCAGTTCGAGGTTCATTGCCTTTTCCTTTTTGCCGTCATCCACACCGGTGAGTTTTGCCTGTTCGGATTTTTCATTGTACACCTGCACCTTGGATATGGTCTCGGCTCCGAGGTTTTTGGTGGCGCCTTTTGGGTCGTCGCCAAAGAAGGTCTTACCGTCTACATAAACACGGTTTACATCCTTGCCCTGGGCTTTGATGCTACCGTCGGCGGCTACCTCAATACCGGGCAGTCGGCGCAGCAGGTCTTCCACCGTAGAGCCAGGAGGCACCTTAAACGTGGTGGCGTCGTACTCGATCGTGTCGCCTCGGATACGCAGGGGTGCTTTGGCAGTTTTGATAACCACTTCCATTAGTTCGGTGCTGATCGGTTTGAGTCGCACCACGCCAAGATCGCTCACATCGGTGGCCGACGGCTCGATGGTCTGCTGGTGTGGGATGCAACCGATGTACGAGATTTTGAAGATGTATCGGGCGTTTTTCACGTTTTTGAACGCGAAATTCCCTTGCTCGTCGCTGCGTGAAAAATTTACCAGGGTGGAGTCCACGGGACTGAGCAGCATGACCGTTGCGAACTCGGCGGGCACTTCGGTAGTATCTCGTACAATGCCTTTAATCGTGGTTCGGGAAGGATTTTGGGCGAGCAGGGAAAGAGGGGCAAGGCAAAGCAATGCCAGCAGTACGGGGAAAAATTTCTTCATGAAGTCAGGAATGATTGTTTTTGTTTTCCCGCAAGGAACGGAACGGGGGCAGTTGTGATTGTGCGAAAGAGTTTTTAGTACTGAAAGGGTTGCTTTTGTTCGACACACGGCATGCTGAATCGTGCCAAGGGGCTACAATATACCATGATGCTAAAGGCGGCTTTTTTTGCTGCACGCCTTGCCAAGTTTTTTGAAACTACTCAACCGACGGGACGGCAGGAAGTGGCGGAAAGACGGCCAGAACAGTACGGCGGTTGCGTTGCCGGCCCTCGGATGTTTCGTTGGATGCCACAGGAAAGTACTCGCCTTTGCCCACTGGCGAGAGTTGGTTGGCGTTGATATTGAATTCGCGGATGAGTGTACGCGTCACATTGGCGGCGCGGATCAGGCTCCAGTCCCAGGTGTCTTCCGCGTTTTTTATACCCTTAGGCAGGGTGTTGTCTGTGTAGGCACGGATTTCAACGGATAGTTCAGGGCGGTTGGCCAACACATCCGCCAAGGGTTGGAGCAGTGTGCGACCTGCCGGGCTAACAGCTACGCCGTTTTTGTCGAACAGCGCCTGATCGGGAACCGTCAGTAATACAGCCTGGTCGGTCTGATCAAGCATGTCGCCGGATGGGAATGCCTTTGTCAGGGCATTTTTAAGGTCGCTGAGGTCGGCTTGCCGCTTTTTTTGTGCCGAAGCTACTACGCGCAACGTGTTGTCGCGCTGTTCCAATTGGGCTTTTTTGTCAGCCAGTTCTTTTTCGAGGGTTGACTTATCGGAATGCAATTTGGACGACGACTCGCCCATGGACTGTATTCGCACGGTCAGTTCCTGTTTCAGGTCACGGATTTCGGCATCCTGGTTACCGAGATTGCGGTTGAGGTCGCCTACCTGTTTGATGAGATCGTTGGTTTCCTTGCGGCGGCCGAGCACCTCGTTCACGAGCACTTTCTCGCGGGCTTCGCAGGCGTTGCGCTGGTTTGCCTCAGTGCGGTATTTTTTGGAAGAAACGCAGGATGCGACCAATGCGGTAGCCAGCAGGCCGGTTACGAGTTTGTTGAAAATCATATTGAGCAGTTGTATTTTGAGGCTAAACGCTCCAATCCACGGTTTTTTTACCTTGTTGGGCTAAAAGTTCATTTGTACGACTGAAATGCCCACAGCCCTGGAAGCCGCCGCCAGCCAATGGCGAAGGGTGTGGTGCAGTGAGGGCGTAGTGTTTAGTTTCGTCAATGAGTGGTTTTTTACCTTGGGCAAACTTGCCCCAGAGCAGAAAAATCACCCCTTCCTTTTCTTCAGAAACGCGCCGGATGACTGCGTCGGTGAACGTTTGCCAGCCGATTTTCTGGTGCGAGGCGGGTTTGCCGGCCTCGACGGTCAGCATGGCGTTGAGCAGCAGCACGCCCTGTCTGGCCCAGTGCGTCAGATCACCATGCGCGGGTATAGACAGGCCGAGGTCGCGGTTGATTTCTTTGTAAATATTGACTAACGAAGGCGGCACACGCACACCTTTAGGCACCGAAAAACACAGCCCCATCGCCTCGCCCGGGTTGTGGTAGGGGTCCTGACCGATGACCACAACCTGCACCTGTTCGAATGGTGTAGTATCAAAGGCGTTGAAAATCAACGGCCCTGGCGGGTAGATTGCCTTACCCGCCTTTTTTTCCTGAACCAAAAAATCCTTTATTTCGGAAAAATAGGAATGCCGGAACTCGTCGGCCAGCAGCGCTTTCCAGCCAGCCTCGATCTGGACGTTTTCGATTTTTTCTGACATAGTTGTTCGTATATCAAGTCAAGGATAAAACCCGGATTCAGACAATGCCAAGCGGGAAATCATACGGTCAGGTTGGTTTATCTCCAACAGATCACTTTCGTTTCCCCTTCACTAATTTCATCTCCTCTAACAAGTACCCGGCGCCAGCGAACTTATCAATGATGAACAGGATATACCGGGTATCCACCATGATGTTTCGGCAAATGGCAGGGTCGTAATTCAAATCACTCATGGTTCCTTCCCACACGCGGTCGAAGTTGAGGCCCACAAGGTTGCCACGAGCATCCAGTGCGGGGCTTCCTGAGTTTCCGCCGGTGGTGTGGTTGGTACCGAGGAAGGCTACGGGCATACGGCCATCTTTAGCAGCGTATTGACCGTAGTCCTTGTTTTTCCAAAGTTCAATGAGTTTGCCAGGCACGTCAAACTCGTAGTCACCGGGTACATATTTTTCCATGATCCCGTCCAAATGTGTTCTGAATTCGTAACGTAGCGCATCGCGTGGGCTGAAGCCGTCCACTTTTCCGTACGTGAGTCGCAAGGTGCTGTTGGCATCAGGGAAAAATCGCTTTTCTTTGAAAACCTGCATTTGAGCGGCCATGTACAAGCGCTGGAGCAGGTTTATGTTGTTCTGCAATTCTTGCACTTTTGGCGACACCGTTTGGGCATATGGCGTGTACACGGATCGCCAAAAAACGAGTATCGGGTCATTTTGCAGCGTTTGACCAAGCGCACTTGCGTCGCCGGCGACAGCTGCCTTCCAGCGGTCAATATTGGTCAGTATGCTGGTGGTGTACAAATGTTCGGCCAGTTTGGCAAAGCCGCCGTTGCGTTCAGCTTCGGCTAGTGCGAACGCGCCGCCCCATTCGGGCCGCATGGATTTGGCAAAACGCTCAATCAGTACAGCAAATACAGCCTGATCCAGTTCGCGGCTGTAGCCCCAAAACATGCTGTCAGCCTTGAGGTCCATCTCCTTTATCTTGGCCGAAAACGCCGACGGGTTGGCTACATCATAGGCTTTGGCCCAGTCGTTCAGTTTGGCAGCCAGGTTGGTCGCCTGAATATTCACCGAAAACGTTTCGTTGTACAGCTCTCGAGCTTCCGCATAGGGTTGGATATCCTGATAGGTTTGATTGAGGCGCGGCAACAGGTTGGAATAGCGGATTTTCCAGTCGGGATTTTGGTTGATTCGGCGTACAAATTCAGCCTCCAAGGCCTGCCGTTTGGGCACAGCCTGGTAATTTTTCAGCCCCTGCATTTCTCCCAGCCATTTTTTCCATGAATTGGCAATGCGGGCGTAACGCGCTACGTACCCGACCTTAATGGCAGGATCTTTACGCATAAAACCATCCATGATTTTCAGGGACTTGTCCCGGATGTCAACGCGTGTGGGGTTGACAACCTCCGTGGTTTGCTGGAGCGATGAAGCGGGCAGGTATTCGTCCGTAGTGCCGGGGAAGCCGTAGACCATAGTAAAATCGCCTTCGGCTATCCCTTCGAGGGAGACGGGCAAAAAATGGGCAGGTTTATACGGTTGGTTAGCGGCTGCAAACGGTGCCGGGCGATTGTCCTTGTCGGCATAAACGCGGAACAGAGAGAAATCGCCCGTGTGCCTGGGCCACACCCAATTGTCCGTATCAGCGCCAAACTTGCCGATGCTTTCGGGCGGAGCACCTACGAACCGCACATCGGTGTAAACAGCGATGACAAACAGAAAATACTGGTTGCCTTTGTAAAACGGTTTGATTTGTATCTCTTCCCAAGCCTCTTTTTTGGTGTTTACCCGTATTTGCGCGAGATTTTTGTCAATTTGACCTTGTCGGTCTTTTTCGTTCATGGCCTCCGTCACGTCTTTGAGTGCCAAAGCCGTGATGTTCTCCATTCGGGAAATAAAAGTAGCTTTCAAGCCTGGGCAAGGCAGCTCGTCCGGTCGTGACATGGCCCAAAAACCGTCTTTAACATAGTTGTGCTCTTTGGTAGAGTGGCGCTGAATAGCATCCAGCCCGCAATGGTGGTTTGTGAGCAACAGACCCTGGAGCGAAATCATTTCGCCTGTACAGCCGCTTCCGAACAGGCAGATGGCATCTTTGATGCTAGGTCTGTTTGGCGCGTACAGGTCGTCGGCCTCCAATTTGAGGCCAAGTTCCTTCATCTCCTTTTCGTTTTGTTTTTCGAGTAACATGGGCAGCCACATCCCACCCTGAGCGCGGAGAAGGGCAGGCAGGATCAACAGCAGTAGCAATACTCTTTTCATGGGAAAGCAGTGTTTTTGTGCGTGGCGAAGGTAGAAATTTTCCTGCCGGCACACTCCACCCTTACCCGTATCTCCCGATACTGTGCATGATCAGGTCGATTTTCAAGTGCAAAAAGTGCTGTTTTTGGGTCGGGCCCGATCATGAGGCTCCGAGTTTTTTCTTAAACCGTACTTTCACCGCCAAAATCCGCAGTGCCTTGCAGCCAGCTATCTTTCTGATCACGCCTCCCTTCACGCAGTTGAACACGCCGTACCCTGCTACTGCGTATTTGAAGGGGTTTCTCAACACCCGGCAGATTCCTGCCCGGCAAGCGGATTTGGGCATTGAGGTCATCCTGACATTATTCTCACAAGAAGGGCTGACTCGTTTGTTTGAGCATATCGGCCCGCCCACGGCGGCATTTTCCGCCAACGCGCAACGCATCATAGCGTTGCAGGACGACTATGTCCGTACGATTGATGCCGTGATTGCTTTTTTACAAGGCAAAAACCCTACGCTTGCTCACCAAATCTGCCCGGAAGGCTTTCTGCCGGAAGCATCGCGCTTTGCCCAATTAGCCGACCTCGAATGGAATTTCGGCGCTTTAGGTATTCAGGACAGAGCCAAACATTTGGCTACTCTTTACCTGGAAGACCTATCTGATCTCATCCAGGAATGTGTGGACGTCCATTTTGGATTTAGCCGCTATGCCGAACGCCTCGGCCGCTCGGCCAATCACTTTGATGAATTGTACCATGCGCTGCAAGCGGACTATACCTACATGGACGGCTTGTTGGCAGATGTACTGGCAGCGCACTTGTCAGAAATAAAGCCGGATTTGGTGGCAGTTTCTGTGCCTTTTCCGGGCAACCTCTACGCCGCATTCCGTTGTGCACAATGGATCAAAAAACACCGTCCAGAGATCAAAGTAGCGATGGGGGGCGGCTTTGCTAACACCGAATTGCGCTCACTTGCGGAGCCGCGAGTATTCGAGTTTTTTGATTTTATCACGCTTGATGACGGCGAAGCGCCCATTGAGCATCTCGCCGAGCATCTGTCTGGCAAACGCCCGTTGGAATTACTGAAACGAACTTTTGCCCTCGTCAACGGGAAAGTGGAATACCTCAATTTTAGCCTGAGCAAAGACTACAAACAGGCGGAAACTGGTACGCCCGACTACAGCGATTTGAGGCTCGGTGCGTACATTTCTGTTTTGGAAATCGCCAATCCAATGCACCGGATGTGGAGCGACGGGCGCTGGAATAAACTCACTATGGCCCACGGCTGCTATTGGGGGAAATGCACGTTTTGCGACATCTCACTCGATTACATCAAAGTCTATGAACCCCTGACAGCCAGCCTGCTCTGTGATCGTATCGAAACCCTGATCGCTCAAACCGGCCAAACGGGTTTTCATTTTGTGGATGAAGCCGCACCGCCTGCTCTGATGCGCGCTTTAGCGCTCGAAATCATACGGCGGAAACTTACAGTCACCTGGTGGACCAACATTCGCTTCGAAAAAAGTTTCAGCCGCGATTTGTGCTTGTTGCTGCGGGCATCCGGCTGTGTGGCTGTTTCCGGGGGCCTGGAGGTGGCTTCCGACCGGCTGCTCGACCTGATTCAGAAAGGCGTGACTGTGGCGCAGGTAGCCAGGGTGACGCGCAATTTCACCGAATCAGGCATCATGGTGCATGCCTACCTGATGTATGGTTTTCCAACCCAAACGGCGCAAGAAACAATAGATTCACTGGAGATGGTGCGGCAGATGTTCCAGGCAAGTATTCTGCAATCCGGGTTCTGGCACTTGTTCGCCATGACCGCCCATAGCCCTGTTGGCTTGCATCCAGAGCAATTCGAGGTACAGCAGCTACCTAATCAGCGGGGCGCATTTGCCCACAACGACATCGTGCATACTGATCCCTCGGGGGCAGATCACGACCAGTTCAGTTACGGACTCAAAAAATCGCTGCTCAATTACATGCACGGTATCGGCCTGGACTTTCCGTTGTCCGACTGGTTCGATTTCAAGGTGCCGCGCACCAGTATTTCCAAAAACTACATCGCTGGGGTTTTGCAGGAATTGGACACGTCCACATTGAAGCCCATGACCAAAATAGTGTGGCTCGGCGCTTTACCGATGCTGACTACGGCGATCAAAACCAAAAAAGGGGTCACTTGGGAAGCAGCAACCCTGACCGTGCAGGATAAACGGGAGACCCTGCACCTGCACTTCCCGCCGGAACAGGGACAATGGCTCGCCAAAACCCTGGAACAACTGGCAGTATCCAATGCAGACGGGTACACGTTTCAAGACTTGAAAACAAGTTTTGAAAGCGCCTCATTGGGCGATTTTGATGCGTTTTGGTACAGCAAGCCGGTAATGCGGTTACGAGGAGTAGGGTTGTTAGCCTTGTGAAAAGGCCCCTAAATTTAATTTTGATCGTACTCTCCACTACGGGCGCACCAGCACCCGCGCCGGGTTCCCAACCACAACTGCTCCGGGAGGCACATCTTTCAGCACCACCGCACCTGCCCCTACCACGGCTCCCGCGCCGATGCGTACACGCGGCAATACAACCGCCCCGGTGTAGATGTCGGCGTTTTCGCCCACATGTACCAGCCCGGCTAGTACAGCCCCCGGCCCTACCGTGGCTCCGGCCTCAAGTACGCACTCGTGGTCAATGGATGCACGGGTGTTCACGATGCAGTTTCGCCCGATTTGAACATCCACACAGACGGTAGCATTGGCATAAATCTGGCTGCCCTCGCCCATGATGGCATTCTCGGCTACAAAAGCAGTTTGGTGTATGGCAACCATAGGCAACAGACCGTACTGTTGGAGTTCGTCATGCACATCGCGACGCACCTGACCATATCCCGGTCCTATGCTGACAATGAAATACGGGGGATTTTCCACGCGTCGCACCCAAGCCAGAAATGCCTCACGGTTACCCAAACAGGGGATGCCCCGGTATTCTGGCGCGATGTTCGGGTTGTTGTCGAAAAAGCCGATTATGCTGTAATCGTTGCGCAGGAGTTCGCATAGCACCTTGAAATTTCCGGTACCGCCCCACACGACGAGTTCAGGCAACGAGGGCTTCATGGAAAACTTTTATGCCATCCAGAATGTAGTTTACCTCTTCCTCGGTCAGGTCTGCGTGCAACGGCAGGGTGATGAGGTGCTCGTGTTCTTTTTCTACAAACGGGCAGGTGTGCCCCCACGGCGCAAACAGCGGCTGAATACTCAACGGAGTGTAGTGGCAGCCCGTGGCAATACCCAGCGATTTGAGGTGAATCATCATCTCGTCTCGCTGTTCGGCGCGGATGCCGAACATCTGGTAGCAGTAATTTTCCGGCTCGAACGGCAGCATGGGTGCCACACCCGGCACACCTTCCAGTCCGTCCATATACTGCCGGATAATCTCGGATCGGCGGCGGCTCATGGCTGGCAATTTTTTCAGTTGAGCCAGTCCGATGGCAGCGGCCAGATCGTTCATGTTGTACTTGTAACCCAGCACGGCGATTTCGTAAAACCAATGCATGGCATCGCGGTTGGTAGCGGTATAAGCCTGTGCGGTTTTCCAGTTGTCCTTGTCAATGCCCACCCAACGCATGGCTTTTACGTCGTGAAACAGGTCAGGGTCGTTGGTAACCATCATGCCGCCGTCGCCGGTGGTCATCAGTTTTTTCTCCTCGAAGGAATAGCAACCGATATCGCCCCAAAGACCCAGCATCTGGCCGTTGTACATCGCACCTACGGTATGGGCGCAGTCTTCGATTACTTTAAGGCCGCGTTCGCGTGCCCAGGGCATGAGTTTTTCCATGGCCACCGGGTGACCGGCGTAGTGTACGGGCATCACAGCCACGCAGTCCTTGTCGTACTTGCGTGCCAGGTCGTTCAAGTCCATACCCAGGGTGACCGGGTCGCTGTCCACAAATACCGGCACGAGGCGGTTGTACAAAACGGAAGTGGCAGTGGCGGCAAAAGTGAGCGAGGGTACGAGCACTTTTTTGCCTTCGGGAAAACGAAATGCAGCCAGCGCCAGGTGCAATGCCGCTGTTGCGGAATTGACTCCGATGGCCATGGCAGCACCGGTAAATTTTTCCCATTCGGCCTCAAAGAGGTTGACATTGGGGCCGAGTCCGATCCAGGAGCGTTCGAACGATTCGCGGATCAGTTGCAGTTCTTCCTCGCCAACGGAGGGTTTGAATAAGCGTATGTTCATGTTGAAAAAAGGTTTGAAGGTTTCGGGTTTGAGGGTTTATGGTTTTCACCAAGCGCTGTCAAGTAGTGTTGTGGGGTTAGTGGGTGTCAATTCCGAGTTCAGATCAAATAAAAAATTGAATGCCAATGATAAACGCCAGAACAGTCAGCAGAGCGACTACTGTGGACCAGAAAATGATTTTCGAGTGTATGGTGGCCTTGCCGTTTTTGAAAATCTGATGGGCCTTGGGTGCTACACTTAAAAGTGCATCCGGTTTTGATGAGACTCCACAAATTCCCCCCACGTCCAGTTCTTCTGATCTTTTTCAGAAAGAATCGGCGTGTCGGCAGGCCATTGGATTCCGAGATCGGAGTCGGACCAAAGCAAGCCGCCTTCGTTTTGGCGGTTGTATACGTTGTCCACTTTATACAGCACCTCGCTCTCGTTGGTTAGCGTGCAAAAACCGTGCGCAAAGCCGCGGGGGATGTAGATCATTTTTTGATTTTCCTCGCTCAGTTCGATGCTGTCCCACTGGCCGAAAGTGGCCGAATCGGGGCGGATGTCTACAAAAACATCGAGCACAGCGCCGCGTACACAGCGCACGAGCTTCGTCTCGGCAAACGGCGGAAACTGAAAATGCAGGCCCCGGATAATGCCTCGTCGCTCGCTGCGCGAGTGGTTTTCCTGTGCCCAGGAGCGGTGCAGGCCATTTTTTCAAAAAGTGCGGTATCGTAGGCTCGCATGAAAAAACCGCGTTCGTCGCGCAGGGGCGCGAGTTGGATTTCCCAGGTGCCGGCGAGTTTGCGTTGCGTAAATTCCACGGGTGGCGATATTTGTTAAAAAGCCGGATTTTTGAGGACGGCAAAAGTGGCAAGTTGTTGGCGGTTTTTGGCAGAAAACGTTGACGAAAAAAAGCAAAGGGCGCTTTCTGTTGCGAAAAAATATTCCGCCTCGAAGGGCTCGAGTTGCGATTTTTTCAACTGTACAACCCATCTGATTTGTCCCATATTAAATTTCAATAAATCTGTTCCGCTCTCTTCCCGTGCCGCTCTCCACCAGCCCGCCCGCGATATTTTTGCCAGCGATCATAAAAACGCTTGCATGGAAATCCCCTTCGACCTCGCCCGCCACCGCCCGCACGACATGTACTTTGAACAGGTGTTCAAGGTGCTGCCTGTCGCCCTGGAACTCGTCAAAAAATTCCTTCCACCCGATCAACTGGCAGTACTGAACCTCCAGACCCTGCAATTGTCTTCGGAGAGTTTTCTGTCTGACGACTTGCGCGAGTTTTTCTCCGACCTGGTCTACACCTGCGAAACCAACGAGACAGACGCGGTGCGCATCTGCCTGCTGCTGGAGCACAAGAGCAGCAGCACGGGTCGCCACATTTACGTACAATTGGGCAACTACTTGCGCGGGGTGCAAGACGAAGACATCGCCCAACAACGACCTAGCTTCACCCTGACCATCCCGATTCTGTTCTACCACGGCTCGGCGCCTTGGGATCCCGGGCCGCTGCGGGAGCAGTATGGAGCGGTGCCCGCAGCCCTTTCCGGTTACGTTCCGCACTTCGACTTCTTGAAGATCAACGTGCAGGCGATGCTGGACGAGCAGATTCGGGACATGAAGGATGCAGTGCTGTTGCGCAACGTGCTGCTGGTGTTCAAGCACGGGCGGGAGAACGAATTCGTTCGGCAGCATTTCCGCGAAGTGCTTATTTTTGTCCACGAAAACCTGGCAGATGAGGTGCTGATGGTCCTGTTCGAGGCCACGCTCTTTTACCTGCAAATCATTTCATCACTCAATAAACACGAAATCATGGAACTGGCAGAAACACTTCCACAGCAATTGGAGCAAAAAGTGAAGCACACTTACGAGTACTTTTTGGAAGAGGGTTTTGAAAAGGGCATGGAAAAGGGCATGGAAAAGGGCATGGAAAAGGGCATGGAAAAGGGCATGGAAAAGGGCATGGAAAAGGGCATGGAAAAACTGCTCGCTGCCTTTTTGAAAAAGAACCCAGACTGGTCTGACCAACGGGTAGCCGACAATTTTGACATCCCGGCAGGCGTGGTAAAAAAGGCTCGGCATGTGCTGCTCGGGAATGCCTAAAAAGTCGCAGAAAACCTCGACTTTCGCGGCCAACTTTCGCCCAACAAAACCTGCCGCGACATGACCAGAACCATCGTCATCAAAACCCTCCAAGGCCTCGAACCCGTACTCGCCGCCGAATTGGTGGCCCTCGGTGCCACGGACATTCTCCCGCTGAAACGCGCCGTGTCCTGCACCGCCGACCAGTGCCTGATGTACCGCTGCAACTACGAACTGCGTACAGCCATGCGCGTACTGGTACCACTTCGCTCCTTCCGCGCCACCAATGAACAGGCTTACTACCGGGCCGTACGCGACACCGACTGGAGCAAGTACATGGATGTGCACGATACCCTCGCTGTGGAGGCCGTGGTCGCCGGAGATTATTTCAAACACTCCCAGTATGCTGCTCTTTTGACAAAAGATGCCATTGTGGACCAGTTCCGCGACCGCTATGACCGTCGCCCCAGCGTGAATCTGGAAGCCCCGACTCTGCGCATTCACACCCGCATAAACGGTGCGGAATGCACCCTGCTGCTGGATGCCAGTGGCGATAGCCTGCACAAACGCGGCTACCGACGCGACGTGGTCGAAGCGCCCCTGAGCGAAGTGCTCGCCGCTGGCATGATCCTGCTGACGGAGTGGAAAGGCGATGCCCCGTTTGTAGACCCGATGTGCGGAAGTGGCACCATTCCCATCGAAGCCGCTATGATCGCCATGAACATCCCGGCCCAGTACAAACGCCCGTCGTTCGGATTTTTCAAATGGAAAGGTTTCAATAAAAAACTCTGGGAGGAAGTAAAAAACGAGGCAGATGCCCGTATTCGGCAGCCCGAGTTTCCCATTCTTGCTTTCGACAAGGACGTGCGTGCTCGAAATGCAACGGCTATAAACCTAATGTCTGCGGGGTTGGAGCACATTGTTCAAGTGGAAAAAATGCCGTTTGAAAAATTAATCCCACCAGAAATGCCGGGCCTGCTCCTTACCAATCCGCCCTACGATGAACGCATCAAAGTGGAGGAGATCGAGGCGTTTTATAAAAACATCGGAGACCGGCTAAAGCAAAACTGGGCTGGCTGGACGGCCTGGATGATCTCGTCCAATATGGAGGCCTGGAAAACTTTTGGCCTGCGCCCTTCCCGCAAAATCCCGTTGTTTAACGGGCCGTTGGCGTGTTTTTTCCAAAAATTTGACCTATACGAGGGAAAGAAATACGCGCTACAACCCGACAGCCCGATCGAACAACCGCTGATACCGGATGCGCAAATCGGCGAGCCAGAAACCGAGTAACGTCCAGCCTAGGATGGCCGGATAAAACACCGCTCGCATGGTATTGTCCAGATCCTGGGTGCCGAATGCCGGATTGCCTGTGGCTCCGGGGTGCAGGCTTGCGAACATCCGGGGCACGATGTATAACAGCGGAACCAGCGAAGCGAAAGCGAAAATGTTGTACACGGCAGCCAGACGAGCGCTCTTTTCATATTCATCAAACGAGCGACGCAGGATGAAATAGGCCAGGTAAATGAGCAAAGCTACGGCAGTCATCAGTTGTTTGATGTCGTTGCTCCACGGTTTCCCCCAGGTATAATTCGCCCATACCATCCCCGTGATGAGGCCAAGAATGCCAAAAAGCAACCCCGTTTCGGCGTATGCCGAGGCACGGCGGTCGTGTTCCGGTGTTGGGTTGCGGAGATAGCGCACACTGTTCCAAACCGAGGCCGTGAACAAGAACAACAAGGCAAACCACATCGGCACATGGTAATAGGTGTTGCGGATGCTCTCGTAAACCACGTTTTGGTATGGAAACGAAAAGCCAGATTGCACATGCAAATCCTGAACAGGGCTGGCCGTCCAGGCTGCATCAAGCAGCGTATCAACCAAAGCGGTATCACGACCAAGCGATACTGCCGAAGGAAGCAATGATGCACCCGCCAAAGGGTGGTCAATCAAAGCGTTGAGGGCAACGCGTTGTTTGCCTTCAGGCAGGTTTTTGGGCAAGGTAAAGGTGGCTTGCAAAACCGTGTCGCTCTCGACCTCGAAAGACAAAGGGGCGATGGCGTACTGTTTATCGTAGTACAGCCAAACGCGCAGCGGCTTATCGGCAGGGGCGGCAAAAAACGTGTTGTATCCATAAAATCGGAACGAAACTGTGTCGCCCGTTTCCGCTAAGACCGGCGAAACCCGTTCGATACCCGACTTTAACGGCACTACAAGCCCGGCCACCAGGGAGTACAAAATCAAAACAACTGAAAGCGCTTTCCACCACATGGTTTTAATGTGCTAATTTGAGAATGTGCTAATGAAAAAATTACAGCGTCACGTTATGTTTTAGTCTTTCCAGATGTAGGGGAACAGGACGAAAGCCAGGGTGACGAGTATGGCATCTATGGCCAGGAGGTTGATAATATCACGGGTGTAGGAGGTGTCTTGGATGAGGCGCAGGGCGATGGACGAAAGCCGGACCAGCGTGAGCAAAATGGGCAGGATGACCGGAAAACTCAGGATAGCCATAAGTGTGGCACTGTTATCTGCTTTGGCGGCGATGGAGGCGATGAACGTGAAAGCGATGGAAAATCCAATGCTGCCCAGCACCAGCGTCAAGCCAAAAAGGGGCATGTCTTTGACGGGATTCCCAGCCACAAGGCTGTAAGAACCGAAGGCTAGCCCGCTCAACACCAACAGCAGCAAGGTGTTGTAGATGATTTTGGCCAATACTAACGCTACCGGATCGGCCACCTGGTAGTAGTACAACTGGCGGGCACCGCTCTCCTGAACAAAACTTTTTACCACAGCATTGACCGACGCGAACAGGACTATGAGCCAAAATAGCACGTTCCAGACCGGCGGCGACACTTCCTTGAGGGCGGCGATATACACCACGAATACCATGCTGAACACATACAGCACTATTCCGCTGATCGCATAACGCTGTCGGAATTCAAGCAAAATCTCTTTGCGCAAAAGTGGGAAAAGGGTCTTCCAGTCCATAATCTACGGCGACAAAGGTAGGCCGGGCGGCTTGCCACGATGCTGTTTTGTTTCCAAAAATATTTCCGGGGCGCTAGAGTACCGATGAAATAATAACCTCCCGATTTGGAAGGGCTAATTGGGCGGCATTCTGCGTTGCTCGTCCGTTGCGTAGC
>JBJXEZ010000029.1:0-7665 GCA_046153695.1 Saprospiraceae bacterium
AATCTTGCCCTTTCCCTCATCGCCCCATTGAAGGCCAAGGATAACGTCAATGCGCATGGTTGTGGGTGGTGTTCCGGTGTTTGTTCCGGTTTTTTTGAAAAATAGCGGGCCAAAGGTAGGGAAAGAAATCTGGCTCCGTTCCTTACCTTTGCGCCATGTTTGGAAAACCGCTGCTTTGGGTTTTACTGGCTTGTTCGCTGTCGTCTTCGGTCGCCGGGCAACGCTCAGCCAACCCATTTGAAATTGTGCAGCGTTTGCCGGCGAGCCTTCGCAACAAATCGCTGCTACCTGCCGCCTCACCCGATGTGGCGTACAATCCGTTCAATATCGTGTCCCACGCTATTCCCGGAGCGGCATCATCGGGCACCTCCGCCACTGCATCGGCGTTCCTTTCGATGGAAGCGTTGCCCACGGGCAATGACATGTCGGACACGGAAGTTTTTTGGTACCTGGTAGTACTGCTCGCCTTTCTGTCCTTTGCTATCACAGCCAAACGTACCATTGTTGGCAAGGTTTGGCGTGGTTTTCTCAACGATAATGCGCTGACTATCGCACAAAAAGAATCATCCGGCCTGATCGGCAGTACGCCCTACTACCTGCTGTACGCCAACTTTTTGCTGAACGCGGGTACTTTTATCTTTCTCATCGCCCGTCACTTTGCCCCCAAGAATTTCAACAATCCGGGTTTTCTGCTGCTTTGCCTGGCGCTGGCGGGCGGCCTCATCTTGTCCAAACATATTGTGATGAACTTCCTTGGCTGGCTGTACCCCGTGGCTGCCGAGGTACGTCGCTACAATTTTTTGATCCTGGTTTTCAATTGTGTCCTGGGCCTCTTTCTGGTGCCTTTTAATTTTTTGATCGCCTTTGCCCGTATGTATGGTGATTTCATGGTCTTTTGGACACTGGCACTATCCGGCATGTTTTACATTTACCGGGCATTGCGGGCCACCGCAATCGGCAGCAAATTTTTGAGCGGAAATCTATTTCACTTTTTCTTGTACCTTTGTGCGGTCGAAATAGCACCGGCAATAATTTTGATCAAACTGGCATTATTGGCATCCGAATGAATTTAACACTCAAGGTTTTCATCAAACGCCTTACGGGCCAACAAGAGAAAGAAACGCCAAGCGATCAAGCCGACCACCCACCAACCTCTGAACAAATTTTAAAACACGACTCCCGAATGTCTGCCACCGCTGCACCTGTTCAGGAAAAAACCTTTAAAAGGGTCCACAACATCCTTATTTCTCAACCTCACCCCAACCCGGCCCAACGTACTGCCTACGACGAATTGGAAAAGCGTTTTGGTGTACGCATTGATTTCGTCCCATTTGTGACGGTGGAAGGTTTGACGGAAAAAGAATACAGGAAAAACCGTGTTTACCCCAACGACTACACGGCCATCGTCTTCACCAGTCGAACGTCTATTGACCACTTTTTCCGGCTCTGTAGCGAACTACGCATCAAAATTTCGGAGGAAACCAAATATTTCTGCTCCACCGAAACTGTGGCGAACTACCTCCAAAAGTTCATCATGTTCCGTAAGCGCAAGGTTTTCAACGGCACCAAGACAATCCATGACCTGAAGGCTTATGTCTTGCGTAACAAGGATGAACGGTTTTTCCTGCCCTGCAGCGACCTCAGCAATCCGGAGGTTACCAAGTTTTTTGCAGACATCAAGGTGCCCATTCAGGAAGCTGTCATGTACCGTACGGTCAACACCGACCTGACCGACCTCAAGGCGATCAAGTACGATATCATCGCTTTCTTCTCCGCGCTCGAAATCAAATCGATGTTCGAGCAGTTTCCAGATTTCAAGCAGGAAGACCGCCGTATCTGTGTATTCGGTAAGGCTGCACTCAAGGCTGTTACCGACAGCGGCATGCAGGTAGACATTCAGGCTGGCACGCCCGAAGCGCCCTCCATTGCAGTCGCTATCGAAAACTACCTGAAAATTTCCAATTTGAATAGCCACTGATCTGGACGATTCAGTTTCAACTGTTCGCCGCGTAGGCCTCGTTCACTTTTTTCTGAAACTGATCGTACGTCTCCTCTGGTATTTTGTGGCGTATGGCCAGCAAAAACTGGCTGAGTTTGATGTACTCGCTCTCTGTGAGCATATTATCCTCCATGAACGTATTGAACAACTCGAGGAAATTTTGACTGACGTTTCGCGCGAAATCAATGCGCTTGACCTTGTCCTCCACAAAAGCCAAAAAGTATAACCCCTCGGTGTAATTGAGCCGACGGCGCATAACCAACGCATCCACTTCGTATTTGATCGCCTCCAAGCGTTGGGAAGCCGCCTCGGCGCTGATAAGCTGGTTCTCAAATCCGGCGAAAACCTCCTGAGCCTGTTCGCCGTAGAAACGAATGAGCCGCTCCCGGCGGCGAAACACCCACCACCCCACTAAAAATGTGAGCAAAGCGGTGGTTGCAACCATCGTGATTTCCACAAAATAACCCGTGTCGTGCAGGAATTGCACCTGCCGGTCCCAAAAACTGGAGCGTTGGGAGAGCCCTCCGGTTCGCACGGTGAAATCGATCGGCGCAAAGTCGCGCTCTGTCATCTGGCGTGTTCGGCGCAGGGCGTTGATATGATCCGTAAACGTGCGCTTCAAATCGGGCAGGTCTTTTTCCAGGAAAAAATCACGTACGCCGCCGCCCTGCCCAAGCTGGTACCCGCTTCCGTAGTTTTCCTTCAGGAACAGGTTGGCTTTCAAAAAATAAAACAGGAACGCCTGCATGCGCCCACTGTCGGCCACGGCCGCCGCCCGTATACTATCGGAGGCACCTGCCCATTTGCGGCGCAAGTATTCGGCCAGTTCACGCACGTTCGGCTCCACGATGTATGGCCTTCCGAGGCGTTTGAAATGCTCGCCGTTGAACTCCACAAGCGAACCGGGGCCGTGGTGTGTCACCGACAACAGCCGGCAATTGGCCGGGAGGCCGACGCGCTTGCCACCCATTTCAACTAGGTCGCCAGCACTGCCCAAACTCTCCCAGAGCAAGGGCCCAAAAAAAGTTTCGGGGTTTATTTTGTCAAAATTGTCCAGTAAGACCACAAAATGCTGGTTTGGAAACGCACGGCAGTGCTCCCAAAACAGCAAGAGTTCGCCAGGTATAAAACGGCCTTCCTCTTCGCTCCCGATGTATTTCTTGTGGTATTCCAGGTCAAACTGCGGCGCGCACTCCACGAGCAGTACGTTCTCCGGCTTGCCAGCAAGCAGGCGAGCCAGGTGCTTGGCCTGTTTGGTCGCGCCCACACCGGTCACACCCGCCACCACGATGTTTTTTCGCTGTATAGCCTCCTGAAAAAGGCGTTGAAACGAATTCCACTCAATGGTCGAGAGCGCAGGCTGCGACACGATGCGCAAAGCCGTTGAATCGCCCGTTCGGTAAGGCAGCCCGCTCCAGGTACAATAAAGCCGCTGCAGCGAGTCCGGCACGTCTTGCAGGAGCACTTGTTTTTCACGAGCAAATTTGCCCGCCTCCAACCACACCGGGTCGGATTGGTCACGCAGCCCTAACCAAATAAGCAGGGCCAACAGCGGCAGCGCAAACGGAAGCGCGCGACTAAAAGCGGGAGATTTTTTATACGGTCCAGTTTGAATCACGCACAAAAGTAGAAGGATTGTGGGGCTTGCGAAATTACTACTTTCGCGGCGTTATTTTTTCAAAGCAAACACCATGTCCCGACACCTCCCGACGCTCCTGTTTTCCCTCTTCTGCTGCTTTGCCAATGGGCTTTTTGCTCAAAATTTTCGTGTACAAGTGGCTGCTTTTGCCGATTCTGTACCAAGCTCCTACTTTCTGTCGCGCGGCATAAAAGGTGCGGTGGCCAGCGTGGACGAGCACGGCATTTACCGCTACCTGTTCGGCTCGTACCCGACGCGCATTGAGGCGGAAGCCGCACAAAAAAAACTCGTCGCCAACGGATTCGATAAGGCCGCCGTCATTGACTTGGAAGAGCAGCGCGTGCTGACCGACAGCCGCTTGTGTGCCTACTTCAAGGGCGGCCCCGTTGAGGTGGCCGAAAGCGATACGGTTCGTTTTGCCTATTTCGATTCCGGCAAGGCTGTACTTTCCGACGATGCCAAGACTGACCTTGAGCATGTGCTGCGCAAACTCAATGCACACCCGGCCTCACAACTGCGCATCCTTGGCTACTCCGATGCCACAGGAGCCGGAAAAGCCAACCTCGAACTGGCCACCAACCGCGCTCGTGTTGCACGCAACTTCCTCATAGATCGCAACATTGATCCCAACCGAATCCGGCTGCGCATTTACGGTGAATCCGTATCCGGTAGCGTCGAAGACCCCGACGAGGTAGAGCGCGAAAGCGAACGCGAAGAGCTGCGCAAGCTGTACCGTTGTGTGGTGCTTTACTGGTTTGCCGGCTGAGGGCCTGTCCTTCTCGCTTGCCCCAATCCGTCGTTTCCTGCTCCATCCGGCATGCTTTAGCGAAATTTTAGCCAACCCACAGCCCGCGTTGCTACTTTTCGCAACTACTAGATAGTATACCAAATAGTGGTTTATGGCAGGACTTGATCTTTTTCCGCCCTGCGACGTTCCTTTTTTTCGCCATAATTTGTCCCACTATGCCTGCAAAAAGCGCCTTGCAGGGCGAAAAAATCTCTACGCCCTGCCATAACCCACTATTCGGTATACTATCTACTATTTTTCATTCAATATCCTGTAAGCTATGAACAAAATCCTTCTTGTTGCCCTGCTGGCCCTGAGCGCTGGCACCATCCTCCACAGCCAATCCATTTCACTGCCCGATGGCGGTGTAAACCAAAAATGCTGGACCGGCCAGCGGATTGGTGTTACCGACATCGAAATCCATTGGAACGCGCCCGGTGTAAAAGGCCGCGAAGGCAAGATTTGGGGCACACCTATTGCCCACTACGGTTTCACCGACATCGGGTTTGGCACCGCCAAGTCGTCGCCGTGGCGAGCAGGTGCCAACGAATGCACCAGCATGTCATTTTCCACCGACGTGCGCATCGAGGGCAAACTGCTGCCGGCCGGCAAGTACGGTTTTTTCATCGCCGTGTACCCCGACTCCTGCACCCTCATTTTCAACAAAAACGCCGCCGCCTGGGGCGCTTACTTCTACAAACCGGAAGAAGACGTACTGCGGGTGACCGTGCGCCAACAAAAAGATTTGCCCCAAAGCCGCGAATGGCTGTCGTACACCTTCTCCGATCCCACCGCCCGCTCGATGGTGGTGGCTATGGAGTGGGAGCGCTGGCGTATCCCGTTCCGGGTCGAGGCCGACTTTGAACAAACTACCCTCGCTTCCATTCGCCAGCAGCTCAGCGGTGGTATGGGCTTCGATGGCCAGAGCCTGCAAGCCGCCGCCCAATGGTGTGTCACCAACAACACCAACTTCGAAGAGGCGCACCTGTGGATAACACGCGCTACTGACCCCCGCCTCGGTGGCTTGGACAACTTCGCTGTGCTGTCGACCAAAGCTGGCATAGAGCGCAAACTCGGCAAAACTGCCGATGCCGACAAAACTATGCAAACTGCTTTGGGCAAGGCCACGGTCGTGGAAATGCACGGCTATGGCCGCCAACTGGTTGGCCAAAAAAAGTATGCCGAGGCGCTGGCTGTCTTTCAGAAAAACTACGAAAAAAACGCAGGCGTATGGCCCACCCAGGTCGGCCTCGCACGCGGCTATTCGGCTAATGGCGACCTGAAAAAAGCCCTCGAACACGCCAAGGCAGCACTATCGCAAGCCCCTGACGATGTGAACCGTACCAGCCTGGAAGCAATGATCAAAACACTGAGCGAAGGGAAGGCACTGGCTCAATGAGGAATGTGCTAATTTGAGAATGTGCTAATGTGCTAGGGACCATTAGCACATTTGCACATTTTCAAATTAGCACATTTTTTTAAACAGCGTTATGGTTAATCTGCTTTCAGACACTGTCACCAAGCCCACGCCGGGCATGCTTCACGCCATGATGGCCGCCGATGTAGGCGACGACGTGTTTCGCGAAGACCCCACCGTAAACGCGCTGGAGGCAACCTGCGCCGATATGTTCGGTCACGAGGCAGGTCTGTTTTGCCCGAGCGGCACCATGACCAATCAGATTGCGATCAAAGTGCATACCCGCCCGTTGGACGAGGTGATCTGCGACGAGATGAGCCATATTTTCCAGTACGAAGTAGGCGGCTACGCGTTTAACAGTGGCATTGGGGTCAATCTCATTCGTACGCCCAACGGCATCCTGAGTGCCGATCTGGTGGAGGCCGCCGTCCGTGCTCCATTCGACTGGTTGCCCAGGAGCACGCTCGCCGTCATCGAAAACACCTGCAACAAAGGCGGTGGCGGAGCGTACACGCTGGAGGGCATTCGACAGATCAGCGCTGTTTGCCGCCAAAAAAACCTCGCCCTGCACCTCGACGGTGCCCGCATTTTCAACGCCATAGCGGCCAAAGGTTACGCTCCTGCCGATATCGGCGCCTCGGTGGATAGCATCAGCATTTGCTTGTCCAAGGGGCTTGGCGCACCGGTCGGCTCTGTGCTGACGGGCAGCCGGGCGTTCGTCGCAGAAGCGCGGCGTGTGCGCAAAGCCATGGGTGGCGGTATGCGGCAGGCCGGTTACCTCGCCGCTGCAGGTCTGTACGCGCTGAGCCACCACGTTCAGCGCCTGCACGAAGACCACGCCCATGCCCGCCAACTGGCCGACACCCTGGCTGAACTACCCTACACGACTAACATCCGTCCGGTGGAAACCAATATCGTGATCTTCGATTTGAACCCGCCAGCCACGCCTGCCCATTTTTTGGATTTTTTGACAACAAACGGCGTGCGTGCGTCCGCATTCGGGCCACAAACCATTCGGTTCGTCACGCACCTCGACGTGACTTCAGACATGATCGAAAAAGTCGCTGTTGTCCTGCGCAGGTATTCGGTCTGACATGCCCGTAAAATGAAAAACGCCGGCTACCCGCGAGGACAGTCGGCGCCATTCATACAATAGAATGGATTAGTTCTTGTAAACGAGATTTCCGGGTAGGCCCGCAAACCGGGCGCTAAAATCGGAACTTTGGTCGTTTGAGCAAATTTTTTTCAAAGAAACACCAAAATCGGTTTAGATCGCCGCTGGTTTTCACGCTGACTGGCAGAGTTCCACGAGCACACCGTTGCTGGATTTGGGGTGTAAAAACGCCACCAATTTGTTGTCGGCACCGCGCTTGGGTTCGCGGTTGAGGGGTACGAAGCCTTCGGCCTCCAGGCGTTCGATCTCGGCACGGATATCGTCCACCTCGAACGCGATATGGTGTATACCCTCCCCGCGTTTTTCGATGTACTTGGCAATGGGGCTTTCCGGTTCGGTGGCCTCCAGGAGTTCGATCTTGCTTTCGCCAATATGAAAAAAGGACGTGGCGACTTTTTCGGTCTCCACTGTTTCGACTTTGTAATGGGCCTCGCCGAGTAGTTTGCGGAAGAGTTCGTTGCTTTCTGCCATGTCGCGCACGGCTATTCCGATGTGATCAATTCGTAGCATAAATGGGTGGAAGGTTGCTGGTTGGATGGTTTGTGGTTGGACGGTGCCGCCAACCACAAACCTTTTAACCTATTTTTTTTACAAAAGTACCGCGTTCCCCCGTAAACAGCTCCAACTCCTCCCTGTTCTCTTCAATCTC
>JBJXEZ010000049.1:0-48318 GCA_046153695.1 Saprospiraceae bacterium
GCTATGGGCGGATGCCAGGCCGAGATTGGCGTGTCGTCGGCCATGGCTGCAGGAGCACTCACCGAGTGCCTCGGCGGCTCACCGGGGCAAGCCATGATGGCCGTCGAAATAGCCATGGAACACCACCTGGGAATGACCTGCGACCCTATCGGCGGCCTGGTGCAGGTGCCCTGTATCGAGCGCAACACGATGGGCGCGATCAAGGCCATCACCGCAGCTCAGATCGCCCTCGAAAGCGACCCCGCCAAAGCCAAGGTCAGCCTCGATGCCGTTATAAAAACCATGAAAGAAACCGCCGCCGACATGAACCACAAGTACAAGGAAACCGCCGATGGTGGCCTGGCAGTGCAAGTGCCGGTGGGACTGGCAGAGTGCTGAAGTTGGCGGCTGTTGCCAATAGCGGCACGCTCTTATTCGAAAGCCAATAGCCAACAGCCAACAACGGCCAACTGCCGCCTAGAGCATTCCTTTGTCTTTGCGTGCGCCTTGTTTGGTTTCAAAAACCTTTTTCACTTTGAAATCGAAGCCGAATGTCAGGAAAAAAATGTTTGCTGAGTAGTTGGCATAAGGGCGAACGGTCTGCCCCAGCGCGTCAGTGGTGGTGTAGCTCTGGTTGAAAAAATTGTTGAAAAAATACTGGATTTTCAGGCTCATGTGCTTGCGAAAATGCACGCCCGCGAACGCTGCGAGGGTGATGGGGGTCGCCTGATCGCTGAACCATTCTTCGGTTTTCACCTTGCGGCTGCGCTCCCCGTCGGGGAAATACTTTTGCTTGTAGTGCAGCGCGTAGCCTACCTCGCCGCCGACGTAGAAGAAACGGTCCTTGGCCATGTCCCCAAATTTGAAGGCTACCGGGATACCGATCATATAGATGCGGCGCTTGAAGAAGTCCTCTTTGCCCAGCGAGTCTTCGGTGATGAGGCCGATATTGCGGATGTTCCAGCCCGTGAAAAAACCGGCATTGGGAGCGTAGTTCCAGTGGAGATTAGTGCCGAAATTGAACACAGGCGACCAGCGCAGGCAGGCCGTCACGTCGCGGCCGTCCATGCTCACAGATGCCAGTGAAAAAATGCTGCCGTCGCTGGCGCTGGTGGTGTACCAAACTTTTTGGAATTGCGCATGAGCGCTGCTCAGGGTCAGGGCAAGGGCGGCAAAGAGGATTGTTTTGCGCATACTTGATAAGTTTAAGAATTAGAAGAATTCAAACAGCCTCTAAGAGGCTGTTTGAATTCTTCTGCCGGAGGCCAAAAGAGCAGTTTTTGTTGTCGGGCGAGACTCGTTTTTTGGTGCTTAGCCGGGGTTATGTGCCAAAAAACAGCCGAAGCCTGGCGGCAAAAAATGCCTTTTGGCCCCGGTGAGAAGAATTCAAACAGCCTCTAAGGTATGCTGAACCGAAAAATCTCCCACAGCCGCTGCCGGAATTTTACCGTGCTGTGAAACTGTACCAGCTCGTTGTGCCAAGCGTAAGGCCATTCGTACGCCGGGGGCGCGTAGCTCAAGGCATCCGCCGGTCGACACCAGATGGCGGCGCGTTGCAGAATTGCCCGCAGGTGCTTGGCTGGCGACCACTGCCGGGCGGCCTTGATGATCAGGGGATATTCCAGCACAGCGTACAGTATCGGTTGGGGCCACAGGTGTTCGGCCTCCAGCAGTAGTTTCACGAGTGGTGACTCCGGCGATTCCAGGTCGGGGGCCACTTCTGTCCGTTCCGACATTCGGGCCGACCAGTTTTTTTCATGTGCTTCCGAAGTCGTGTATTGTTTTTTCAAATAAGCGGCCCACACCGGGTTTTGCGCAGCAAGCCATCCCGCCAGCGGCTCAAGCGCCGTTTTTGCCGCAGGCGAAACCATTTTTTTTTGCACTAAGAAATCGAGTACAGGCGGGAGTACCTCCGGCGGCAACCGGCAGCCGCGGACATTCATCAAACCAAAAAATTCCGGCAACACGGCCGGGTGGGCTCCATGCACTACCATTGCCAAAAGCGGCTGAACGGCCTGGTAAGGGCATAACGGCCGGGTATCGGGCCGACAAGCGGGCACGATGGCAGACGCAATTATACCCAACGGAGCGGCAGCCTTTTGTAGAACATGGGCCGCAGGCAGCGCAAGGAGTGCTGTTCGCGCAGCATCGCCTTCGGCTTCCATCCCGAGGGCGGCCAGCAATGCTTCCGGCACCGGCTGCCTTTCTGCCCCGACCACCACCGTGCGTACCATCTGGTTCCAAAAACTGTCCATCCGGCAAAGGTGCGAAAAAACGTTTTTTGATTAATAACGTAAAATTACGTCAATAAACTAAAAAATTAGTTGCGCGGCTTAAAATTGCGTTTACCTTTGTGCTGCCGCTGGGCAATAATTTATTTTCTTGTTGCTGAATAATAAACAACATAGGTTTGCAAAGCAATGAAAATTAGCACATTGGCACATTATCAAATAAGCAAAATATCAAGTATGCAAAAATTGACCAAGGGAGAAGAGGATATTATGCGGCTCATTTGGGAGTTGGGCAGGGGAACGGTGAGTGATCTGCTCGACCGCATGGAGGAGCCGCGCCCGCCGCACAGCACGGTGTCGAGTGTGGTGCGTATTTTGGAAAAAAAGGGCTATGTTGACCACAAGGCCTACGGCAAAACGCACGAATATTTTCCCGTTGTGGTCAAAGAAGACTATGGCCGACGCTCTTTGACCGACTTGCTGCGAAACTACTTTGACGGCTCGGTGTCTCGTTTGGTGTCGCATCTTGTAGAGGATGAGAAACTGAGCGCTGCCGATATGCAGGAAATTTTGAAAAAACTAGACGAGAAGCCATGACCATGCTCGTGTACTTATTGCACATTACTGTTGGCTGGAGTCTTTTTGCTCTGCTTTACGTCCTGCTGCTTCGACGGGAAACGTTCTTCACCGCCAATCGGCTTTTCCTGTTGGCAGCACTGTTGTTGGGGTTGGCACTGCCGTTTGGAGGCCGATGGCTGGCGGGGCTACTACCCGTTTCTGCCTTGCCCGCACTTGACTTGCCTGCTCTTACGACAGGGCTGCAACAAGCAGAGCAAACGGCAACAGAGTGGCCCGTTATGAAATTTTTGTTGTGGGCTTACGGGATTGGCGTTTCTCTCGCCTTGGCCCGGATGCTCTGGGGGTTGACTGCCTTGTGGAGGATAGCTGCCGCTGGCCGGTTTGAATGCCTTCCCGATGGCTCCATATTGGTGCGAACAGATCGCACCCGAATGCCGTTTTCATTTTTTCATTGGATTTTTGTTCCCAAAAATGCCGAAGCAGAGGCAGATTTCGACAAAATAATGGCCCACGAACAGGCCCATGTCAGAGGGCTGCATAGCGCCGACGTGCTGCTGTTGGAGCTGATTTGCGCGGTGTTCTGGTTCCACCCGCTGGCGCACTGGTACCGCCGGACGTTGCGTACGGTACATGAATATTTGGCCGATGCAGAGGCATCGCGTCGGACGGGCCGCCGCCAGTACGGCCTCTTGCTCCTACGCCAAACCAGCTCCGCGCGCACGCTGGTTTTTGCCAACCATTTTTTTCAGGCCCCACTCAAACAACGATTGTTGATGCTCACCCGAAGGGCATCACCGGCCTTACGCGTTTGGAGGTACGGGGCAGCCCTCCCCATGCTGGCCCTGCTGGTATTATCGTTTCGGATAAACACGGCAAGCACACGTCACACCGAAACACGCACAACCTACTCAGCAGCACAGCTGGAAAAACCGGCGATGTACCCGGGAGGTACGCCAGTCTTGCAGACTTTTTTGTCCAGCCATATTCAGTATCCGGAAGAAGCCTTGCGTGCCAAAATCGAGGCTGTAGTGCTGGTCACTTTTGTACTGGACGAAACGGGGGCCGTGGTAAAAGCTGAAGCAACGCCCCCTCCGGCAAGCGACCCGTCGAGGGAACTGGCAGCCATGTGCGCCGAAGCGGTGCGCGTTGTTCGGCAAATGCCGCGCTGGGAACCGGCCGTGGCTAATGGCCGCGCGACACCCTGTCAACTGAGTTTGCCCATCCGTTTCAAATTGGAGTAATCCCACAAATGAGCTGGGAGCGGCAGTTTATCGCTCCGTGTAAGGTCAGTGCCAGCCGTTGTTCGGCCAGGTGCCTGGCCGTTCCATATCCGAATTCAACTTTTTTTTCACAATCTAAACAATGTACAGTTATGCAAACAAAGCAATGTTTCCGCAACTCATGGCTGCTCGGAGCAGCCTTTGGCCTCTTCCTCGCTTTGCCGATGGCGGCACAAAAAACGATGGTTCGTTATGAAAAAGAACCTGCCTACCCTGGCGGCACGGAAGCTCTTTTTGAGTTCATGGTAAAAAACATTACATACCCGGAAGCGGCCAGGAAAGAAAAGGCCGAGGGTATTGTGGTAGTCAAGTTCGTGGTGAATGAAGACGGATCCCTGTCCAATTTCAAAACGATCTCGGAGCAAAGCAAAAACCCGCGTGCTGATTTCGTAATGGAGGCTGTGCGTGTGGCGAAGGCGATGCCGAAATGGTCGCCCGCTGAGGCCAACGGTAAAAAATTGAAGGTTGAAATGACACTCCCGATCAAGTTTGCACTGGAATAATGTGCTAATGTGCTAATGTACAGAATGTGCTAATGTGAGATTGGGAGAATGTGCTGAAAAGAGCATTAGCACATTCTCCACATTAGCACATTCCCTACATTAACACATTTCAGGCATTCCGCAACGGTTACCTTTGGCCCAAAACGACCATACCCATGCCCGTTCGCGATTTAGAATTGCTCACCCGACAAGCTAATGCCGCTGTACTGGAAGTGGCCGATTTTTTGCGCCAGGAAGCCGCGCGCGTGCAGCCCGGACAAATCGAGGAAAAACACCTGAACGGCCTCGTGTCGTATGTAGATCGCACGGCCGAGGAAATGCTGGTGGAGCGCCTCGGTAAATTGCTGCCTGAAGCAGCGTTCATCACGGAGGAAGAAACTGTGGAGCAGCAGATGTCTGCCGACCTGTGCTGGATTATTGATCCCCTCGATGGTACCACTAATTATCTGTACGGCCTGCCACACTATTCCATCAGTGTGGGCTTGCGCTCTGGCGGGGAGCTCTTGTCGGGTATCGTGCATCATGTTCCGAACAACGAACTTTTTTTTGCCTGGCGTGGCGGCGGTGCCTGGTGCAACGACCGCCCCATCCGGGTCAGCCAACGCGACACGATGCGTCAGGCGCTGGTAGCGACGGGTTTTCCGTACCACAATTTCAGTCGGGTGGATTCGTGGCTACGGGTGTTGCGAACACTTTTGGCCGAAGGCCGGGCAGTGCGGCGCTACGGTTCTGCAGCCCTTGATCTGGCCTATGTGGCTTGCGGGCGCTTCGATATTTTTTTTGAATACGGCCTCAACGCCTGGGACGTGGCGGGTGGTGCGTTGCTCGTGCAAGAAGCCGGCGGGCGTGTCAGCGATTTTCGCGGGGGTACCGATTTCGTACATGGTGGCGAAATGATGGCCTGCAATGCGGCGGTGTACGAGCAGATGGCGGCAATTGTGGCAAAGGAGTTTGGGATCTGACTTTACCCTTCCGCATACCGCAACACCTCCTCCACATACTGCCGGTGATTAGCCAGGCGCGGCACTTTGTTTTGATTGCCAAATTTGCCGCGGGCCTTCATCCAGCGTTCGAACGTGCCCGGCGGCACCGGGTGCAGGCGCAGGCAGTCGAGGGCCATGCCCCGAAACCGCTTGGCCTCGTAGTCGGAGTTGATACGCTGGAGGGTTTCGTCCAGCAGGCGGTTGAAGTGGCCCAGATCGGCGGGGGACTTTTCAAACTCCACGACCCACTCGTGTCCGCCTCGGCTTCCTCCCCCGGAAAAATACACGGGTGCGGCGGTGTACTCCAGCACACGGGCATCCGTATGCTGGCAGGTTTCGGCCAGCGCCCTGTCGGTATCGCCGACCATGACTTCTTCGCCGAAGGCATTGATGAATTGCTTGGTACGGCCCGAAATCTGAAAGCAAAACGGGTACTTTCGAGTAAAAACGACCGTATCGCCCGGCATATAGCGCCACAGTCCGTTGTTGGCGGAGATAACCACAGCGTAGTCCCGGCCCGTTTCCACGTCGGCCAGCAGCACAGTACGGGGGTGCTTGGCTTCCCATTCTCCCATTGGGACAAATTCGTAGAAAACGCCGTTGTCGGCCATCAGCAGCATATCGTTGCGGTCGAGGTCGCATTGAGCGCCGAAGTAGCCCTCTGAGGCGTTGTAAATTTCCTGGTAAACAAAGTTGTCGCTCGGGATCAGTTCGCGGAATGTCCGGCGGTACGGTTCGAAGCCTACCCCGCCATGCATGTAGGCCTGAAGGTGCGGCCAAACTTCGAGCAAGTTGGATTTGCCGGTTTTTTCGAGGATGCGTCTGAAAAGCACAAGCAGCCATGTAGGCACGCCTCCGAACATGACCACGTCGTCGGTGCGACTAACGAGGTCGGCGATGCGCTCGATTTTTTTTTCAAAATCGGGCATGAGGGCGGTCTCAAAATCGGGTGTGTAGTACATGCGTCCGATGGCGGGCATGTTGTAGGTGAGAATGGCACTTACGTCGCCTGCTCGAGCCTTTGGGTTTCCGGGCACGGGGGAGAAGGAGCCAGGCATGACGAGGTTTCGGCGGCGAAAAACCTCCATATCGGGCCGGTTGTGGTAGAGCAGGGCGATGGAGTCCCAGGTTCCGGCGATGTGGTTTTGTACGAGGTTGGCCAGTGGTACGGGGATAAACTTGCTCTTGTCGCTGGTAGTGCCGCTGCTTTTGCTATACCAGTTGACCTCGCCGGGCCAGAGCACGTCGCGCTCGCCGAGCATCATACGGGCAATGAAGGGTTTGAGGTCGTCGTAGTCATGTACAGGTACCTGACGAGCGAAATCGGCAGGCGTACGGATGCTATCGAAACCGTGGCTGCGGCCAAACTCCGTGTGTCGGGCCGTTTCGATCAGTTTGTGAAACCAGTTCTCCTGCGCTGCTTCGGGCTGCTGCATATACCGCTCAATGCGCCGCATACGCAGGCGCAGCAGATACTGTTTTACAGTGGAATTTACCAGCCCTTTCATCATAGGTATGCACGGTTTCTTAGGCGAAGGTAGGCAAAGTGCGCGGAACCCAAACGAGAGGAAGAGAGGGTGCCCTATTTCCCTTGGGGCGATTTTGCGAGAAACTTGTTTCTTTGCCGCCCTGCTACCGTATTCTGGTAACCCTCCCGAGCACCCGATTTTGAACAATATGCGCCAACTCGAACATACGCTTCAACACCTGACCTCGCCCAAGCGCTCGCACACGTTTTGGGGCCTGGCGATCGTATTGATCGCCTGTTTTTGCCTGCTATGGCTCAAGCACGGCGATTGGTTACAGGCTCCCAACGACTACCTGTTGGGCGGCTCGCCGGACTGTTTCAAAAACTACATGACCAGTATCTGGCATGTTCGGCACGACACGAGCTTTGTGCATTACTCCGGCATGAACTACCCGTTCGGGGAGCACGTGCTGTTCACCGACAACCAGCCCTTCTTCAGTTCGGCCATGCAGTGGTGGAGCCGTAATGTGTCGGACCTGACGGGCCGGACGGTAGGCGTGATCAATATTTTTCAGATTATCTCCATACTGCTCGGCTGCGGCGTGCTATTTCTTTTGCTGCGCAAACTACACCTGCCGGTATGGTATGCCGGGCTGGTGACACTGGGCATGGTCTTCCTCAATCCGCAGTACGGCCGTTTTGATGCCCACTTCGCCTTGTCGCACACGTGGGTGTTTCCCCTGCTGCTGCTGCTGCTGTGCTATTATGAAGAACGGCACAGTCGCCGCTACCTGAGCTTGCTGATCGGTACCCTGGTGTGGGTGGCTGCACAATTTCACTTTTACTACTTCGGGTTGTGTGCCCTCTTTTTGGGCTTGTACACCATGTATCAATGGGTGCGCGAACCATCCCTTGCCAATTTCCGCAGGCGATTCAGCCACTTGATCGTGATGGTGGTGGTGCCTTTTGCTCTGCTGAATCTTTGGCTGCACTGGACAGACTACTCCACCGACCGACCGAGCAACCCATACGGAATCATGGCCTACTACGGCCAATGGGAAGGCGTGCTCCTGCCCTACGGTGATTTTCCCCTGTTCAAGTGGATCGAGGAAAATATCATCCACATCCGCCGGGTGAACGGCGAGACGATGGCGTACGCGGGCGCGTTGGCGCTGCTGTTCACCCTTTGGCTCCTGAAATCGCGCTTTCGGATGTTCGACAAAACCTGGGACGAAGCGGCCTACCACCGCACCAACAAGCGGTTCCTGCAGGGCATTCTCGCTGCAGCGTTTATCCTGCTGGTTTTTGCCTGTGGTTTCCCCTACGCCATCAAAGGCTGCGAATGGATGGTGAACTACATGGGGCCTTTGCGGCAGTTCCGTTCTATGGGCCGCTTCACCTGGGCCTATTTTTATGTGGCCAATATCCTGGCGTTTTATATTTTTTGGAACTGGAGCCTGCGCCACAAAGGCTTTGGCGAGGGGCTGCCCGCGCGTTTGCTTCGAGGGGGCGTCGCCTTGCTGCCCGTGCTGCTCATTGGCTGGGAGGCGTACACGTACCAACGTCTGCGGCCCGTGGGCCGGTTGGCCAATTTGGAAAAACGCGAAGTGGCTGCGCCCGCGCCCGATCATTGGCTCAACAAAGTGGATTTCTCCAAGTATCAGGCTCTGCTTCCCTTGCCCTACTACCATTTTGGCTCCGAAAACCTGTGGATGCATTACAATTTCGACCACCACATCCGACTACAAACCACGGCGTTGCACACGGGCGTGCCCGATATGGGCGTGAACATGAGCCGCACCTCGTGCTCCCAGACCATTAGTTCCGCCCAGTTTGTGCTCGAACCGTGCCAAATGCCGACCATGTTGAACGAGCTGTTGGACAACCGTCCGCTGGCCCTGTTCGTGCATGCTCCGGCGTGGGACGACGTACGAAAACGGTACGCACACCTGATCGACGGGGCCAAACTGGTGTACGAAAACCCGGAGGTCAAAATCCTGTCGCTGCCGATAGACAGCGTTCGGGCGGCCGTGCCGGCCCGCAGCGCAGCGGTAGAAGCGGAGCGTTTGTCCAAGCCCTTGCAGCGCCACGGTGTTTGGCAAGTACCCGGCCCCACCTTTTTGCACTATGTATCCTTCGATTCTCTGGCTGTGCCCAAACACGTTTTTCAGGGGAAAAGCGCTTTCACCGGCAACATGAAGGATACCACCTGGCTGTGGCAGGCCCCGCTGTCGAAAGGCAATTACGCGCTCAGTTTTTGGGTGTACGTCAAACAGGATATGAGCATGAACCACGAACTGAAGCTATACGAAAACGACCAGGCCAATGGGGCCGAGATGCAGTACCGGCACGAGGGCATGCATTTTCACCTGAAGGCTATGGTGAACGACTGGGCGCTGTACGAGATGCCTTTTGAGGTGCGCAGCGACAATGCCGCGTTGCGCATGTTTTTGTTCAAGGAGCACGGTGACCAGCCTTTTGTCCTGGACGAGGTACTGATCCGCCCCCAATGGACGGATGTTTACCGACGCTTGGACGACTGGACGGTGCGCAATAATTACTGGTATCGGTTTTAGGGAGCATTTGAGCATGCTGAGGATTTTCTGCTGGCGACAAAAACGAGGCTTTTTTGTCGCCAGCAGAAAATCCTCAGTATGCTCAAATGGTGCAGGCAACAGAGTACAATATTAAACTTTGACAATTTTGGGTTAAAAAAGTGTCTAGATAAAAAGCATCTTTGTCCCTGCTCTGCTTTCCTTTGCAGAGTTTTTAGAAATTTAATCATTTATTCACTAACCAAACTTTCTGAGTATGAACAGGATTTTACTTGGGCTGGCGCTGCTCTTGATGAGCGCCGGTATCGCCTTAGGGCAAACAAACGTCACCGGCAAGGTGACCGACGAAAGCGGGCAGCCACTAATTGGCGCTACCGTAGTTGTCAAAGGCACCAATACTGGTGCCGTTACCGATGTAGATGGTAATTACCGACTTACTGCACCGGCGGGTTCCACCAAGATCGTTGTGATCTATTCTGGTTTCCAGACACAAGAAGTTGACATCAATGGCAGCACAGCGGATGTCGTGCTTCGCGAAGGGCTTATCCTTCAAGAAACAGTGGTCACTGCTTTTGGTATCAAAAAGGACAAAAGCAACCTCGGCTACGCGGTTTCGGAAGTGAGCTCCCAAGATCTGACCGTTGGTCGGACAACGAACGTCACCAATGCCCTGAACGCCAAGGTACCCGGTGTCCGCATTTCTGGTTCCGGCGGTTCGTTTACCGGTTCCAGCATCGTCATTCGCGGCTTCACGACCTTCACGGGTAGCAACCAGCCGCTCGTCGTTGTGGATGGTATTCCGATTGACAACGGTGGTGGTAACACACCCCTGCAAAATGGCCCGGCCCTGTCGAACCGCGCCATTGACATCAACCAGGAGGACATCGAATCCATCAGCGTACTCAAGGGTGCAGGTGCCACGGCCCTTTACGGTTCGCGTGCAGCCAGTGGCGTTTTGCTTATCACCACCAAAAAAGGCGGTTACAAGCAGAAAAACACCGTTACGTACTCGGCCAACTACGCGATGCAGGAAGTAAACCGCTTCCCGGACTACCAGAACGAGTACGGCCAAGGCTCTGCGGGTGTCTTCAACCCCACCTCCATCGCTTCGTGGGGACCGCGCATCCAGGGACAGAAAGTGATCCTGCCACCGGACTACCGTGCTGGTTTGGTGAGCGCAAACGACTCTGTAGCGCTTACGGCATATCCCAACAACGTGCGCGAAATCTTCGAAACAGGCTCCAACATGCAGCATAACCTGAGCTTTCAGGGTGGCACGGAGAACTCCGCTTACCGCCTTTCGGTGGGCTATCTGGACGATCAGGGCGTGTTGGATAACAACCGCATGAAACGCTACAATTTTGGTGTAAACGCCTCTTCGGCCATGTCCAGCAAATTAACAGCGGGCATTTCTGCCAATTTTGTCCAGAGTCAATCCGACCGTACTCAACAAGGCAACCAACTGTCCAACCCCTTGTTCCGCTCCTGGTTCACTCCCCGCAGCTGGGACCTGAGCGGTTTGCCGTACAAAACCGCTACGGGTGCCCAATTGCACTATGATCCCGTCGTGGACAACCCGTACTGGACGATCGAACAAAACTTGTTCGACGATGAAGTGAGCCGTTTTTTCGGAAACATGAACCTGCGCTACCAGTTATTGAGCTGGTTGACCGCTGAGTACCGCTTGGGGATTGACAATTTCACTTTTTTGCGTCATGGTTACGACCAGATTGGTGCTCGCGGCGGCGCCAACACCAGTGCGAGCCTTTTGGGCGGCATCCTGGAAGGACGTAACACCTCTCGGACGATTACGTCCAATATTCTTTTGACCGGTACGCGCCAGATCGGCCAGGACTTTGACCTGACATTTGCCGTCGGCCAGGAAACCTGGGACGATCAGTCAACGACCAGCCAGTTGATTGGCCGCGGAGTGACCGTACGCAATTTCCGTGACATTGATGCCAACACCACCACATATGTGCCTGCTTTTGCCATCAGCGAAGCCCGCATCGTGGGTGTTTATGGCAACCTGACCACCGTGTATAAAGGCTTTGCATCGCTCGACCTTTCCCTCCGGAATGACTGGAACTCGACGCTACCGCAAGCTAACAATAGCTACCTGTACTACTCTGTCGCCGGTACGCTGAACTTGACACAGGCCATTCCGTCCATTAAGTCCGACATGCTTGGCCTGCTGAAGCTTCGCGCCAACTATGGCCGAATCGGCCGCGCCAGCGAGCGTTACTCGACCAATTCGTACTACTTTACCGCTGCTCCTGCCGACGGTTTTGGGCCGAACATTCAGTTCCCTTTCAACAGCCTGCCGGGCTTCACGCTGGGCAACACGGCTGGCAACCCGGACTTGGAGCCTGAGTTCACGACCACCACGGAGTTTGGCCTTGACCTTTCTGTGTTGAAAGACCGGATCAGCCTGGAGCTGACACGCTATGAGCAAAAATCCACAGGTATCATTCTGGATGTGCCCAACTCGTCTGCTGCAGGTATCGCTAACGTGACCAAAAACGCTGGCGACCTGAAAACGACCGGCTGGGAGGCCGGGCTGACGCTGACGCCGTTCAAAGGCAAAAATGGCAGCTGGTCCACAACGCTCAACTACACGAAGTTTGAATCCATCGTCGAACGCCTTGCTCCGGGTGTGCAAAACATCTTCCTCGGCGGTTTTGTGACACCAAACATCCGCTTGGTGGAAGGCGACCAGTACGGCCAGATCTACGGCAACGCCTACAAGCGCGATGCTAACGGCAACCTGCTGCTCAACACCAATGGCCTTCCGCAACCCACTGCGAACGTCGTGAAATTGGGCAATCCGAACCCGGACTGGACGCTCGGCATCAACAACAACTTTACGTTCAAGGGCCTTTCGCTGAACGTGTTGCTCGACATCCGGGAAGGTGGCGACATCTACTCCCGCAACATCGCCGACTTGCAGCGCAACGGCGTGACCATCGAAACAGCCGAGCGCAAACGCTTGAACGACGACGGTACCGTAGCCACTCCCTACAAGTACGAGGGCGTGTTTGATGTAGGTACGCCGAACGCTGGCCAGACAAATGCCGGAGATGTGGAAAAATTGGTGACTGCCGAACAGTACTGGGGCAATGCAGGCAAATATGTTGCAGCAGAAGGATTTATCTACGACGCTTCGTGGTTCCGTATTCGCGAGGTGGCCCTGAGCTACAGCTTGCCCAAATCGTTGCTCGACAAAACGATGTTCGGTTCGCTGGAAATCGGTGTTTTTGGCCGCAACCTCTTCCTGAGCGCGCCCAACTACCCCCACCTGGATCCGGAGCAAAACGCCCTCGGCATCAACAACGCTCAAGGCCTGGAATTCAACGCTCTGCCCCATACCCGTACATACGGTGTAAACCTGCGGGCAACACTCTAATCGTTGAAACCCACTCTTTCTCGCGTGCATAGCAATCGCTGGCACGGGCAATTTTTTTAAACTTTAAAATCATAGAGTTTATGCAACTAAGCAAATTCATCCGATATAGCGTTCTGGTTATAGGGCTTTCTTTGTTCAGCACATCCTGCAAAGAATACCTCGACGTGAACATTAACCCCAATGCAGTACAGGATGCGCCCATTGAGCAACTGCTCACCAGCGCAACCACCACTGTGGGCTTCTTCGCGGGTTCTGACCTGCACCGGTTCAGCTCGCTGCTGTCCCAGCAATTTTCCGGCATGGGACAGGGTGCAACCACTC
Organism: Saprospiraceae bacterium; assembly: GCA_046153695.1. Classification (GTDB taxonomy): domain Bacteria; phylum Bacteroidota; class Bacteroidia; order Chitinophagales; family Saprospiraceae; genus M3007. Next base: position 13,306 of record JBJXEZ010000049.1, read on the forward strand.
AACCGCAAGAGTACGACCGATACAATATCCAAGGGTCGGACTTGAACAACGTGTGGAACCTGGCATACGCCACTATTTTGAGTGACCTGGAACTGATCGTTCAGAAGGCCGCTACGGAAAACAGCCCGCACTATGCTGGCGTGGCCAAAGTACTTAAAGCCTATATGTATCAACTGATGGTGGATGCATGGGGCAAAGTCCCTTACACGGAGGCCTTACAGTTTACGTCCAACACAGCACCTGCGTTTGACAACGGTGAGGCTATTTACACCGATCTAGAGCGGATGCTCGATGCTGCAATCGTCGACATGAACGCCACCACTTCGGTCAAATCGCCTGGCACGAACTCGACCATTTATACGGGTGCCTTCACGGCTTCCAGACCAAAATGGATCAAAATGGCCAATACGCTGAAACTGCGCCTGCTTTTGCACTCGAGCAAAAAAGACCGCGCAGGAACAGTGTCGCGTATCACCACGCTGGTCAATTCTGGAGCAACGTTTATTGATGCCAATGCCGACAATTTCCAAATGGCATTCTTCAACGTAGCTCGGCAGCAAAACCCGATCCACCAGTTTGAACTGGATCGCGTCAATCAGTTCTTCCCCGCTTTCACGCTGGTGGACCTGATGAACCAGCGCATGGACCCGCGCCGCCCGCGGTACTTCACCCCGTTCCCGTTCACGCGCCCGTTTGAAACGGCCACATACACCGGTGCCAAAACCGGTGATGCACCTTCGTTCAAATACTCGCGTTTGCACATCTTCCTCCGGGGCGATACGACCAACGCCAATGCTGCAGTGCCGCTTGCTGACGGCTCGATCACGAACACGGCCTACACCTACAACGGTGTAGCGCCAGTACGTATGCTGACTGCCGCAGAGTACAACTTTATCCGCGCTGAAGCGGCTGTGTACGGTGCTCCCGGCGATGCCCAAACGTTCTATCAAGCGGGTATCCGCGCGTCCATGCAGGCTGCTGGAGTTCCTACTGCTCAAATTGATGCCTACATCACCGCCAACGGCACTCTTCCAAGTGCCGAAGCAGACAAAGTTCGCCGCATTATTGAGGAGAAATTTGTTGCCAACTACGGTGTGATCATGGAGGCTTGGAACGACTGGCGTCGCACAGGCTTCCCGGCAATCCTCTTCCCGGTGAACGCCTTGACACCGTTCACGCCGCGCTCGCTGTTCTACCCACAATCAGAAATTGACCTGAACCCGAACGCTCCGGCACAAAAAACCGACATGAGCGAACGCGTGTTCTGGGACACGATGTAAGATCGGAGTTTAACTGATCCAATTCTGACAGCGTATTTTCCGCCTCGCAGCACCAGCTGCGAGGCGGTTTTATTATGGGACGAAAAACATGGCACCTTCGGTAAGAGCGTGTTTGAAATTTAGTCGTTGGGCTGCAAACGGCAAATTTTGCTTCATACTGCGTTAAAATTTTCGCCGTAGGCACCCGGCTACGGCTGCAAATTTTGCCTTGCCTGAAACAAAATTTGCTCGCTTTCGCCTTGGCACTAAATTTTAAACACGCTCTAATACGTTTACCTACTTTTGCGCCTGATTTATGCAAATAATTTACGAAGACGACACCCTGCTTGCCATCAACAAACCCGCCGGTCTTTCCTCAGAAAGCGGCAAAGCACTGCATCCTTCTGCCGAGAAATGGGCGCAAGAATACACTTCCGATCAGCGCCGGGAGTCCGTCGGTGCGTTTCAGCGGGCACCGTACATGCGGGCCGTTCACCGGTTGGATCGCGCATCGAGCGGCGTATTGTTGCTGGCCAAAACCAAATCGGTACTAACTAACCTTATGGACCAGTTTGAAGCCCGAACGGTAGAAAAAACCTATGTCGCCGAAGTAGTCGGTGTGCTGCCAGCAGCATCCGGAACGCTGCGGCACTACCTGGCCAAGTCGCCTGACGAAAAATCTGCCGTCGTGTCGGATGTTTCGTTCGACGGCAGTAAACCCGCTGAATGCGACTACCTCGTCTTGGAAAAAACACCCACCGGCATGCGTGTGGAAATCGTGCCCAAGACGGGGCGTTTCCATCAAATTCGCGCCCAATTGGCTCATGTTGGGTGCCCGGTTGTGGGTGATGTTCGCTATGGCGGGCCGCCGTGGCACGAGCACGCTGTCAAACTGCACGCTTCCCGCCTTTCCGTTCAACATCCCAAAACCAGTCAAACCTTGACAATTGAGGCACCAATGCCGGACAATTGGCAAGAGTAGTGCGACGTTTGACGGGACAAGAATTTCAGTATGGTTTTTCAAAAAAACAGCCCTGCACGCACGCCTCTTTTCCTCTGGGCACTCGTTAGTTTCAGCGCTTTGCTACCCGCCCAAACACCCGACAACCTGCGCAACGAAGAGCGGAACTATGACCCGGACGTTCTTTCGGTACAGCTGCATTTGCGCGGAGCGCCCATGACTTATCCGATAGTGGCGCTGACCGCCACCGACAGCGCCTTGGTACTGCAGTTCGACCACCTTGGCACCGACTACCGCGAGTACTTGTACACCCTTGAGCACTGCGATGCCGACTGGCAACGCTCCGCCCTCAACGACAACGAGTACCTCAACGGTTTTACCGAAAACCGGATTGAGGATTTGACCACTTCGGCCAATACCCTGCAACAGTACGTCCACTACACCCTGCCGTTGCCCAATGCCAACGTGCGCTGGACAAAATCGGGGAACTACCTGCTCAAAGTTTACGAAAACTCCTTTGAAAAACCGCTGGTGCTCGTACGCCGTTTTCTCGTAGTGGACCAACGTTGGACAGCCGACTGCAAATTTGTACGACCGTTTCGTGTGGATAAAATGAATACCCACCAGGAGGTTGATTTCACAGTCAGCATCGCCAAAGGCTCCCGAATCCAGTTTCCCGAACGTGAAGTGAAGGCTTATGTCCTGCAAAATGGCCGTTGGGATTCCGCCATTGGCCCGTTACCGCCATACATCACACGACAGGAGGAACTGGGTTTTGATTACCAGGACAAATTTGTTTTCCCGGGGGGCAAAGAGTGGCGCTACTTCGATATGCGTACGTTTGACTACCGGCGCGAGTACGTGCGCGAGATCCGTGCCATGCTTGGCTATTACGAAGTGACGCTTAACATGGACGAAACCAGGGCATTTAGTCCCTATTTTCAGCACGGCGACCTCAACGGGCGCTTCGGCGTCGAAAACCTAAACCCCAACCAAGGCCTTGCCGAATGCGACTACGCAGCCGTGCTGTTTTCCCTAAAACAGGGCCAGGAGTTGTTGGACACAGACGTATATGTGTACGGTCAGTTTACCGACTGGCAGCTGCGGCCCGAGTTCAGGATGAAGTACGAAGACAGCGTCAAGGCCTATGTCTGCGAGGCCTACCTGAAACAAGGGTTTTACAACTACCAGTACATCGCAGTCAGTACAAAAACCGGGGAAGCGGACGAGACCGGCTTCGAGGGCAACTCCTACGAGGCCAGCAACGACTACCAGGTTTTGGTGTACCACCGCCCTTTTGGCGGGCGCTATGACCAGTTGATGGTGAGCGTTACGCTGGATTCGCGTTATCGATAAGGCTGGGGCTCGATCTGCCCACCAATTTTTTCAGAAAGTATAGCCGACTGTTAAAAACCGGAGGTTGTTGAATCGGGTTTGAAAGCCGGAGGACGCAGGAAGGTTGGAAGTATACACATTTGTGTAAATAATTTGATTATTTACGAGCGTTCTGGTTACAACCTGTTCCGTAACAGATGCGTGGAAGTACATTAACGACATCCCGGTTTCCAGCCCAATACTTAACCTCGAAGTGAAGTAATATTTAATGCCGAAAAAAGGGTTGAGTCCAGCTCTGATCGAGCGTCCCCGAACTTGGTTTCCGTAATAGTCAACTAAGATCCCTCCAGGCTCAATAGTATTGAAGATCGCATTGGAGTTGTAATAACCGGCCACCAAATCTGCCCCGTAATAGTGGACAAAGCCATTGTGCATCACCTGTTTCTCTATACCGACGCCTATTTGAAGGTCAATATTATTGGCAGCTGCTGACCAAGGGATATTTTTTTCACCAAGCAAAACCTGGTTATTGATACTTGCGGAAAACCGGATCAATTTTATGGCGCTCACGTCAATCAGGTCACCGGTTTGATAGGAGCGTTTGTACAGCAGGGTAGCGCCGCTTAGCCCGTTGAACAAGTTTTTTACGTCCAGGTCAATCTGGTTTTTGTTTTTTCGGATTTCCGACAGGTGGGCTCCTGTTTTTGAGTCTTGGGCATGAGTGATTGTGGCCCCAAAGGCCCAAAGGGCAAAGGCAAGGGTGATGTTTTTCATATTTCAGTACTTTTTGTTTACAATAGGTTTACTCTCTCTCAAAGATATGGTATGCGTTAAATTTTCTGTCGCGCCGTATCTTCGCCCTGCGCCGGCCCGTGGCTGTTCCAGGTTTTGAATATGCCCGAGTGCCGTTCGCACCACCACATCAAAAAAAACAATTGCCTAACCAATCTAAAACAGCACCCATGCAAGAAGTTGGACTTCGCAACCCAGCCGCATCACTCGATTCCATCGGGTTGAAGGGCTACAAAACCGCGCACTGGAACTTCTCTCCGGAGGAACTGATCGAGCATACCATTGCCAAGGGAATGGGCAAACTGGCCGACAGCGGCGCTTTGGTCATCAACACCGGCGAATTCACCGGCCGCTCACCGGAAGATCGCTTCATCGTTATGGACAGCGTTACCAAAAATAAAGTCTACTGGGGCAAAGTCAACAAAGCCTTCGACGCTAAAAAGTTTGACCAACTCTGGCGAAAGGCCTGTTCCTATGTGCGTAAGAAAGACCTGTATGTGCGTGACGTGACGGCCAACGCCAGCGCCGACCCGCTTTACCACCTGAAAATCCGCGTCATCACCGAATACCCGTGGAGTAACCAGTTTGCCTACAACATGTTTCGCCGCTCCGGGCAGGAGGACTTGCTCACATTCGACCCAAACTGGACGGTCCTCTGTGTACCCGGTTTCAAGGCCGATCCCGCTGTGGACGGCACCCGCCAGCACAACTTCGCCATCATTAACGTGAAGAAAAAACGCCTGCTCATCGGCGGAACCGGCTACACGGGCGAAATCAAAAAAGGCATTTTCTCGGTCATCAACTTTATCCTGCCCACCAAAACCAATGCTCTGCCCATGCATTGCTCGGCCAATGTCGGTGAACATGGTGATATAGCGCTCTTCTTCGGCCTCTCCGGCACAGGCAAGACTACCCTCAGCGCCGACCCCAATCGCCCGCTCATCGGCGACGACGAGCACGCCTGGAGCGACACTGAAGTGTTCAACTTCGAGGGCGGCTGCTACGCCAAAACCATTGACCTGACCGAGGAAAAAGAGCCGGATATCTTCCGCGCCATCCGCCACGGTGCCATTTTGGAAAATATCGCTTTCAAAGAGGGCACGCGCGAGGTGAACTACGCCGACCGAAGTATCACGGAAAACACCCGCGTATCGTACCCCATCCACTTCATCAGTAACGCCGTACCCACCAGTAATGCTCCCGGCAATCCGAAAAATATTTTCTTTCTCACCTGCGACGCATTCGGCGTGCTGCCGCCGATCAGCAAGCTCACCCCCGAACAGGCCATGTACCACTTCGTAAGCGGATACACAGCCAAGGTGGCAGGCACAGAAGTGGGTGTGAAGGACCCAAAAACAACGTTCTCGGCCTGCTTCGGCGCACCATTTCTGCCCTTGCACCCAACCAAGTACGCTGATATGCTGGGCAAAAAACTGCGCAAGAGTAAAGCCAATGTCTGGCTCATCAACACCGGTTGGAGCGGCGGTTCCTTCGGCGTAGGAAGTCGAATCAAACTGGCGTACACCCGCGCGATGATCACCGCCGCGCTCCGTGGCGACCTCGATGGCGTGCAGTATGCCACGCACAACGTGTTCGGACTGGCCATGCCCACGTCCTGCCCGAACGTACCAGCCGACATTCTCAACCCACGCAATACCTGGGCCGATAAATCCGCCTACGATGCAAAGGCCAATCAGTTGGCGAATGAATTTGTCTCCAATTTTGAAAAATTTGCTGACGAGGCCAAGCCCGAAATATTAGCGGCTGCGCCCAAACCAAGGTAAAAAACTGTCACATTAAATTTCTATAAATATTTGGCGGGTGCTCCAAACAGGGCACAAGCGCCCTGAACTTGTTCGCGCAAAAACTCAAACCCATGCGCGAAGACTTTCTGCATTTTCTCTGGCGCTGGCGGCGTTTCGATTCGAACGACCTGCGCACCACTGAGGGCCAAGCCCTCGAAATCCTGCACCCGGGTGAAATGAACCCGCACGCAGGCCCTGATTTTTTCAACGCCCGTGTCCGAATTGGCGCCACCTTGTGGGCAGGTAACGTTGAAATGCACCTCAATGCTTCCGACTGGCTGGCCCATCGCCACGACAACGACCCGGCGTACGACAATGTGGTGCTGCATGTGGTACTCGACGAGGACCGCCCGTTGGCACGCCCCACCGGCGAACGCCTCCCGTGCCTGGAACTTCGCGGCCGGGTACCGTCCAGTCTGTTGGAAAAATACCAGCGACTCGAACACGAACGGGCCTGGGTGCCTTGCGAACGCTTGTTTGGTTCTGTGCCGGAAATTGTGCGGATCAACTGGATGGAACGGCTCCTGGTGGAGCGTTTGGAACAAAAAACAGCCGTTGTACAGCAAGCCGTTGAGGATGCCGACCATAATTGGGAGGAAGCGTTCTACCGTGTTCTTGCCCGCTATTTCGGCCTGAAAGTCAATATGGAACCGTTCGAGCGGCTCGCGCGGTCTTTACCGCTGCGCCTGCTGGCCAAGCACCAAAACAGTCTTTTGCAAATAGAGGCCCTGTTGTTCGGGCAGTCCGGGCTACTGGAAGCCCCTTTTGCGGACGAATACCCAGCGGCATTGGCCAAGGAATACCAGTTCTTGCGGCACAAGTACGACCTGTCGCCCCTTTCGGCCAGCCAATGGAAATTCTTTCGGCTGCGCCCTGCTGGTTTCCCTACCGTGCGTATTGCGCAACTGGCGGAGCTGCTCCACCGTTCCACCTTGCTGTTCAGTGCCGTATTGTCAGCCCGTAACGTGGCGGAATTAGAGCAGATTTTTCATGTTTCCGTTTTTGGCTTTTGGAGCACCCATTTTCATTTCCACAAAACAACCACCCCGCAGGCCAGATCGCTGGGCCGCGAGTTTGTACATTTGCTCCTCATCAATGCCGTGGCACCGTTCCTGTTCCACTACGGGCGTTCAAAGCGTTTTTTTGAGCACCAGGATCGTGCGCTGCAGCTGTTGGAGGAATTGCCGCCAGAGTCCAATACTGTGGTGGACTCTTGGTCAAAACTCGGCCAAAAAGCCTGCAACGCGGCCCAGTCCCAGGCTTTGTTGCAGTTAAAACTGAACTACTGCGATCCCAAGCGCTGCTTGGAGTGCGCTATAGGTACCGCCATACTTCGCTGATCATGCCTCGTTTTTTTGCCCACCTGTTTTCAACGTTCGGCCATCCCATGCTGGTGCCAACGTATGCCCTCGTCCTGTTGATGTTTGCCAATCCATATGCGTTTGGTGTACACAGCGCTGGCGATAAAAAGGCACTGCTGTTGTTGTTGTACGTTTTCACAACCTCAGCACTCATCCCGGGCATCGGTATTGCCGTGATGAAACCGTTGGGTTTTGTGCGCAGCCTTGAATCGCCCGACCGACTGGAGCGCATCGGGCCGTATATCGTCACCGGGGTTTTTTATCTGTGGCTGTATCAGAATCTGAAATCGGGCGGGCAAGCACCGCCGCTGTATCAAGCCTGTGTCCTGGGGGCTACAATTGCGCTTTTTGGCGCGTTTTTCATCAATATTTTTACCAAAATCAGTGCCCATGCAACCGGCATGGGCGGTTTGGTGGGCATGTTGTTGCTACTGGCGTTCGAGTGGCCGGGCAGCACGCTCGGCATACCTGTCCCCGGGGGGCTGCTGGAAATGAGCCTGAGTGCGGCCCTCGCCCTGGGGGTGGTAGTTGCGGGGTGCGTAGGCACAGCCCGGCTGGTGCTCAAAGCGCACGTTTTGCGGGATTTGTGGCAAGGGTATCTGGTGGGGTTTGTTGCGGCGTTCCTCGCGTGGTGGTTGCAATGAAGGCCTTTCCCGAACCTGAATTATCGCAACCGATCCATCGAGCGAACCAGTGCTTCGTCCTTGCGAACCGACTTGGCAGCGAGCCAGTTCAGTGCCATGGCGAGCAGTGGCAAAGCCAGCCCGGCGGCCATTTGCGTACCCCCGCCCAGGGGTACCTGATCGAGCGTTGTTTTCACAGATATGGCCAGCAAGACGGTCAACATCACGCTCGTACCCATGGCGGTCAGTGCGAGGCGGGCCTGCAACGGGCGGTTTTTAAACAAAAAAACAGCTGCTATGGAAATTACTGCCCCCAAGCCGGTAAGGCCTAAAATACCGGGATTGTCCAATGGATTGAATACGCCGTCGGACAAAATGGGCAACGTGCGGGCGGGGTCGTCAGCGGCGGCTTTCAGGTAGGGAAAAACGAACTGGCCACCGAGCGCCCCGGCGGCTAACAAGAGAAACAAAGTTTGAATACGCTGAATCATGGCGTTTTTTCGGGCAAAGGTAGCCGCGGTTAGTTGAAAATCTTGCAGGTCAGCACCGTGATATCATCGGGCAAGGGCTGGCGTTCGCGGTACGTTTCTATATGCTTGAGCAAGTGGGTGTTCAGATCCTTGGCACTGAGATTGATGTTTTTTTGGATAAAATCGATGAGTTTGTCCTCTCCGAAATCATCCCCGGCATCGTTGCGGATATCCGTCAGGCCGTCAGTATACGTGAACAGCATAGCCTCATCGGTAAGACACACACCGCCAATTTCGAGGAAGGGCAGTTCCGGCAGCCAGCCGAGTACCGTGCAGCCATTTTTGAGCAACACCACATCGCTGTTTTTGCTGAGTAGAAGAGGAGGCGTGTGGCCAGCATTCACGTAATGCAGCGTACGCGTGCCCACATCGTATCGGGCAAGGAAAAGGGTGATGAAACGGTCGCCCTGTGTGACCCGGAATACGGCGGCGTTCATTTCGTGTACTATTTCTTCCAACGTTTGGCAACGCGTAACGAGGGCACGCAGGTTTGCCTGGAAATTTGCCATGAGCAGGGCAGCGGCCACGCCCTTGCCGGTGATGTCGGCTATGCAAAACAAGATATTGCCATCGGGAAACTCCACCACGTCGTAGTAGTCGCCGCCTACGGCAAAGTGTGGTTTGTAAATACTCGACAGCTCGTACTTGGTCCCGGAGGGCAAGCGCGAAGGCACCAGTGTGCGCTGAATTTCGGCGGCCAGTTCCACCTCCCGGTTCACCACCTCCTGGCGCAACTGGGTCTTGAACAGGCGCTTGTTCTCGATGGCTACGGCGATCACATTGGTGATTGTGGTCACGAACTGTACCTTGTTATACACGTCATCTTCGTCCAAAAAGCCGCCAATAAACGCGTAAGCGATAGGCTCGTCCTTGTGCATGACAGGCACCACGAGGTCGAACTCGCGCACGAGCGGGTGCTCCGATTTTTCCAGCCCGCGTGTGGTGCGGAAATTCGGCAGCTCCGAGTTGAGGTCGTAAGCGAGCAATTCGTCTTCCACACCTAACGAGGTGACGCATTCCCATCCACCGGACTCCTTAAAAAACAACGCCATCTTGCGGATGCCGATCTCCCAGCGCAAGAACGAGTTGTACATGTTGAACAACCCGTCTGACGACACGTTCTCGTTGATCGCCTGCGTGATAGCCAACAGACTGTTGATCTGTAGCTGCTTGAGGTTGACCTCGCGCTCTAATTTTTCGATGCGACTCAAAGTGCGTTTTATTTCCTGTAATTCGGGCATAGATGTAAGTGCGTGCTCGATTTTGTGCGAAAAGTACGCACATTCCCCAAATCACCACGTGGCAAGAATTTTTCCTCTGCAGGCTATCTGCCTGCCGCTGCACATTTTCGGGCGTTCTGTTCTCATATACCCGGAAAACTTGCCAATTTTGCGCCCGTGCAGCAAATGAAACTGCCCGATTCTATCAAAAATCAGGTTTCTAAAATGGAAGATATCAAACAAACAATGGATGAAGCGGTAGCGCAGATGAACAAGGCGATGGAACACCTCGATCACGAGCTCGCCAAGCTCCGCACAGGAAAAGCCTCTACCAATATTTTGCAAGACCTCATGGTGGACTATTATGGCAGCCCTACGCCTATTGGCCAGGTAGCCAACATCCAAGTCTCGGATTCACGAACCGTGGTGGTGCAGCCGTGGGAACGCAACATGCTCGGCCCAATCGAACGAGTCATTATCAACTCCAACATCGGCATCACGCCCGCCAACGATGGTGAGATCATCCGCCTGTCCATACCGCCCCTAACCGAAGAACGCCGTAAAGATTTGGTGAAAAAAGCCAAACACGCTGGCGAGGAAAGTAAAGTGGGTGTACGCAATTCCCGCCACAAAGCACTGGATCACATCAAAAAAGCAGTGAAAGAAGGGTTGCCCGAAGACCTCGGCAAGCGCACCGAAAACGACCTGCAAGAGCTCGTGAACAAGTACGTCAAGCATATTGACGAGGTCGTGACTACCAAGGAGAAGGAAATTATGACGGTCTGATCTTGCCAGCCCTTCCTGATGCCAATTGCCTCAAACGGCTTTACCCCTTGCTTTCAAAACATACACTATGCGTTTTACCACAAAAATTTGCCTGCTCTTATGCGCAAGCCTCACACTCGGTGCTTGCGTCAGCAAAAAAAAATACCTCTCCCTGCAAACGGAATTCGAAGCCGCCAACCGCGATCTCGGTGCCTGCGGCGAAAAACTTAGCGACCTGTCCAACCGCTTAAGTGCTTGCGAACAAGAGCGGTTCAAACTGCAAGCCGACCTCGGCGGCTCACAAACCGCCCTGAAAGTTCGCGAAGACCAGATCAAAGACCTCAAAGCGCAGGTCACCGATGTGCAAACCCAGCGCGACCGGCAGCTCACTCAGGTCAACGACCTGACCACCCTGTCCCAATCGGCCAACGACAACATCCGCGAAACGCTCTCCCAGCTGGAAAAAAAGGACAAATATATCCACCTGCTCCAAATGGCCCGAACCCGGGCCGACTCCATCAACCTTGCTTTGGCCATCAACCTCAAAAGCGTTCTCCGTCAAGGTATTGACGATCAGGATGTAGAAGTGAAGGTGGACAAAACAGTGGTGTTCGTCAACCTGTCTGACCGCATGCTGTACCAGAGTGGCAGTTCATCCTTGACACCCCGAGCACACGAAGTTTTGGGAAAAATTGCCCGAATCGTCGAGTCGCGCCCTGATTTGGAGGTCATGGTGGAAGGCTACACCGACAACGTGCCCATCCAAAACGCCTGTGTGGACGACAACTGGGACCTGAGCGTAAAACGCGCCACGTCTGTGGTGCGCGTACTGCAAAAAAATTACGGAATCAATCCCAACCGGCTCATCGCTGCTGGGCGTGGGGAGTACAACACCCTGGCCACCAACAGCACTGAAGCCGGGCGAGCCACCAACCGCCGCACCCGTATCATCATCCTGCCCAAGCTCGATCAGTTTTATGATCTGCTCAACCCAAACAAGACACCAGAGAAATGAAAACAAATCCCCAAGTACCAGCGCCATGAAGCACATCCGCACACAGTTTCGGCGCATCGTCCGTTTTCCCCGCATGTTTTTGTGGGCACTGTTCATGGAAGGGGTGGAAACCAAAGACATGATGCGCACCTATGCCCGGCACGGTGCGGGCAAGTTGTTACTGTTGTCGAAACACAAACAGCCTACCGCAGCGGAACTGCAAAAGGCAAAGGAACAACTGAAAGACATACCGCGTTTCCTGCCTTTTTTCGTCATTATTGTGGTGCCGGCGCCGGGGGTAACCGAAGGGTATGCCCTGTTGGCCATGACCCTGGAGCGTTGGCTGGGCCAGCGGATTCGGTTGTTGCCGAGTCGGTTCCGAGGTATTTTCAAAAATGACTGACGCATATTTCCAAAACCTGCCTGAGGTACTTTGTCGCCACCTTGCCGCTACAGATGGTCGTGTTCAAGCCGCTGTATGCTGGTTTTCACACCGCGATGTTTTTGAGGTCTTGTTGAAAAAACTGCGCTCAGGCACATGTATCGAGCTGCTGCTGGAGTATGATTCGCAGAATATCCGCCAAGGCGGACTTGATTTTCAGAAATTCATCAAATTAGGTGGCGAGCTATACGCCTACCGCGACGCAGCGCTTATGCACCATAAGTTTGCCCTGCTCGACGAGCGGCTACTGCTCACCGGCTCATTCAACTGGACGTACAACTGCAACGCCGAAAATCTGCTCGCCACCGCCGACCCCGCCATTGTAGCCGCTTTCCGGCAAGAGTTCAACCGCCTGAAGGGCCTGTCGGTTCGAGTACACAAAATCCGTCCCGCCGAAGTCAAGGTTTTCGCAGCATTTCCGCTGTTTCAAAACACGAATTACCAGTTGAACGACCTGCGCCGGCGTATCAGCGGTGGTGCTGGTGTGTGGTGGGTGCGGGCGGGCCGAGCACCCGAACTGTGGGCACCGCATTTCCGCAAGCACCGCCTTCCGCTCGACCCCACGGGGCTGCTGCGTCCGTATTGGGCGGTCCACCGGATGTGGGACATCGGCCTGTTCGACGAGATGTGGCCTGCACTCGAAACCGAAGCCAAGCCCGCTGTGGCCCGTGCTGTGCGGGCATTGGCCCGCCGGGCACATACAGGCGATGTGTTACTGGCGGTTTGTGGGAAGCATCAGTTGGTCGGATTGGGCATCGTGCAGTCCGATCTCCGGTGCGATTGGGCGGCAGGGGAAGCCGAATCGTACCGGGAGGTACAGTGGTTGCGCACGTTTCCGGACGCGCCTATGGATTTGGAAAAAAACGTGGGCACAGGGGCGGCTGGCCGATTCCGAGGGTCGGCGCTGCGGGTGGTGCAGGGCGTTTTTGAGGGTGGTTGACCAGTAGTGCCGTGTCCGGGTGATTGAATAATTTTCGTTGAACATAGGTTGGCGGCGAAACAGCGGCTCTACCTTTCGCTCACCAAATCAGTTTTTACAAAAAAAACAATGTCCTGAATTCAATTGACTTGACTGACCACTAAATTCCGCAATTGCCTTGGTACAACGTACCCGCTGACCATGTCCAACCCGGCCTTGATTTCCTTCCATTCCAAGCCGCAGCCGAGTTTCAACAAAAACTTCGACCTGCTCATCCGCAACCTGCACGAGTGGCAGGACAACGGCTATGAAGTGTATATCTGCTCCGACAACCCCAAACAACTGACCCGCCTGCACGCGATTTTCAAGGAACTGAAGTCCAACATCGCCTGGCACCCCGTGGAAACAGCCCTCTCCGCCGGGTTCATTGACGAAGACCTGAAAATCGCCTGTTTCACCGACCACCAGATTTTCCAGCGCTTCCACGCCTACAAACTGCGCACGGGCTTCACCAAAGAACAGGCCCTGAACGTGCGCCTCATCCGTGAACTCCAGCCCGGCGATTTCGTCACGCACATTGACCACGGCATCGGCAAATACTCCGGACTGCAAAAAATCGAGATCGGCGGCCAGATGCAGGAAGCCGTGCGGTTGGTGTACAAAAATAACGACATCCTGTACGTCAGCATCCACTCGCTGCACAAAATTTCCAAGTACGTCGGCAAAGAAGGCGACGCGCCACAACTCTCCAAAATTGGCTCCGATGCCTGGAAACAACTCAAAGCCCGCACCAAAAAGAAAATCAAGGATATCGCGGCGGAACTCATCAAGTTGTACGCCAAACGCCGCGCCGCACCCGGCCACGCTTTTCCGCCCGACGGCTACCTGCAAAATGAACTGGAGGCCAGCTTCATGTACGAGGACACGCCCGACCAAATAAAGTCCACTCAGGACGTAAAAACGGACATGGAAAAGGCCTACCCGATGGACCGACTCATTTGCGGCGATGTCGGTTTCGGTAAAACCGAGGTAGCTATTCGCGCCGCTTTCAAGGCTGTGACCGATGGCAAGCAGGCTGCCGTGCTCGTGCCCACCACCATCCTTGCGCTCCAGCACTGGAAAACATTCGGCGACCGCCTCAAGGATTTTCCCGTAACCGTGGACTATGTAAACCGCTTCCGCAGCGCCCGCGAGAAGACCGAGATTTTCAAAAAACTGGCCGCCGGCCAAATAGACATCGTCATCGGCACGCATGCACTGCTGAACAAAGAGGTCAAATTCAAAGACCTCGGCCTGCTGGTGGTGGATGAGGAACAAAAATTCGGCGTTGCCGCCAAAGAAAAACTGCGTGCGCTACAGGTGAACGTGGACACGCTTACGCTCACCGCCACCCCAATTCCGCGTACGCTTCAGTTCAGCCTCATGGCCGCGCGCGACATGAGTATCCTGCGCACGCCACCGCCCAACCGCCAGCCCATACACACAGAAATTCGTGTGTTCGACGATGACCTCATCAAGGACGCCATTTACTACGAAATCCACCGCGGCGGGCAGGTGTTCTTCGTACACAACCGCGTGGCCGATCTGCCCAAAATGGTCGAACTTCTGCGCCGTCTGTGCCCCGATGTGGATATCGCGCTCGCCCACGGCCAGATGGAGGCCGATCATTTGGAAAAAGTGCTCGTGGAGTTCATTGACCGCAAACATGACGTGCTCGTGTGCACCAACATCATCGAAACCGGCCTCGATATCCCGAACGCCAACACGATCCTCATCAACCGCGCCGACATGTTTGGCCTCAGCGACCTGCACCAATTGCGCGGGCGCGTAGGCCGCTCCAACGTGAAAGCATTTTGCTACCTCTTCGCGCCGCCCATGAGCGTACTCACCGCTGATGCCCGCAAGCGCCTGCGCACCATCGAGGAGTTCAGCGATCTCGGCTCGGGATTCCAGGTGGCCATGCGCGACCTCGATATCCGCGGAGCCGGCAACCTGCTCGGCGGCGAGCAGTCGGGCTTCATCGCCGACATCGGCTATGAAACTTACCAGAAAATCCTTGACGAGGCCATCCAGGAACTCAAGGAGACCGATTTCAAAGACCTGTTCAAGGACGAACTGGCCCAAAAAGGCGCCTACGTACGCGACGTGACCATCGAGACCGATGTGGAAATGCTCATCCCGGACGAGTACGTGTCCAACAGCGCCGAGCGCCTCAGTCTGTACACCCAACTCGACGACATCACCGACGAAGCCGGCATCGAGACGTTTTCAAAAATGCTGGAGGACCGTTTCGGTAAACTGCCCCGGCAGGTCAATTTCCTGTTCGAGGGACTGCGCCTGCGCTGGCTATGCAAAAAACTCGGTTTCGAGCGGCTCATCCTCAAGGGCGGCAAACTGCGCTGCTACTTCGTGAGCGATCCGCAGTCGTCGTTCTACGAGACTGCCCAGTTCAACAAGATTATCCAGTTCGTGGGCGACAAGGGCCGCATCATGGGTTTCCACCTCAAGCAGACCAACAAAGAACTGATCTTCGTACAGGACGAGGTGCGCGGGATGAAGCAGACGAAAGGAACGCTGGAGGTGCTGTTGGGGGTAGTGGGGTGAGCGAAACAATCTCCTACAAGATGCTTATTTTTGTGCCGTGAAAGTGCCCAACAACGAAATAGCCGAAATGCCTCGTGGCAAAATCAACTTATATTTGCTCAACCTCGATCACGTTGATGGAAGATCGAAGGCGAATTTTTTCATTCAGGTTGGCTACGACGAGAACTCATTGGCAAATACCTTGTTGGCACACGTCAGAGAATACGATTTTGTTGAGTCAGAAAACAACGAGTACGGAACAAAATATACCGTAGATGGAATCGTCGAATGCCCTTTGGGCTTTTCATTCAATCTTCGTAGTATATGGATAATCCGATTGGAAAACGCTGTTCCGACATTGATAACTGCTTATCCTTCAAAAAGATGAACAAAATAAAACTTTACGACCGCATCGTGCTTGCATCAGACTTGCCGGACTCCAGTTTCAAAGCCGGGGACGTGGGCACTATCGTGGAAATCTACGGCGATGGGGAGGCCTTCGAGGTCGAATTCTTCGCGTTGGATGGCAGTACTTTGGCGGTCAAGACCGTTCCTGCTGCTTTCGTAAAACCTGTTTCTTCCAGCATGATGCTGCATATCCGGGAGTTGGCAGCGTAGATAAAACAATACTGTGAGGCTGCAAATAACAGCGGAGGTTGTGGCTTGGAAGAAAAGAACGAACCAAGTTTAGCGTCAAATCAGGATCACTATGTGTGCAAAAACAAGGGCTATCAACTTGCCTGGGAACACCATCGACTCGACTCGACAACATCTTTACAAAAGAGCCTTTGAACAAATAAAAAAGTCCCTTTTGCAAGAATTTTATCTTGAAGCCATAACCATTATAGAAAGCATCATCGCTGATTTACTGGAACGTCGAATTTCGTGGCTAACACAGCATTCTGAACGAACATTCTCAAATTTAGGGCCGTTGAAGAATCGTTTGAGTGTTCTTGAAACTGACGCTTCCCTCAGGGACTTATTTGACCAAATTGATGTTTGGAGAAGAACCCGGAACGAAATTCACGAAGTTGTAAAATTAGAGGAATCTGCACTACAGAAAAACTGGGATACCGAGTACCAGAAGTTCAAGGTCGTTGCCGAGGAAGGGATAAAGTTAGCCCGTGACCTTATGAAAAACATTCGAAGAGTGAACCAAGTATCTTGAGCAAGTGTGCTACGCCGCTTGCAGCGCCAAAATCACCAACTTCATTCCCCGCCCAACTGCGTCCTTGAATTTGCCCATGACGATCTTGGCGGTATCGCTGTCCAGATAATAGTAGCTGCCGTTTTGCTCAATAAGGGAGATCTCCGCCGTGAAGTTTTTTCCAGAACTACCCGATCTTGCACCGCCTCCAAACCCAACCTTCAACCGCGCTGCCCATGGCCTTCCACTACTTTCCGTTCTTGCTCCTGCCCTTCCTGTTGGCGCCAATCTGTCTCGGCGCACAAACGACCAGCCAACCCCCGAAGTGGGCCGCCGACGCCATCTGGTATCAGATTTTCGTGGAGCGTTTCGCCAACGGTGACCCCGCCAACGACCCGACGCCCGGCGACGTGCAGGTCTCGTCTGACTTCTTTCCGCTGCCGCCAAACTGGAGCATTTCCTCCTGGACGCAGGATTGGTACCAACAGGAGCCCTGGGCCGCCGCCACCGGCCGCCCCCTGAACGAAACCCTGTTCTTTCGCCGCTACGGCGGCGACCTGCAAGGGGTGCTCAACAAATTAAACTACCTGCAAGACCTCGGCATTACGGCCATCTATTTCAACCCGCTCAACGACGCGCCTTCTTCACACAAGTACGATCCCCGCAGTTACCACCACATTGACGTCAACTTTGGCCCCGACCCCGAAGGCGACAAAAAAATCATAGCCGCCGAAAATCCGACAGACCCCGCTACCTGGAAATGGACAGCTGCCGACAAGTTGTTTCTGAAAATCGTGCGGGAAGCGCACCGGTGCCACATCCGGGTCGTGCTGGACTACTCCTGGAATCATACTGGCGCCGATTTTTGGGCCTGGAAAGACATCCTGAAAAAACAGCGGCAGTCGGCGTACAAAGACTGGTACGAAATTCTGGCGTTCGACGATCCGGCTACCTCGGCCAACGAATTCCAGTACCAGGGCTGGGCCAATGTGAACAGCCTGCCCGAGATAAAAAAAGTGGATGTGCCCGTCCCCCGCGTCTCCGGCTATCCCTACGAGGGCGATATCCATCCGGCGTTCAAGGCGCATATTTTCGCCGTCACCCGGCGCTGGCTAGCGCCCGACGGCGACCCGAAGCAAGGTATAGACGGATACCGCCTGGACGTAGCCGACCAGATTCCGTTGGCGTTTTGGCGCGCCTTCCGTCGGGAAGTGAAAGCCGTGAAACCGGATGCTTACCTGGTGGGCGAAATCTGGTGGGAAAAGTGGCCCGAGCGCTTGATGAACCCCGTGCCGTATTGCAGCGGCGATATGTTCGACGCCGTCATGTTTTATCAGGCATACCGCCCGGCCCGCAATTTTTTTGCAGAACCCACCGACGCGCTCGACGCCCGGCACTTCGCCGACAGCCTGCTGTTTCAGTGGAACCGGCTGGCCAAACCGTTCCGCCACGCCATGATGAATACGGCCGCCTCCCACGATGCGGCCCGGCTGCTGACCTGTTTTTACAACCCCGGCAAATACAAATACCGCGCACACCCGTACGACGACCCGGGCTACAAAACCGGGCGCCCCGACGCCGATACCTACCGGCGCGTGCGGCTATACCTGCTGCACGCGTTCACCAACATCGGCGCACCGCACATCTGGAACGGCGACGAAATGGGTATGTGGGGCTCCGACGACCCCGACTGCCGCAAGCCGCTCTGGTGGCCGGAATTTACCTTCGAGCCGGAAACCCGGAACAACATTCAAAAAGGCCCGAAAACAGCCGATCCCGTCGGCTTCAACCGAGAGCACTTCGATTATTACAAACAACTCACCCGGCTGCGCCGGAAACACGACGTGTTGCGCCGGGGCGATATCGAATTTTTGCAAGCCACCGGCAAAACGCTGCTGTATCGCAGGTTTGACAACAAAAAGGAGGTGTTTGTACTCTTCAATCTGGAGGGCAGTACCCAACGGGTTCACTTGCCCCACACGGGGAAATACCGCGATTTGCTGACCAACGCCGTTGTTGGGCAGGACATTGACCTGGCGCCGGGGCAGGGCATGGTGGTAGGAAAAGGTAGGTAAACGGAAAACAACATTTGTGTGCAAGGCAGCGCGCGGGAATTCCAGTAATTCGGATGCGGCAAATGCCTAATTTTGCACAAAAAACAAACCAATCCATCCGTTACGCCATGGTATCATAACAACCCGTTCGCTGTGCAATCCTTCTTGCCGCCCTCTGTTTGGCAACATCGTTCGCCCACACCCAAACACCCGGAAGTATCCAGTTTGACGGACAGCAAAGGAGTTTTATTACCTATATCCCTGCCGATTGGACGCCCGCCGAGCAATGGCCACTCGTCTTTGTTCTGCATGGTTTTACCCAAACGGCAGGGGCTATTATGGATGTTTCCGGTTTTAATGCCGTGGCGGATTCCAACCACTTCATTTGCGTTTATCCCAACGGGATCAACAATGGCTGGATTACCAATAACCCCTTTCCGGGTAGTTCTACCGCCAATGACGTGGGCTTTATCCGGGCATTAGCCGACACCATCGCGGCGCAATACAACATCAACCCCAAAAGGGTGTATGCCTGCGGATTTTCTGCGGGTGGATTTATGAGCCACAAATTAGCCTGCGAAGCGACCGACCGAATTGCTGCCATTGCCTCGGTCAGCGGTATGATGACGAGCGCCGCTCTTGGCCTTTGCCAGCCGTCGCGTCCCGTGCCGATCCTTCAGCTACACGGGACTGCTGATGGCGTGGTGAGCTACAACGGCAGTTTTGCCAATTTACCCGTGGAGAACATCCTTTCCTACTGGAACAATCACAATGCCTGCCCCTCCCTGGCGGATACCGTACAACTACCCGATCTGGTCAGTGAAGGCTCTACGGTGCAACAAATTACCCGTTACCCCTGTGCCGACAGTACCGAAGTCCGTTTGTTGAAGATCATCGGCGGCGGCCATACCTGGCCAGGCGGAACGGGCATTGCCGGAATTGGCATCACCAACCGCGACATCAATGCAAGCCGGGAAATTTGGACATTTTTCTCCCGCTTTTCGCTGCCGGTCACCAGCCCGACCAAAACCCTGGCAGAACGTCATCTGCTTCGGGTTTTTCCCAATCCGGCGCAACATCGTCTGGAAGTATCCGGGCTGGATCCAGCCGAGTCAACCGAACTCCATCTCTACGACACCCGTGGAAAGCGGCTGCTTACAGCCTCCGAAACGACTTGGTTGGCAGTGGGAAATCTTCCCGCCGGTATGTATTATTTGCATGTGCGAAATGGAACCCACCGTCAGGTATTGGCTGTACAAATTGTGCAATAAGCCCATTTATGTGCCGGTACAAATTGGCTTCTATGCGCTACTGGTATTTTTTATCAATTTTCCTGCTTGCCGGTTGTAATTCTTTAGAAACACTCCTGCAGCACGATCGGTACGACGGCATCTACCGGGTACGGGTCGCCGGAAAGATTGTATGTCGCGTTTACGACTGACACAATAACCCTGTATCCTTTATCAGCGACTAAACAACCCGAAATACTCCGTGCACGAACCATTAATGTCCCGGAAAACGCACTCGTGGCCAATACCGACCGCTACCGCTTTGCAAAGACCTCCATTGATCTCGACCTGACGACCATCCTGTTCAAATATCGGCCGGCCGAAACGGATTTGCCTGCCCAATTGAACAGCCAATTCAATTTTGCTGTGTACAGCGGTTATCGGCGAGATTGAGCCACCTCAGTCCCAGCAGGTAACATCGGTTTGGCAAAAGTGGCGGTTCGACAGTCACGCTCACGAAAAAGGCGTGCCCAAATCGGATATCGTGCTTAGGTTCCAGCCGGAAGATGTGCGGGAATGACGGAGTATGCGATGGCGAGAGAGTGATCTGGGAACCCTCAGCAAAAGGCTCAAAGAAAAAGCGCCACGACTTGGGGAACTGCTTACTTTTAGCCCATCGAAAACGAAACCGACTCGCCCGTGGCCTCTGAACTTTCCACTGCCGCTCCCATGCCTCCCAAAAACGACCCGCGCGTCATCGTTGGCTGGTCGCTCTTTGACTGGGCCAACAGCGCCTACGCACTGGTCATCACGGTAGCCATCTTCCCGCCCTATTTTCTTGGCATCGCTCCCGACACAATCAACATCCTCGGTGCCGAGATCCGCGACGAAACGCTCGTAGCCTGGTGCATTTCCCTGGCGTACCTCATCGTAGCGGCCATCTCGCCCATCCTGTCCGGCATTGCTGACTATGGCGGCAAAAAAAAGCGGTTCATGCGGTTTTTTACCACCATCGGTTCGCTTGCCTGCATCAGCCTGTTTTTTTTCGACAGCCCCGAAACCCTGTGGATCGGAGCGGTTGGTTTCGTGCTGGCTACGGTAGGTTTTGCCGGAGGAATCGTTTTTTATAACGCCTACCTGCCCGATATTGCCACAGAGGATCGCTACGACGCAGTGAGTGCCAAGGGTTTCATCTACGGCTTTGCGGGCAGTGTTATCCTGCTGGTGCTCAACCTCGCCATGGTTCTCCAGCACGACAGGCTCGGGTTTGACTCCGAAACATCTGCCATTCGTTGGGCATTTGTCACGGTGGGTTTGTGGTGGCTGGGCTTCGCCCAAATCGCATTTCGCCGTCTGCCGCCCGATGCGCCCCGCCCGATGCCGGCGGGTTTGTTGCGCAAAGGCTACGACGAATTGGCAAAAGCCTTTGCCGTACTGCGTAAAAGCCGCAACACGTCTTTGTTTCTGATCACCTTCTTTTGCTACAATGCTGGTGTGCAGGCCATTCTGTTTCTGGCCTCCAGTTTTGCCGACAAGGAGATGCACATGGAAAAGTCCAAATTGATCATACTGGTGCTGGTGCTTCAAATAGTCGCTATCATCGGTGCCTACCTGTCATCGAAACTATCGGAATGGCGCGGCAACAAAACGTCGCTTTTCACCATGCTGGTTATCTGGACACTGATCTGCCTGTTGGGCTACTCCGTGCAGACCGAAATGGAGGTATTCATTCTGGGTGGTGCCATCGGCTTGGTGATGGGCGGCATTCAGGCCCTGTCGCGCAGCACCTACGCCAAGTTTTTGCCGGAAAACACCCAGGAGACGACTACGTTCTTCAGTTTTTACGACGTGATGGACAAGGTTTCCACCGTGTTCGGCACCCTGGTATTTGGCCTTATTGCCCAATTGTACGATGGCATGCGCAGCAGTGTGTTGGCCTTGTCCGTGCTTTTTTTGGCCAGCCTGGCCGTTTTGGCTGCGGTGCGGGTGCGGCGCATGGAGGCGTGAAATGGGATAATCCCCAACATGCTCTAATTGGGCGCTGCGTTTATTTCCCAAAAACAGAAAATTTGTGGCATATAAAACACCGTTTTGCATGAAAAACAAGATCGGTTTTACGGTTCTCGCGTTGTTTTTTGTCTTTCTACCCACCGTCCGAAGCCAATCGCCTGTGGACTCGTTACTTCGCGAGTTTCGCACATTGACCAACGACTCACTTCGCTGGTTGGCGCTTTTTCATATTTCGCAGTACCACGCCAAAACCAACGTTGACTCGGCTTTGGCGTGGGCAAAGCACGGCCTTGAGTTTGCGGAGCAAAATGCCCCCTACCTGCTTCCGCGCAGCCTGAACAACATCGGTTTGCAGTACATGAACCACGGCAACTTTGACCAGGCGCAGGACTACTACCTGCGTTCCATCGAGGCCGCCAAACGGTATAATTGTCAGCCGTGCATCGCTACTACCGTCGGCAACATAGGCATTATTGCCTGGAACCGAAAAGAGTACGAAAAAGCCGAACGGTATTTTCGGGAAGCAATAAGCCTGATGCAAGCCTTGAAGGATACCGTCGGACAGGCTCGATACCTGAATAATCTCGGCTTGGTACAGACCGACCGTGGCCAGCTCGATGATGCTGACAAAACATACCAGGTCGTGGCCGAGCTGCTCAATGCGGCCGATACGATTTGTTATCAGCCCACGGTTTACAACAACCTGGGCAACCTCGCATATGCAAGGGGCAATTTCAACAAGGCATTGGAGTATTACCAGTTGTCATTCCAGTTCGCTGAAAAAATGGGCGACGAAGCCGCCACCTTTCTTGGAATGAATAACAGCGGCTGGGCCTATCTGGCCCAAAAAAACTACGACCGGGCCATCGATCATTTTTCGCGGGCATACCAGTTGGCCGAAAAAACCAAAAACGAACGGTACGCCGAACAGGCCATTGGCGCCTTAGCCGATGCCTACAAAGCAAAAGGCGATTTCAAGAACGCTTTTTCTACGCTCGAAAAATATTTGCAAGTACACGATACCATCGCGGCCCGCCTCAACAACAAGTCCGCCATGGAAATGGAGGCCAGGTACCTGACTAAGCAAAAAGAAGCCGAACTGGCCCAGCAGCAGTTGGCTCTACAAGAACAGACGGGCCAAAAACGCCTGATCCTCGTTGCGGCACTGGTTGTCGTGCTTGCCTTGCTCGGCCTGGTTCAATATGTCAAGAACCGCCAGCGCATTCAACAAAAAGAAGCCGACCTTGCCCTTGCTCTTGAGCACGCAGAAGCCGAAAACCTGAGAAGTCTTGACCGTGCCAAGTCTGCCTTTTTTGCCAACATCAGCCACGAGTTTCGCACGCCGCTCACGCTTATCCTCGGCCCGGTACACCAATGGCTCGACAATGCTCGAAGTAGCGGAGGAGAGGCCGTGCCAGTACCCACCCGTAGCCTTGACTTGCTGCGCCGCAACGCAAACCGTTTGCTCGATCTCATTAATCAGGTGCTAGACCTGTCCAAACTCGAAAGCGGGCGTATGCGCCTCTCCGCCGCACCAGGCGACCCGCTGCAAACCCTGCGCGTACTCGCAAATGCCTTTGAAAGCATGGCCGAACAGGCGGGGGTTCGTTATGATATTTCCATTTCTCAGATGCCTGCCAAGGTAGCATGGTTCGACCGCGACAAACTGGAAAAAGTGGCCGCCAACCTCCTTTCCAACGCATTCAAGCATACAGCTGCAGGCGGGACAGTGGCCATTAAGGCCGAAATTACAGGCGAACGCCTCCATTTCGAGGTAGCCGACACGGGTGCAGGAATTCCTGAAGAAGCATTAGACAAGATTTTTGACCGCTTTTACCAAGTCCCGGATCGAAGCGGGGCAGGCACAGGCATCGGCCTTGCGCTCGTTCGAGACCTCTGCTCGCTACACCATGGCAGCGTAACCGTCGAAAGCACCTTGGGCAAAGGCTCGGTTTTTCGGGTCGAAATACCCGTTAGCCGGGCAGATTTCACCCCGGAGGAGCGTTCTGAAGAGTCTGCGGCAACTCTACTTCAGCCGCGCGAGCGGCCCATGCCAGCAACCGCAAGAACCAATGCCGGGAAACCGGCAGACGAAACGCTCCCCCTTTGCCTTGTGGTGGAAGACAACCCGGATATTCAAAGTTACATTCGCGAACAACTGGAAAGAACCTTTCGGGTACTGTTGGCACCAGATGGCCGAAAAGGCTTGGAAGCAGCTGTCCGGCATGTGCCCGATCTGGTGATCAGTGACGTGATGATGCCCGAAATGGACGGCAACCAGCTCTGCGCGGCGCTTAAGACCGACGAGCGCACAAGCCATATCCCCGTAGTGCTGCTCACTGCCCGCGCCGGGCAGGAAAGCCGGCTCGAAGGCCTCGAAACGGGAGCTGATGATTATCTGACCAAACCCTTTGATGCCCGGGAACTGCTCACACGGGCGCAAAACCTCGTACGCCTGCGAGAAGCACTGCGCAAACAGTTCAGTCGAACAGTCATTCTCCAGCCCAAGGAAATCGCCCTGACCAGCGCCGACGAACGCTTCATCCAACGGGTACAGGAAAATCTGGACGAGAACCTGAGCAACGATCAGTTCAGTGTGGAGGAACTGGCCGCAGCCGTAAGTATGAGCCGCAGCCAGCTACACCGCAAAATAACGGCGCTCATTGACCAGCCACCGGTGGAGTTTATCCGAAATTTTCGATTGCGGCGGGCCAAAGAAATGCTTGAGGCTGGCACAGGTAATATATCCGAGATTGGCTATGCCGTGGGGTTTGCCAGCCCGGCGTATTTTTCAAAAGCATTCCGCGATGCCTTCGGCGTGGCACCGAGCGAGGTATTGCCTAAAAAACTACACTTGCCGAACGACCAGTCCGTACCAAAGCAAAAACCCGAGATAGACAAACCCGACACCGAGTGGAACCCATAACCACGTCCAACAACACCCGCATCCTAGGCATCCGCCACCACGGACCCGGCTCGGCACGCAGCCTGTTGGCCGAACTGGAGCGCGATCTGCCCGACATGATTCTGATCGAGGGGCCACCCGATGCAGACTGGCTGCTGCCTGTAATTGCTGATTCGCAGATGACCCCCCCTGTGGCATTGCTGGTTTACAACCCCAAAAACCTTCGTCAGGCTTCGTTTTTCCCATTTGCTGAATTTTCACCCGAATGGCAGGCCGCACTGTTCGGGCTGCAGCGCGGTATCCCCGTGCGGTTCATGGATTTGCCCATGAGCCAGGCCTTTGCCCTTCGGTCCGATGAAGATGCTCCTGTGCAACTGGCGCTGGAGGTATTCCAAACAACTGACCCGGCCGCCGCCGACCCTTTCTCTGAAATTGCCCGCCTTGCTGGCTACTCTGACCCGGAGCGCTGGTGGGAAGCGGCGTTTGAACGGCACAAGGGAAACCTCGAATTGGTTTTCGATGTGGTGCTTGATTTAATGCGGGCGCTTCGCGAAACAAAAAGCAGTGGTGGTTTTGCAGAATCCCGCGAAACGCTCTTGCGTGAGGCGCACATGCGCCAAGCCATCCGCTCGGCGGGAAAAGAGGGTTTTCAAAAAGTAGCCGCCGTTTGCGGGGCGTGGCACGCACCAGTACTTGCCGATGGCGCGACGGCCGCCAACGATGCCAAGATGTTAAAGGGCCTTAAAAAAGTGAAAACCGAAGCCACATGGATTCCGTGGTCATTCGATCGGCTGGCCAGCCAAAGCGGTTATGGTGCCGGCGTTTTGGCTCCTGCCTGGTACCGCGAAATCTGGGTTGGAGGACCGGAACTGACGCGCTGGTTTGGCAAAGCCGCTGTGTTGCTCCGCGAACGCGATCAGATGCCGTCATCGGCACACGTCATCGAGGCTGTACGCCTGGCTGATGCCCTGGCTGCCCTGCGCAACACGGCCCTGCCCGGTATCGAAGAGCTGCGAGAGGCTGCCGTGACGGTCCTTTGCGAAGGATCCGAAACAGTTTTTCAGCTAGTTGAGCACAAACTAATCGTCGGTGATGTATTGGGCACGGTGCCGGATTCTATACCCGTGGTGCCTCTGCGGGCCGACTTCGAGGCGCAGGTACGCAGCGCCCGTTTAAAACTAAGCACTGAAGCCCAGACCCTGGCGCTCGATTTACGTGAAGAAGCACACCTGCGGAAAAGTCGCCTGCTGCACCGCCTCGACTTGCTGCGCATTCCCTGGGGAAAAATCGAGGCTTCGACTGGGCGAAAAGAGGGCGGTTTCCATGAAAACTGGGCGATGAAATGGCTGCCTGACTACGAGATACGGCTCGTGGAGGCAGGCTCCTGGGGTAATACCGTGGAAGCCGCTGCAGCCCGGCTGGCACAACGCCGCATCGGCGAGGCTGATCACTTGCCCGATCTGGTGGACTTGCTGGATACCCTGCTAAAATCCGACCTGCCCGCTGCGTTGCCGCTTTTGTTGGAAAAACTGCGCACTGCAAGTGCCCTCGCACAAGACGCGCTTGCCTTGGTCGATACTATGCTGCCCCTGGTGGAAGTGTTGCGCTATGGTCATGCGCGGCGCATGGATATGCCGGCTATCGAACAACTGCTGGAGCAGATCGCGCCAAGGGTTTGCATTGCATTGCCAGCCGCGTGTACCGGTATCAACGAGGAGGCAGCCGCCGAGGTGCTGAAACGGGTACTCGTCGCTAACCGTGCGATATACCTGTGGCGGTCCGGTGTGTTTTCAGACTTGTGGCAAACGGCGCTGACCCACATTGCCAGGCAGGGGGCGCCGCTGCTCGCTGGGCTTTGCGAGCGGCTTCTGTTCGAACAAAATGTGCTTTCAGCGAGTGAAACAGCAATTGCCATGCGCTATCGGCTTTCACACGGCCAACCTTCCATGGCAGCGGCCTATTGGTTGGAGGGTTTTTTGCATGGTAGCGGACTCCTGTTGCTCCACCAGCCATCCCTTTGGCAAATTTTGAACGACTGGGTTTGCGGTATCGCAGAACCGGATTTTCCTGACCTGTTGCCGCTGCTGCGCCGTACGTTCAGCCGGTTCACCGGGCCGGAGCGCGAAAAAATGCTGGACTTGGCCCGCAGTGGCGAGCAGGTATCAGACGACCAACCGGCGACCTGGGATGCAGAACGGGCAGCGTTGGTGCGCCCGTTATTGGCCACGTTATTGGGCCGGTAGTTTGTTCAGGGCTTGACAGCGCTATCCCAAACCCAAAGTTTGCCACTCATTTGGTTGCCAAACAGACGCTTGCCGTCGGGCGAGAAAAACGTGTTGTACACGGCTATCGGAGTTGTCAGCGTCAGCATGCGTTCGCCAGAGCCGGTATCCCAGAGAGCCGTGGTCAGATCGCCGGAACCCGTGGCGATACGAGCGCCGTCGGGCGACCAGGCCGTTGACCAAATTCGTTGAGCATGCCCGGTCATTTCGTATCGCAGGGTGCCGTCGGTCAGGTTCCAAACCCGGGCTGCCCGATCTTCGCCACCGCTGAGCACTGCCGTACCATCTGGCGAAAACGACAGCGAATAGATCGTTTCTTTGTGCGCTGGCCATTCGAGTTTTTTTTCAAATGTGTCTACATCCCAAACGACGATCTTGCCGTCGTGCCCGGCAGCAAGGAGTTGGCCTCCGTTTGGGCTGAACGCGACTGTGTAGCAACCGCTTGGCCGATCCAGTTTTTTCACCAATACCCCTGTGCGGGCATCCCACACGAAAACAAAACTTTTTCGCGAAGCAACGGCAACCCAACGCCCGTTAGGACTGTACGAACAGCCGCTACTGCCCCCTTCAAACCCTTCCAGCCGAAGCACCATATCGCCCGAACCGGTATCCCAGATGCCTACCTCGTTTCCCCAGTTGCAGCCCAAAAACCGAGTTCCGTCGGGACTGAAAGCCAAGGCGTTGAGTGGATCGGCCAGGCATTTTACCCGCCGAAGCATCTTGCCCGACGCGGCATCCCACAATGAAACATGCCCATCGGGGGCGCCCATGGCCAGCATTCCGCCATTGCGAGTAAGCTCGATGGCGTACACGGCTTTGTCGCGACCAGCCGGATCGGCAAACTCCAACCCGGTGGTTGTGTTCCAGCGGCGCAGGGTTTGGTCATCGGACAACGTCATCATTTCGCGCCCGCTTGCAGTCACGGCCAGCCGGGTTATTCGGCCTGCATGACCGAACTGCTTGGCCAGCAGCTCGCCAGTGGCGGCATCCCATGTGTGGATTACGCCTTCGTCGCCAGCGGTATAAACGTGCCTGCCGTCAAAGCCATAGGCTACAGCCATCACGGCTTGGCGGTGGCCGCGCAGTTCGAGTACGCGCTTGCCAGTTTCGGTTTCCCAAATTCGCGGTTCGCCGCATTTGCTGGCAGCGATGAGGTACTTGCCGTCGGGACTGAAATCGAGATCATCAATGGCCGTATAGTCCCGTCGGTCGGAAAAATCCACGATACGGGGAGCCTCCTCCATGTTGTCAAGCCTCCAAATACCGACTTCGCCGTTCCAGTTGCCTGCGGCAAGGCGGGTGCCGTCGGGGCTGAATTTCAGGCCTAATATCGGTTTGACACCGAAATCGGTTTTCCAAATCAACTCTCCTTTTTTTGCGCCAAACAGGCGTACGATACCGATCACACCGCGCTCCTTGGTACGGTACCAGGAAGCTACTGCGACTTGCGAGCCGTTGGGATTGGCGGCCACGCAGGCAAACCCTTGCCCGCCTGTGCTGGCCTGCCATTGGGTCTGTCCGGAAGCTACGTCCCAAGCCCGAATAGTAGAATCGCGCGAACAGGAAAACAGGTTTTTCCCGTCCGGGCTAAACACCACTGCATATGTGGCGGCTCTGTGGCCCTCGAGTAGTCGGAATGCTTGAAAACGCTGATCGTCGCATAGGCGGATACCTCCGTTGAGATGGGAAAATGCGACGATTTTGCCATCGGAACTGATCGCCATGTTCGTGGGCTTGTCGCCTCCGAGCAGCACGGCTTGCGTACTGGCATCGGACAAGCGGCTCAGGTAGTGCCATTCCCAACCACGTTGCCCGGCAGGAGTTGCAGCAATCCATTTTTTAGCCTCGATAGGTTCGTTGAGCCGAAAGGCCGCATTGGCTGCAGCTATGTGGGCGCGGTAGGACTGGTGTTCGGGAGACTGGCTTAGCGCCTGTTGGGCTAAAAGCAGGAGAAAAAAAATGGTACGCATCGGTATGTGTGCTGGCATGGCACAAAGTTGCGAGCGTTTGACGGCTCCTTGGTGTTCAATTTATTAAATGCGCCCACAGTTTTTGTTTTTTTTGCGGTGTATCAAACCGGTTTTATGGAAAAAATCACGTCCTTCGGTACCCGGATGTCCTCGTTTGGATCCTGGCGCTCACTGCCCAACGAAAAGACCTCGTGATCCATCGGTGCTTTAAAAACGTATATGGACTGCAGCGAGGGTAGCACGATCCAGCAGGGTTTACCCAAGGAAAAGTAGTCGGCCGTTTTGTCAAAAAAAGGGTTACTCGCGGTTCACTTCGTAATCGGAGCGGGCAGACAGGGTTGCTACATCAGTATTAATAAAATTGTGAGCAATAAAAAACCCAAGTTGACCCCCGCACAAGTTTCATCTGGCACAAAAATAAATTTGCATGGAGATTTTATCCCTTCCCACCACGGGCCTGCTGCAGACCGATTCTGTTCGGGTCGAGCACCGTGAGATTGTGCTCGGCGAACACGCCCGACTGGACCTGACACTGGCCAAAAGCGCTGGTGGGCCGATACAGATCGAGCGGGTTTTTCAGAACCCCGACCGTATGGCCGGGCTGCACTACTGCCTCAACGGGAATTCCAGCCTGACCCAGGGGAACCATGTACCAGGCGCTCGGTTTAACGATACGAACTGCAACTTGATGCTCATTCAGCCCCATCGGACCAATCAAGTCATGGAATTCGAGGGGAATTTCTCCCTTGCCTCGTTCTATATTGATCTGCACCATTTTGCCGCCTTGCTCGGCCCGGAGTTCGATAGGTTGCCTACAGGATTTGTGCGTTCGGCAGGACTTGGTAACAAGTGCAGCTGTACGACTTTTCGATGGACCCCCAGGGCGTATTCCGCCATTTCTCAATTGATCAATTCGCGTTTTACGGGCATGGCATCCCGAATTTTTTTGGAAAGCAAGTTGCTTGAGCTTGTCGCTCTTATGCTCGACACCCAGGCGCCAGGCAAGTCCAGAGCATCGAATTTGCACCCGCGCGATGTGGAGAAAATCCACTATGCCAAGAGCATCCTGCTCGCAGACGCGGCCAATCCGCCGTCTCTGGCGCGTTTGGCCCGCCTCGCGGGGACCAATGAGTTTTTGCTCAAAAAAGGGTTTCGCGAATTGTTTGGCATGCCAGTCTATCGGCTTCTGCAAAAGCATCGCATGGAGCAAGCCCTGGAGTTGCTCAAAAGTGATCGCACAAAAAGCGTAGCCGAAGTGGCTTTGGAAGTGGGATACGACGATCACTCGGCATTTTCGCGGGCGTTTGCCAACTTTTTTGGCCAGCCGCCCAGCGTCCTTCGTGGTGAATGTTCCGGTTCAATTTGATTAGCCAGCCCGATTATTCCGAAGTTGCACAACGGATCTCCGTATTTGCACAACATCGGTTTGTCATGTGCTTGCACCTTTGTTCCAGAACCACGTTCACCACTTTTTCAGGAAAAAACATGAAAAACTTGCTCACACAAACCGACAGGGACGCGCTAATTGAGCGCCTGTCCCGATTCACGCCGGATCGGCAACGCCGTTGGGGCTCCATGACTGCCGCACAATGTGTACCACACTTGACCGACCCGTTGCGCGCTGCTACGGGAGACCGCCCGGCGCAACCCATGAATGCTGTATTCAGCAAACAGCCCATTCGGGATTTAGTCGTGTGGCTGATGCCGTGGCCTAAGGGAGCCGCGACCGCTACCGAGTTTATCCAGGGCCAAAAAGGCACGCCGCCAGCCGAATTCGAACGCGACAAACACGCGCTTCTGTTGGCCATCCACCAGTTTGTTAATTTTTCGGAAAGCAAGCCGTACTCCCCAAGCCCGGTGTTCGGCGATCTCTCGCGCCGGGCTTGGGGACGGCTCATGTGGCGGCACCTCGACCACCACCTGCGGCAGTTTGGGCTTTAGAGCATGTTGGGGTTTTCTGCCACTGGCAAAAACTGACGAAAAAAGCCCTCGTTTTTGCCACTGGCAGAAAACCCCCAACATGCTCTTAATCGCTACCGCACTACCAATTTTCGCACGCCGCTGCCTTCGGCGGTATCCACCGAAATGACATACATGCCCTCCGGCAGGCCGGACACGTTCAGGGACAACATGCTGTCGCCTGCTGCGAAATGCAATGCCTGTACCAGGCTGCCTGCCGCGTCAAAAATGCGGACGCGGGCATCCGAGCGCAGGTTTTCGCCGAAGGCGAGCCTTACGGTCTCGGTGGCTGGGTTGGGGGTCAGCACAAAATCGAGCGATCGAGCCTCGTCGGTGCCGAGCGGGAGTGGCTGCACGTTGAAGCAATCGTAGATTAGGCCGCCTTCGCCGTCAGTGACGGAGAAGCAAAACTTGTCGGGAAGGGCGTTGGTGCCGTAGTGGAAATACCGCAGGTCGCCATTGTTTAACTGAGTCTGGGTAAACTGGGTACCTACGGGTATTTCGCCTGCCCAGTTCAGCTGCAACTGCCCGTGCAGGGGTTTGCTCATCAGGGTGTACACCAGCTGATCGTCCGTGTTATTCGAGTCCGTAGTTTTGAGCAGGGTAGTGGCTACTGCGGCATTCGTACCAGGCTGGAGCACCAGGGTATTGTTGTTGATCAAGATGGGCGGGTTGAGGGAGCTGCTGGAGCAAAACTCCAACTCCACAGCCGTAAGCGTGCCTCCAGAGCTGATGAAGTTGTCCTTCGCCCGCAGCGTCCACTGGCCGCTCGCATTTTGGTTGATGAAGGCATTCAGAGGCTGCGCCGGTTTCAAGATTTTTCCGGTCTTGGACGGCGGGCAGTCAAACACGTCCGGGCTGGTGTCGTCGAAGCCGAAAGAGAATGTGCCATTGTAGCCGCCGCATTTTTGAAAAAGCAGCTGCACGTCTGTCCCCGTCGGGCTGATAAGGCGGAGCTCCAGGTCCCGGAAAAACGTGTGGCTCCCTTCTACTTTTTTCACGTTCACGTCGCTTATGATTGCGCTGGCAGGCACGTTGATTTTCGAGTCAATTGTAGAAATAGTAGCCGGGATGTTTTTGGGCAGGTCGGTAGCGGCAAAGGTAGCGCACACGTCCACCAGGGTTGAGAACACAAATGGTCCTAACCAAGCGCTCGGACCACATTCGTTTTGGGCACGGAACTGCCAATAGTACACCGTGCCTTTTTCCAAAAGCAGGGGCACCTGGAAGCTGTCTACCGAGATTCCGCTCAGTTCGGCAATGATAGTACCTGCGCCAAAAGTCGGGCTGGATGCCAGTTGTATCTCGTAGGTATTTGCATTAGGCGTGGCGTTCCAGCGCAGTGCCGGGGCGCGGTTTTGACCGACGGCTCCGTTGGTTGGTGATTTCAGGGAAAGCCCGGAAATATCATTATTGAAGATCGAGACCACTTTCACAAAGGTTTTGGTAGTGGTGCCCGATGTTGCGCTGATCGTCAGGTTGAACGTGCCCTCCGGTTGGTTGGCGGGCATGTTCAGGGTCATTGTCACGTCAGTGCCGAGCGGTGCCGGGTTGGGGGTGAAGGAGGCCGTCACACCCGGGGGCAAGCCGGTTGCACTCAGGTCGAGCGAGCCGGCAAAGCCGGAAATAGCCGTGGAATTGAAGATGCTGCTAAACTGTGTGGGCAGGCAAATTGTGTCGGCCACGTTGGAGGCGCACAGGCTAAACGACGGTTGGGCTGGCGCTTCCACCCGGAAGTTGCTGTTGGAGATGTCGAAGAAAACATTGTCTTCCGATTCTACCATGATGCGGGCCAGATTCGTGGTATTGTTGGGCACCCGGATGCAAGCGCGGCCATTGTTGGGTATTCCGGTAGCCAAGGTGATCGGATACGAAAAGCCGCCGTCAAGGCTCATTTTGATATTGACTAACTTGCTATTGACTGGTGCTCTGTCGGTATTAGCCACATCCCACTCGACCACGCGATCTTCGCCCCGTGTCCACGTTATACCGTTAGCGTTCGGGTAAATCACGGAGAATGGCCCGGCTTGTGTGCTCACGGTCAGTTTAATTTCTTCCCAGTCCTGACCAGCGTTTCCGTCGCGCACGGTTACCCGGAACGTCAGCCCGCGGGCGTACTGCGGTACCACTTCTGCTACATCGGATTGGTTTAAAGCAATCGTTTCCATACGCGGGAAAAAGCGCGTGGGCTGAGCGGTGGGCAAAAAGGAGCGAAACATGGGCGCGGTGCCTGTGGGCATGCCCAGTTGGGTTGACGACCCAAGATCGTACTGTTCCCAGCAGTAGGACAGTGCGTTACCGTCGGGGTCGCTGCCCGAAGCGGTGAGCCGGAAGGGCGTGCCAACGGGTATTGAGGCGTTTTTCGGGCTGACGATGGAAACCGTCGGCTCGTTATTCGAGGTGGGCACCACGCCACCGCAGGTATTGCCCTCGTCTTGCCAAACGAAATTTTTGGCCTGCAAGATGGAAGCGATGTGGTAGTACGAATCGCCGTCGTTCTGTATGTTGTTGTTGTTCGAGCAAGAGCCGGCATATGACATAATGGTGCTGCCGCTGCCCGGTTCGTAGGCTGTCCCGGCGGCCAATTGTGGCTCGGAGCCGGGGCAATTGGACCACGAGTGGCTAATACTGGCCTGGTGGCCAAACTCGTGCGCAGCCACGCGGTAGAAATATTCCGTGTTGGTGTTTTGAGCGGAAGAAGCGCCTCGGGCCTTGCCGATCTGGTTGCAAATACGCCCGCTGACCACGCCGACCTGGTTTCCGGTGATGTAGCGGGAAAAAACGTGGCCCACATCGTAGGAAGTGCTACCGATAACGGAGTTGATGGCCGTTGGGTTCTGGTTCATCCAGTCGCCTACGGTATTGCCGGAGTACGGGTCAGTGGCGGGATCCAGGAAAATGATCTGGTCATTGTTGGCGATCAGGATAAGACGCACGCCATAGTCGCGTTCCTGAATGGTCACAATGTAATTGAGGGCGGTATTGATGGCAGACAAGATGGTGGGTACATGGAAGCCATAAAATTCGGAGTACTCGCCTCGGGCTGCTATAGCGATTCGGTAGGTTTTCAGGTCAACCAAGGCGCCGCCGCGATCGCTGGCTGCAGGGCCGTTTTCCAGCAGTTTTTCCATGGTCTCGGCATCAAATGCATGATCTTCGACACCACAGCGGGCATTGCCGTTGGCCAATGCCTCGTCCATGGGCAGGTCGGAAAGGCGGTAGGTAATGTAATCTGCTTTTTGGCCGTCCACATAGGTACGTACCGACTGGGAGCTGCCATCAGTACCGAACACAAAAGCGTGAAAACCGAGGTGCCCGACTCCCAATCGCACAATAGTGCCGGAGCCATCAGCCGCAACGCCAGCGTAGGTACGGATTTCCGGGTACTTGGCCGAAAGTTCAGGTTCCATGATGGGCGATTCCCAAACCTGGAAGAGGCGCATGTCCCCGTCAGCAGTGGGCAATTCGAGCAACAAAGGCTGTTGCCGGGCTGCTGCCGTGAATTCCATGGGGGCCTGGTGCAGGGCCGAGGTCATGGCGGGGTAGTCCAGTCGGAAGGTGTGGTACCGGACGGGACGCAGGGAGCGCACGGCATTTTCGGGGACTTCAATCGTTTGTTCGGAAACGGGTTTCCAAAAATTCAGGGCTTTTTGGGCGGAAAGGCTAAGCCCAAGAGCCAGTAGGCATACAAGAAGGGCGAGTTGACGCATGACGTACAGTTTTGTTGAAAGATGCATGAAAAGCACAAGGATTGTTAGCAAGGAACGGCGCTGGAATAAAGGTACAAATTTGGCGGCCTTGTTTTGCTGCTGTTTTCGTTGCTCGTCGGTAGTTTAGGCACCACTAAACGCCCTCCTCTCGCCTCAAC
>JBJXEZ010000163.1:0-3750 GCA_046153695.1 Saprospiraceae bacterium
TACTGCTCTGCCGAACTCCAATTTGCCGAAAGCCCCATTCCTAATGATCCGCTCATCGGGGCAGAGCTGCGCCCGACCTGGGTAGCCAACAACCACCTGCGGCTCACGGGCAACCTGAAAATACAAAAGGATTTCGCCAATTTTGGTGCAGTCAATTGGGACAACCCCGACAACATCGTCATCGGAAAACGCGCCATTACCACTTTCGACAATACAGTGTCGGTAGACTACCTGTTCAATCCCCGTATGAACCTGGCCTTCCGGGCACGGCATTACTGGACCAAATTGTATTATCTGGAATACCTCAATCTGAATGAAGATGGCACCTTGTCCCCGTCCGATTGGGCTGGCCACGCCGACGAGAACTTCAATTTGTTTAACATTGACCTGGTCTATACCTGGCAATTTGCCCCCGGCAGTTTTTTCAATATTATCTGGAAGGATGCGGTCTTTGTGGGGGATGACATCCGCGACGACGGATTTTTCCAAAATTTCCAAAAAACGATGCGTGCTCCGCAGGATAACTCGGTCACGCTAAAACTGATTTACTGGCTCGATGCAGGTAGCTGGGGGCGGCGGTAGGTTGGCACCATCGTAGTATTGGGTTAAATTTCAAGTCTCGACAAATTGGCAGCAACGCGCTACCTTGCCCAAAAAAAACGCCCGGTTTTGTTGTGTGCGCTTCGACATTGGAAGGCCATCCAAACGGCCCTTTTGCTTGCCCTGCTCGGTTTCCAGGCAGCAGGGTGGCTCGTAACGTGGCAACTGGCCCTTGTGGACGCACGCCAGTCGGCCCGCGAAACCATACGGCAGCAGCCCGCCCACCTGATCGAGCGCACCCTCAGTATTCGCATTTTCAAACGTTGCCTGGTGGATGAAAACGAACTGAGGTTGGAAGGACAAATGTTCGATATCGCCAGTCTTCGCATCGAGAGCGACTCCGTGCGGCTTCGCCTCTACCGCGATGTCCGGGAGGAACGCCTGCACCGCGAACTGGGACAATTGTTGATGCCAGTTGTTATGGGCGACGCAAACCAGTCTCATCCAGCCCCGCCAACGCTGTACACCTTGTTGGCCAAGTGGCTGCACGCTGGAGCGATGCCACCCGAAATGCCCCGACTGCCCGGTTTTGTATGTGTAGAAAATCGGGTGGTATTCCATTTGCCCGGCATCCCACTCAGTCAGGTCAATATGCCGCAACACGGCCCTCCGCCAAAAGTATAACCGGGGATTCCAGCACATTTTTCCATCCATTTGTTTTCGCGCCCGATTTGACATGCTGGGCCTGCAAAGCTATTGCTGCGGATACGCGGCTCTGGCTCAAATTATCGTTCCATGAACAAGACCATCCTGACTTTCACCTTATATCTATTCTTCACAGGGTTTCTGTCTGGACAGGAAACCGATTCCACTCTTGAAGTGATGCCTTTGCGGGAAACCGTCGTTTCGGCCAACCGTACCAGCCAGGGCCGTACAGCCGTAGCGCAGTTGGTGCATGTTTTGCCGCAACGGGTCATCGCCTGGGCAAATGCACAAACGACCGCCGATTTGCTGAGCAACTCAGCCGGTGTCTTTGTCCAAAAAAGTCAACAGGGTGGCGGCAGCCCAATCTTGCGCGGATTCGAGGCCAACCGAGTGCTGCTTGTGGTGGATGGTGTGCGTATGAACAACGCCATTTATCGGGGCGGGCACCTGCAAAACAGCATTACGCTGGATAATGCCGCGCTCGAACGCGCTGAAATTCTTTATGGCCCAGCCTCTACGGTTTACGGCAGCGATGCTCTTGGCGGGGTTATCTGCTTTTTTACCAAAAAACCCGTTTTAGCCGGAGCCGGCGAGCGGCTTCGCACGACCGGAAACGCCTTCATGCGATACGGAACGGTCAACGACGAAAAAACGGCCCATGCCGACATCAGTATCGGCGGTGGGCGGCTTGGGTCATTTACTTCGTTCACGTTTAGTGATTTTGGCGACTTGAGCATGGGTGCGAGCAGTTCACCTTCCGATTCGTTTGGTTTGCGCAATTATTACACCCAACGCGTTGCCGGGAAAGACACGCTGCTGCGAAACAGTGATCCGCTTGTGCAAAAATTCAGTGGCTACCGCCAATACGATTTTCTCGAAAAAATCCTGTGGCGGCCCAACGACAACACGACGCATACGCTCAATTTCCAGTTCAGCAATTCTTCGAATATCCCGCGCTATGATCGCCTCACTGACACCGACCCCACCACTACACTGCGCAACGCCGAATGGTACTACGGCCCCCAAAAACGCCTGTTGGCGGCATATACATTTACAGCCGAAGACGCGGGCTTGTTTGACAGATTCAGTGCTATAGCCAATTTTCAGGATATTGAAGAAAGCCGGCATCAGCGCCGCTTCGGCCGAACTGAACTTCAATACCGCACGGAAAACGTGCAGGTGTACGGGTTGGTCGCAGTGGCCGAAAAAAACTGGACCGCCCGGAACCTGCGCCTCGGGGTGGATTTCCAGTTGAACGATGTGCAATCGGCTGCGGTAGCGGAAAACGTGGAGAACGGACAGCTCCAGCCGCTGGACACCCGCTACCCTGATGGCGGGAGTACCCAATACCAGGCGGCCCTTTGTGCTACGCACGATTGGCATCCCGGTGAAGGCAGTTGGACTATCAGTGCTGGTGCCCGCGCTGGCACGGCCGGGCTGAGGGCCCGTTTTTTGGACAAATCATTTTTCCCTTTTCCGTTTGACGAAACCCGGCAACAGCACCTGGTCGCGTCGGGCAGCCTTGGCGTAATCTGGCGACCCAAATCAGGCTGGCGAATAGCCATAAATGCAGCCAGCGGGTTCCGGGTACCCAATGTGGACGACCTCGGCAAGGTGTTCGAGTCGCAGCCAGGGAGTGTGATCGTACCCAACCCGGACCTTGCGCCGGAGAAAACGTTCAACATCGATCTGAACGCCGTGTGGGAGGCAAGCGGGCGTTTCCGCTGGGAAAATGTGGTCTGGACTACCATCATGCGCGATGCCATCGTGACCGATAAGTTCCGGTTTCAGGGCCTGGATTCCATTTTGTATGATGGCACGCTAAGCCGCGTTTTTGCCAACCAGAACAAGCGCCGGGCAAGGCTATGGGGTTTTCAAAGTTCCTTTGCAATGGACATAACTGCCCGCTTTGCCGCCACTGCGACAGTTGCTTATACCGTGGGCCGTATTGAGGAAACAGATGGCGACGGCCCGCTTGACCATATTCCGCCTCTGCACGGCAGGATAGGGTTGCGCTGGCATGAACCGATTTTTCAAATGGAGGCTTTTGCTGTTTTCAACGGTAAAAAACCAATCGCTGATTATTTGCTAAACGGTGAGGACAATGAGCGATACGCACCGCCCGACGGTATGCCCGCCTGGCTAACGGTCAATCTGCGAGCCGGTTATCAGTTCTTGCGAACGCTTTCGATCAATATCGGAGTAGATAACCTGCTTGACTCGAAGTACCGGGTATTTGCTTCGGGTATTAATGCTCCGGGGAGAAATATTTGGGTTACGGCTCGGGTCAATTGGTGAGAATTTCAGCGCCAGCCGTTTTAGAATACCGGCCTGCATCAATTATCATAACTGTCAAGGTGTGATATGGGCACAAAAAAGGCCACCCGAAGGTGGCCTGGTGGGCACAGAAGGACTCGAACCTCCGACTTGCTGCTTGTAAGGCAGCCACTCTGAACCAACTGAGTTATGCGCCCTGCTTTAGCGGCGGCAAATGTCCGACGATAC